>NZ_JBEYYJ010000007.1:236209-311339 GCF_040645475.1 Streptomyces sp. NPDC046759 | reverse complement strand
AGCGTTCGTCCTGAGCCAGGATCAAACTCTCCGTGAATGTTTACTCGGCCAGAAAATTAATTCAGCCGGTGCACACACACGAGAGCGGAACAGTCAGAGGAATGATCCGACTGTTCACAGCGTCCTCGCTGTGTTTTTCAAAGGAACCTCGACCATCGGATCACTCCGACGGACGGGGTATCAACATATCTGGCGTTGATTTTTGGCACGCTGTTGAGTTCTCAAGGAACGGTCGCTTCCTTTGTACTCACCCTCTCGGGCTTTCCTCCGGGCTTCCCTTCGGTGTTTCCGACTCTATCAGACCTTTTCGATCCGATTTCCTCGGCGCTTTCCAGGCTCCCGCGTTTGTTTCGCGGTTTCCTTTCCAGCGGTTCCGACTTTATCAGAAGTTCTGAGTCGGTTTTCCCACCCGCACCGGGCACTCGTGTCCAGCGCATGAAGTGCTGGGGTTCCCGGCTGGGCGGAGCCGTAAACGTACTGGAGCGGGGCGCCCCGATGCAAATCGAGGCGCCCCGCTCGGGTGAAGCTCCGACGGACGTCAGACCTCCACGACCACCGGGAGGATCATCGGCCTGCGGCGATAGGTGTCCGAGACCCACTTGCCGAGGCTGCGCCGGACCAGCTGCTGGAGCTGGTGGGGCTCCACGACGCCGTCCTGGGCGGACCGCTCCAGCGCCTCGGTGATCTTCGGGACGACGTCGGCGAAGGCCGAGTCCTCGATGCCGGAGCCACGCGCCTGGATGTGCGGACCACCGGTGATCTTGCCGGTGGACGAGTCCACGACCACGAAGACCGAGATGATGCCCTCGTCGCCGAGGATCTTGCGGTCCTTGAGGGCCGGCTCACCTACGTCGCCGACGGAGAGCCCGTCGACGTAGACGTAACCGGCCTGGACCTTGCCGGAGATCTTGGCCTTGCCCTCGACCAGGTCGACCACGACGCCGTCCTCGGCGATGACGATCTGGTCGTGCGGGACGCCCGTCAGAGCGCCGAGCTCCGCGTTCGCCCGCAGATGGCGCCACTCCCCGTGTACCGGCATCAGGTTCTTGGGGCGGCAGATGTTGTAGAAGTACAGCAACTCGCCCGCGGACGCGTGCCCGGAAACGTGCACCTTGGCGTTGCCCTTGTGGACGACGTTGGCGCCCCAGCGGGTCAGGCCGTTGATCACGCGGTAGACCGCGTTCTCGTTGCCGGGGATGAGCGACGACGCCAGGATCACCGTGTCGCCCTCGACGATGCGGATCTGGTGGTCGCGGTTGGCCATGCGGGACAGGGCCGCCATCGGTTCGCCCTGGGATCCCGTGCAGACCAGGACCACCTCGTGGTCCGGCAGGTCGTCCAGCGTCTTCACGTCGACCACCAGGCCCGGCGGGACCTTCAGGTAGCCGAGGTCCCGCGCGATGCCCATGTTGCGGACCATGGAGCGGCCGACGAAGGCGACCCGGCGGCCGTACTCGTGGGCCGCGTCCAGGATCTGCTGGATGCGGTGGACGTGGCTGGCGAAGCTCGCCACGATGATCCGCTTGCGGGCGCCGGCGAACACCTGGCGCAGCACGTTGGAGATGTCGCGCTCGTGCGGGGTGAAGCCGGGGACCTCGGCGTTCGTGGAGTCGGTGAGGAGGAGGTCGATGCCTTCCTCGCTCAGCCGCGCGAACGCGTGGAGGTCGGTGAGGCGGTTGTCCAGTGGGAGCTGGTCCATCTTGAAGTCGCCCGTGTGCACCACCATGCCTGCGGGGGTGCGGATGGCGACGGCCAGCGCGTCCGGGATGGAGTGGTTGACGGCGATGAACTCGCAGTCGAAGGGGCCGATGCGCTCGCGGTTCCCCTCCGCCACCTCGAGGGTGTACGGACGGATCCGGTGCTCCTGGAGCTTGGCCTCGATGAGGGCGAGGGTCAGCTTGGAGCCGATCAGCGGGATGTCCGGCTTCTCGCGGAGCAGGAACGGGACGCCGCCGATGTGGTCCTCGTGGCCGTGCGTGAGGACGATGCCCTCGATGTCGTCGAGGCGGTCCCGGATGGACGAGAAGTCCGGCAGGATCAGGTCGATTCCGGGCTGCTCCTCCTCGGGGAAGAGCACTCCGCAGTCGACGATCAGGAGGCGGCCGCCGTACTCGAAGACCGTCATGTTTCGGCCGATCTCGCCGAGACCGCCGAGCGGGGTGACCCGCAGGCCGCTCTCAGGGAGCGGCGGGGGCGGGCCGAGTTCGGGATGCGGATGACTCAAAAGACTCTCCTCACCACGCGCGCCACGTACCGGTCGGGCACGTGGCGCGCATGACGTTCGTGCAGAAGCAGTTGTCGTTGTGGGGTTGGGGGCACCGGTGGCCCGCCTCTTCTGTTGTTCTTCAGTTGTGAAGCCTGGGTGGTGCCAAGTCTGTTGTCAGAGCTGTACCCCGCCCGCAGCAAGATCGATCTTGAGCTGGGCGATCTCCTCGGGTGAGCACTCGACCATGGGCGAGCGCAGCGGGCCTGCGGGCAGGCCCTGGAGGGCGAGCGCGGCCTTGGTGGTCATGACGCCCTGGGTGCGGAACATGCCCGTGTAGACCGGGAGCAGCTTCTGGTGGATCTCCGTGGCCTTGGCGACGTCACCGGAGACGTACGCGTCGACGAGGGCGCGCAGGTCGGGGGTGACGAGGTGGCCGACGACCGATACGAAGCCGACCGCGCCCACGGAGAGCAGCGGGAGGTTCAGCATGTCGTCGCCGGAGTACCAGGCGAGGCCGGACTGGGCGATGGCCCAGCTGGCGCGGCCGAGGTCGCCCTTGGCGTCCTTGTTGGCGACGATCCTGGGGTGCTCGGCGAGCCGGACCAGGGTCTCGGTGTTGATCGGGACGCCGCTGCGGCCGGGGATGTCGTACAGCATCACCGGCAGGCCGGTGGTGTCGGCGACGGCCGTGAAGTGCCGGTACAAGCCCTCCTGCGGGGGCTTGTTGTAGTACGGCGTGACCACGAGGAGGCCGTGCGCGCCGATGCGCTCGGCCTCACGGGCCAGCTCGATGCTGTGGTGGGTGTCGTTGGTGCCGACACCGGCCACGACGTGGGCACGGTCGCCGACCGCCTCCACCACGGCTCGTACCAGGTCCGATTTCTCCGCATCGCTGGTGGTGGGGGACTCGCCGGTGGTCCCGTTGACGATCAGGCCGTCGTTGCCTGCGTCCACCAGGTGGGCGGCGAGCCGCTGCGCGCCGTCGAGGTCGAGTGCGCCGTCCGCCGTGAAGGGCGTGACCATGGCGGTGAGGACCCGCCCGAAGGGGGTCTGCGGAGTCGAGGTCGGAGCCATGGGTAACACGCTACTCGGTACGCAATGGGGGGTCTGCCCTCGGGGTGCCGGATAAGTCAGGACAAATGCGGAGCCCGGCACTGCCTGCTCGGGGGTTCAAGCAGTGCCGGGTCCGTTTGATCAGGCTAGATGAACTTCTCTGAATGCCGCAATACGGACACTTCGCGAGGCTGACCCGTACATCCGTTCCGGAAGAGGGAACAGGGCTTCGCTACGGGGCCACACGCCCGTTCGCGTTGAAGGCGGCGTACGTCAGCGGCATGAGTCGGGCCCACTCCGCCTCCATCTTCTCCCCGACCATCTCGATCTCCCGCTGCGGGAAGGACGGCACCTTGGCCAGCTCGTGCTGGGTGCGCAGGCCGAGGAAGTGCATCAGGGAGCGGGCGTTGCAGGTGGCGTACATCGAGGAGTAGAGGCCGACGGGGAGAGCCGCGCGGGCGACTTCCCGGGCGACGCCCTCGGCGAGGAGCTTCTGGTAGGCCGTGTACGCCTGCTCGTACGACTCCCGCAGGGTGCCACTGACCGCCTGGTGCTGGGCCGGGGTGCCCTCGACGAAGACGTACTTGCCCGGGCGGCCCTCCTGGACCAGCTTGCGGTCCGTGTCGGGGACGTAGAAGACCGGCTGGAGCTCCCGGTAGCGGCCGGACTCCTCGTTGTACGACCAGCCGACCCGGTGCCGCATGAACTCGCGGAAGACGAAGATCGGGGCGCTGATGAAGAACGTCATCGAGTTGTGCTCGAACGGGCTGCCGTGCCGGTCGCGCATCAGGTAGTTGATCAGCCCCTTGGAGCGCTCGGGGTCCTTCTTCAGCTCGTCCAGGGACTGCTCGCCCGCGGTGGAGACGCGGGCGGCGAAGAGGACGTCGGCGTCCGAAGCGCTGGACTTCACCAGCTCGACAGCGACGTCACTGCGGAACGTGAGCGACGACTCGGGGGTGGTCACGGGGGTTGGGGTCCTTCCCATCACAGCTGTGGTTTGCGCCCACCTTACGGGGCACCCGCCCGGGCCACGGCAGTACCTCACCTCAAAAATCTCACCACGGATTTTTTCCGACATGGGCACCTTTTGTGTCACTCGAGCGTCTGTACCGGTGAGGCCTGCTCGTTCGACCCCGAAAGGAGACACACCCCCGATGTTCCGTCGGCGCGAGCCCGTACCCTTCGCCTTCCTGGCCGAGGCGGACCGATTCCGTAGCAATGTCACTCCCCCACCCCGTCCGCGGGCGTCGTTCGGGGAGATAGCCGGGCGTTGGCTGCTGGGACTGACGATCGTCGCCGGGCTGGTGGGAGCCCTGATCATCGGTATGCCGGCGATGTCCACGCCGACCGGCACGCCGACGCAGCAGTCCCAGGCCTCCCAGGGCCACTGACTCTTCCGGCCGCCCGAGGGTGGTGAGCGGGAACACCGGCGGATAGCCTCACCGGGCACAGCCCACGCGAGGAGCGAGTGAGGACCAGCCGTGCCCCTGTCCTTCCTGACGGCCGACCGCGCCTTCGAGGCCCCTTCCGAGAGCGCCCTGCCCTACGACGACCGTGAGCGCTGGCGGCGTCCCTACCGCCTCGGTCCCTGGCGTGTGGGTGCCGCGGCGCTGGTGCTGCTGCTGGCCTCCTTCGTGCTGTTCGCAGCGGTGCTCATCGCCCTGACCGGCTCGCTGTCCTCGGCCGGCGCGGTCCTGACCGCGGGGCTCGTGTTGATCGCGGGCGCACTGCGGCTGCTGCGCATGGGCGTGTGGGTGAGCGGGCGGGGACTGCGTCACGTCGGCTTCCTGGTGACGCGTACGGCGCCCTGGGCCCGGGTCGTCTCGGTGCGCACGGTGCAGCAGCCGGTGCGCTGGCTGGGGCTGCCGAGGACGGTACAGGGGCAGGCACTGGTGCTGGTGCGCAAGGACCGGCGGGCCGGGGACACCCCGCCGCTGCTGACCACGCACTCGCTGGACTTCCTGAGCCGCCCGGCCGCCTTCGACCGTGCCGCGGACACGGTGGAGGCGTGGGCGGCGGAGAACCACAACCACTGACCCCGGACGAACCCGAGGGGCCGGTCCGCCGTGCTGCGGAGCGGCCCCTTCGCCGCACCCGACCGCGGACACGGCACGCGGGAACGGTGCCGGGATCGGCCGCGGGGTGTTCACGCACGAGAACGGGGTGTTCACGCGCGAGGAAGGGAGACCGCTGTTGTCCGGACGTACCGTGCTGATCACCGGAGCGTCGAAGGGGATCGGACTGGCCACCGCGCACCGTCTCGCCGCCTCGGGGCACCGGGTGCTGGGAGTCGCCCGCGGCGCCCCTGCCGGTGATTTCCCGGGCGAGCTGTACTCCTGCGACCTCGCCGATGCGGAGGCCACGCGGGAGTGGCTGGCGGGCGTGACGCGTGCGGAGCACGTGGACGCCGTCGTCAACAACGTCGGCATCGCCGTGCCGGAACCGCTCGGCGAGATCAGGCTCGACACCCTGCAGGCCGTGTACGACCTGAACGTGCGCGCCGCCGTACAGGTCACCCAGGCCTGCGTCGGCGGGATGCGGGAGCGCGGCTGGGGCCGGATCGTCAATGTGACGAGCCGCTCGGTGCACGGCGCGCGCCGGCGCAGCAGCTACGCGGCTGCCAAGAGCGCGCTGGTGGGGCTGACCCGGACCTGGGCGCTGGAACTGGCGGCGGACGGGGTGACGGTCAACGCGGTGGCTCCCGGTCCGGTGGAGACCGACCTCTTCCGCGCCTCGCACCCCGTGGGCGGTGCGGAAGAGGCCAGGGTGCTGCGTTCGGTGCCCGCGGGACGCCTCGGCCGCCCGGAGGAGGTGGCCGCGGCGATCGCCTTCCTGCTGAGCGAGGACGCCGGGTTCGTCACCGGGCAGCAGCTCGGCGTGGACGGCGGGGGCAGCATTCCCGGGCGATGAGGGCCAGGGCCTAGGCCCCGGCCGGCTTTCCGTCGTGCAGGGCGATGGCCCTTTGCATGGCCTTGCGGGCGCGGGGGGTGTCGCGGGCGTCGTGGTAGGCCACGGCGAGCCGGAACCAGCAGCGCCAGTCGTCGGGGGAGGCTTCGGTCTCGGCCCGGCGCTTGGCGAAGACCTCGTCGGCCGAGTCGCGGTCGATACGGCCGCTGGGAGTCCGCTTCAGCTCGTCCACGGGCAGTGCGCCCTCGGCGTCCAGTTCGGCGGCCAGAGCGTTGGCCCTGCGGACGAACTGGGTGTTCTTCCACAGGAACCACAGGCCGATGACGGGCAGGATCAGCACCGCGACCCCGAAGGTGACGGTGACGACCGTGCCGTTCTCTATGAGCATCACGCCGCGGCTGCCGACCAGGACGAAATAGAAGACCAGGACGGCGGCCGTGACGAGGTAAGTGATCTTCGCGCGCATCGCAGGACGGTTTCAGCTCAGGTCGAGGAAGTTTTCCAGGCCCAGGGTGAGGCCGGGAGCGGAGACCACGCGGCGGGCGCCGAGCAGGATGCCGGGCATGAAGCTGCTGTGGTGCAGGGAGTCGTGGCGGATGGTCAGGGTCTCCCCCTCGCCGCCGAGCAGCACCTCCTGGTGGGCCAGGAGGCCGCGCAGCCGGACGGCGTGGACCGGGACACCGGCGACGCTGGCGCCCCGGGCGCCGTCCAGGGCGGTCACCGTGGCATCCGGCGCCGGGGCCGTGCCGGCCGCCCGGCGGGCCTCGGCGATGAGCTGGGCGGTGCGGGTCGCCGTACCGCTCGGGGCGTCCACCTTGTTCGGGTGGTGCAGCTCGACGACCTCGACCGACTCGAAGTACGGCGCGGCGATCTGCGCGAACTTCATCGTCAGGACGGCGCCGATGGAGAAGTTCGGCGCGATCAGCACGCCGGTCTGCGGGGAGCGGCCGAGCCACTCCTTCAGCTGCGCGAGGCGCTCCTCGGTCCAGCCCGTCGTACCGACGACCGCGTGGATGCCGTGGCGCACGCAGAAGTCGAGGTTGTCCATGACGGAGTCCGGGGTGGTCAGCTCCACGGCGACCTGGGCGCCGGCCGCCGTCAGCGCCTGAAGCGTGTCGCCCCGGCCGAGGGCGGCGACCAGCTCCATGTCCTCGGCGGCCTCGACCGCCCTCACCGCCTCGGACCCGATCCGGCCCTTGGCACCGAGGACCGCCACGCGCAGCTTGCTCATCTCTTGCTTCCTTTGGGAGTGACCGGGAGGTGGTTAGGCGACGGCGTCGTGCAGCCGCGCGGCCTGCTTGTCCTTCAGCGGGCCGATGACCGAGAGCGACGGGCGCTGTCCCAGGATGTCGCGGGCGACCGAGCGGACCTCGTCCGGGGTGACCGCAGCTATCCGGTCCAGCATGTCGTCGACGGACATCTGCTCGCCCCAGCACAGCTCACTCTTGCCGATGCGGTTCATCAGCGCGCCGGTGTCCTCCAGCCCGAGGACGGTCGATCCCTGGAGCTGGCCGATGGCGCGGGCGATCTCGTCGTCGGTGAGGCCGTTCGCGGCGACGTGGTCGAGTTCGTCGCGGCAGATCCGCAGCACGTCGTGCACCTGGCTCGGACGGCAGCCGGCGTACACGCCGAACAGGCCGCAGTCGGCGAAGCCGGAGGTGTACGAGTACACGCTGTAGGCGAGGCCCCGCTTCTCCCTGACTTCCTGGAACAGGCGGGACGACATGCCACCGCCGAGGGCGGTGTTGAGCACGCCCATCGCCCAGCGGCGGTCGTCGGTGCGGGCCAGGCCCGGCATGCCGAGGACGACGTGCGCCTGCTCGGTCTTGCGGCCGAGCAGCTCGACCTTGCCGGAGGTGCGGATCGTACGGCTGCCGTCGCGCGGGGCGATGGGCTGCACGTCCAGGGCCGTGAGGGCGCCCGCCTTCTCGAAGGCCGCGCGGACCTGTCGTACGACCTTGTTGTGGTCGATGTTGCCGGCGCAGGCGACCACCAGGTGGGTGGGGTCGTAGTGCTTGCGGTAGAAGCGGCGGATGCGGTCGGCGGTGAGGGCGTTGACCGTGTCGACCGTGCCGAGGACCGGGCGGCCCAGCGCGTTGTCGCCGAACATGGTGTGCGCGAACAGGTCGTGCACACAGTCGCCCGGGTCGTCCTCGGTCATGGCGATCTCTTCGAGGATCGCGCCGCGTTCGACGTCGACGTCCTCCTCGAGGATCAGCGAGCCGGTGAGCATGTCGCACACGACGTCGATGGCGAGCGGCAGGTCGGTGTCGAGCACGCGCGCGTAGTAGCACGTGTACTCCTTGGCCGTGAACGCGTTCATCTCGCCGCCGACGGCGTCGACGGCGGAGGAGATGTCCAGCGCGCTGCGCCGGTGGGTGCCCTTGAAGAGCAGGTGCTCCAGGTAGTGCGTGGCGCCGTTCAGGGCCGGGGTCTCGTCGCGGGAGCCGACGTGCGCCCAGATACCGAAGGTCGCGGAGCGGACCGAGGGCAGGGTCTCGGTGACGATGCGCAGGCCGCCCGGGAGGGTGGTCTTGCGGACGGTGCCGATGCCGTTCTGCCCCTTGATGAGGGTTTGGGTACGGGCGACGGCCCGCGCCTCCGGAGAGGTGCGGGCCGTCGCCTTGGAGCTACGGGACGTCACTGCTCGGCGTCGTCCTTGTCCTGCTCGTCGCCTTCCTCGCCCTCGATCACCGGAACGAGGGAGAGCTTGCCGCGGGAGTCGATCTCGGCGATCTCGACCTGGACCTTCTGGCCCACACCGAGGACGTCCTCGACGTTCTCCACGCGCTTGCCGCCGGCGAGCTTGCGGATCTGCGAGATGTGCAGCAGACCGTCCTTGCCGGGCAGCAGGGAGACGAACGCACCGAAGGTGGTCGTCTTGACGACCGTACCCAGGTAGCGCTCGCCGACCTCGGGCATCGTCGGGTTGGCGATGCCGTTGATCGTGGCGCGGGCGGCCTCCGCCGAGGGACCGTCGGCGGCACCGATGTAGATCGTGCCGTCGTCCTCGATGGTGATCTCGGCGCCCGTGTCCTCCTGGATCTGGTTGATCATCTTGCCCTTGGGGCCGATGACCTCGCCGATCTTGTCGACCGGGATCTTGACGGTGATGATCCGCGGAGCGTGCGGGCTCATCTCGTCGGGCCGGTCGATGGCCTCCATCATCACGTCGAGGATGTGCAGGCGGGCGTCGCGGGCCTGCTTGAGGGCCGCGGCCAGGACGGAGGCCGGGATGCCGTCCAGCTTGGTGTCGAGCTGGAGGGCGGTCACGAACTCCTTGGTGCCGGCGACCTTGAAGTCCATGTCGCCGAAGGCGTCCTCGGCACCGAGGATGTCGGTGAGGGTGACGTAGTGCGTCTCGCCGTCGATCTCCTGGGAGATCAGGCCCATGGCGATACCGGCGACCGGGGCCTTCAGCGGCACACCGGCGTTCAGCAGCGACATGGTGGAGGCGCAGACCGAGCCCATGGACGTCGAGCCGTTGGAGCCGAGGGCCTCGGACACCTGGCGGATCGCGTAGGGGAACTCCTCGCGCGAGGGCAGCACCGGCACGAGCGCGCGCTCGGCGAGGGCGCCGTGGCCGATCTCGCGGCGCTTCGGGGAGCCGACGCGGCCGGTCTCACCGGTGGAGTACGGCGGGAAGTTGTAGTTGTGCATGTAGCGCTTGCGGGTCACCGGGGAGAGGGTGTCCAGCTGCTGCTCCATGCGGAGCATGTTGAGGGTGGTGACGCCCAGGATCTGGGTCTCGCCACGCTCGAACAGCGCGGAGCCGTGCACCCGCGGGATCGCCTCGACCTCGGCGGCGAGCGTACGGATGTCCGTCACGCCACGGCCGTCGATGCGCTTCTTCTCCTTGATGACGCGCTCACGGACCAGGGTCTTGGTCAGCGAGCGGTACGCGGCGGAGATCTCCTTCTCGCGGCCCTCGAACTCCGGCAGGAGCTTCTCGGCGGCGAGCCCCTTGACGCGGTCCAGCTCGGCCTCGCGCTCCTGCTTGCCGGCGATGGTGAGCGCCTGGGCGAGCTCGGGCTTGACCGCGGCGGTCAGCGCCTCCAGGACGTCGTCCTGGTAGTCCAGGAAGATCGGGAACTCGCCGGTCGGCTTGGCGGCCTTGGCGGCGAGGTCGGACTGGGCGCGGCACAGGACCTTGATGAAGGGCTTGGCGGCCTCCAGACCGGCGGCGACGACCTCCTCGGTCGGCGCCTCGGTGCCACCCTCGACCAGCTTGATGGTCTTCTCGGTGGCCTCGGCCTCGACCATCATGATCGCGACGTCGCCGTCCTCCAGGACGCGACCGGCGACGACCATGTCGAAGACGGCGTCCTCGAGCTCGGTGTGCGTCGGGAACGCGACCCACTGGCCGCGGATCAGCGCGACGCGGACGCCGCCGATCGGGCCGGAGAAGGGCAGGCCGGCCAGCTGCGTGGACGCGGACGCGGCGTTGATCGCCACGACGTCGTACAGGTGGTCGGGGTTGAGCGCCATGACCGTGCAGACGACCTGGATCTCGTTGCGCAGGCCCTTCTTGAAGGACGGGCGCAGCGGGCGGTCGATCAGGCGGCAGGTGAGGATGGCGTCCTCGGAGGGACGGCCCTCACGGCGGAAGAAGCTGCCGGGGATCTTGCCGGCGGCGTACATCCGCTCCTCGACGTCCACCGTGAGCGGGAAGAAGTCGAGCTGGTCCTTGGGGTTCTTGGAGGCGGTGGTGGCCGACAGCACCATGGTGTCGTCGTCCAGGTACGCCACGGCGGAACCGGCTGCCTGCTTGGCCAGGCGGCCGGTCTCGAAGCGGATGGTGCGGGTGCCGAAGGGACCGTTGTCGATGACGGCCTCGGCGTAGTGGGTCTCGTTCTCCACTAGCGTTTTCTCCGTTACGTATCGTCTTTCGTCCCTTGGCTGCCCGTGTGGCAGGGGGACGGTGGCGGAGAAGCGCTCCGTCTGGTGCGGGCCGGTCTTCGATCGAAGCACCCGGGGCTCGCATCCCCCGGGGGCCACTACCGAGGACCGGCGGCGGCGAGGTGCGCTTCTCCTCGTTCTGTGTCGTACGTCGTTCTGTGCCGTACGTCGTTCTGTGTCGTGCGTATTGCGTTGTGCTACCACACTACAAAGCGTGAGTGACACTCCGCACGTTTCCGTGTGTACGACGAAGGGAGCGGTCCCCGGGTGCTACCGGGAACCGCTCCCTTCACGGCGTCCTACTTGGCGCCCGCCGCACCACGGCGGATGCCGAGGCGGTCGACCAGCGTACGGAAGCGCTGGATGTCCTTCTTCGCCAGGTACTGGAGAAGGCGGCGGCGCTGACCGACCAGGATCAGCAGGCCACGACGGGAGTGGTGGTCGTGCTTGTGGGTCTTGAGGTGCTCGGTCAGGTCGGAGATCCGACGGGAGAGCAGAGCGACCTGGACCTCGGGGGAGCCGGTGTCACCCTCCTTGGCACCGAACTCGGCGATGATCTGCTTCTTCGTAGCGGCGTCGAGCGACACGCGTACTCCTCATAGTCTCTTGAGTGCCACCGAGTGCCCCCGGTCTACATCTCGGGGGAGCTTCCGTTACTCGGGAGGCGGGATCCGCTGGGCGCGGCCACCAGAACCGAAGGCTCCGGGGGTGCGTACACAAACGGCCGTCACTGAGGGTACCAGCACGCTTCGGCCGTCCGTGTCACCGGTTGCGCCCGGCGTTCCAGACCAGGAGCGCGATGACCGCCACGACCAGGACGACGACCCGGCATGCGCACGCTCGTTGCGTGCCTGTGACGAAACCTCCGCTCCCCGGGCACAGGCGGCCGCCCCTTGCCCCGCTTGTCCGGCGGGCGCCCTCCTGCGGGCGTTGACCAGGCGATTTCACGGTACGCATGCGTGCCCTCCCAGTAGGGTGACACCGCAACGCTGTCCGTACGCCGAAGGGGGCCGCTTCACCATGGCCGAGACACAGGGCACGAGCACCGGGGCGCCGGCGCCGGAATCACAGGAAGACGTCAAGGCGCGCAAGGAGCGGGAGCGGGACGAGCTGTACGCGCTCGACATCTCGGGCGTGGAGTGGCAGTGCGCGCCCGGTACGGAGGAGCACGAGGAGCGGGTCGAGATCGCGTACCTGCCCGGCGGGGCCGTGGCCATGCGTTCGTCCCTCGACCACGACACCGTGCTGCGCTACACCGAGGCCGAGTGGCGGGCGTTCGTGCTGGGTGCGCGGGACGGGGAGTTCGACCTGGAGGACGGCGAGCCCAACGGGGGGCTCGCGGCGCAGTGAGCGTCGCCGGACGGTGACGGCAGCGGGCCCGGGCCCCTGGAGGAGCACGGGCCCGCTGCCGTCACCGAGTGGGTCATTTGCTGGTCATGGCCCGGGCGGTCGCGTACACGTTGAAGACGGCCAAGGTCAGCGGAATCAGGGTCAGCAGGACGAACCCTTCGCAGATCTCCAGGAAGCGGCCCCAGAACGGGGTCAGTCCGCCGCGCGGCAGGATCAGGCCCAGCGCCGTGACCACCGCCGAGGCCGCGGCGATGGCCGCGATCAGCCAGATGGTGCGGATGTCCAGGTCGGTACGGTCGCCGGTGAGCGCCTCGAGCATCACACGGTGTGGCGGGTTCAGGGCGAGGCCGAGGCCGAGCAGGACCAGACAGGCGAGGCCGGCGCCCAGAACGGGCGCGACCTGGGCGGTGTACCGGAAGAGCCCGGCGCGCATCAGCATCGCGACACCGGTGGCGAGTGCGAGCACCTGAGCCCAGACGTCGTCGGAGAAGCCGAGGACCGCGCAGGCCCCGACGGCGAGGACCGCGCAGCCGCCGACCAGGCCGACGAGGAGTTCGTGACCGCGTCGGGCCTGGGCACCGATCCGCTCCGTGTCCACGGGTTCGGGCGTGCCGGACTCGGTGCCGTAGGCGGAGCGGGCGGGGCCGCTGCTGGGGTTCTCGAAGCCGATCGGCAGCCGTGCGAAGCGCATGGACATGCCGGGCAGGAAAGCCAGCGCCCCCACGGCGGCAGGCGCACACACGGCTGCCATCTGGGTCGGGGACCAGTTGGTCAGGGTGGCGGCGAAGGCGACGATCAGGGCGATCGCCGAGGCGAACACGAAGGCCACGAACGGCCCGTCGCCGTACGGGGAGCACAGGGCGAGCATCAGGGCTGCGACGAGGACGGCGGCGCAGGCCAGCAGGAACTGCAGCCTGCCGATGCCCTCCCCGTGCATCAGCGGCAGCAGTCCGCTGCCCGCGACACCGATGTTGGACAGGGCGCCGAGGCCGAGGGCGACGGCCGAGCCGCGGTCGTCGTAGACGCGGGCGCGAACCGCGGAAAGCACGACCAGGAGGACGCCGGCGACGGCGGCGAGGATGCCGGCCAGGCCGTGCATGTCGTGACGGGGGTCGGCGGTCCAGGCGACGAACGCGAGCAGCGTCGGCAGCGCCGCGCCGCCCACGAGACCCGCGGTCCGGGTCAGGTCTGCGCTCCACAGCTTGTGCTGCTTGGTGACGGCGGAGGCGACAGCCTCCGCGACGTCGTCGTAGACGGCCGGCGGCAGGGATTCCGCGAACGGGCGCAGGGTGAGGAGCTCACCGTCGAGAATCCGCTGGGCCGCGAAGGAGCGGGCGCTTTCCAGCACGGTCCCGTTGGTGCGGACGAGGTGGTAGCCGACCGGGGCGCCCGCCTCGGAGCTCTGCTGCGACAGCCGGAGGATTTCCGGATAGAGGTCGGCGACCGGAACGTCGTCGGGCAGTGCCACGTCGATACGGCTGTCGGGCGCGACGATGGTGACCCGGCAGAAGCCGAGTCCGGTGCCGGACCCGGCGGGAGTTCCCGTTCCGGATCCGCCGGTGGCGGCGGCCGTCATGCTCACCTGCTGCTCCCCCTCAGTGGTGGTGGTGCGTCTGCTTCGTGAAAGTCTCGTGGCGGTTCGCCCCGTGCGTGGCGGCACGGGCGACGTACGGCGAGGTTCCGGGCCCTTCCCGCCTCGACATCGAGGGGCTTGTCCCGGTATGCCTGCCTGCTCGGCGTGTGCTCACGCGAACATCCGGCACCCTACCGCTCACCCGTGTGCCGTGAACTCAGTAGGATCACGCGGCGGCCTGCGTCCGCCGGACACGGGGCGGCGGACG
Source organism: Streptomyces sp. NPDC046759 (assembly GCF_040645475.1). Lineage (NCBI taxonomy): Bacteria > Bacillati > Actinomycetota > Actinomycetes > Kitasatosporales > Streptomycetaceae > Streptomyces > Streptomyces sp. NPDC046759. The sequence goes on along the minus strand of NZ_JBEYYJ010000007.1, from coordinate 297,083 downwards.
GAAAGCCTGGGTCGGGCAAGGGAATTGGTGAGCAGTGAGCCAGATCGTCGTCAAGCGCCCCGCTAGGGCGCTTCCCTCCGAAGTGCCCACGGAAGAGGTCGTTGTCCAGCCACCGCCCGAATTGCCGCGGGGGCACCAGGAGAGCGTGCTGATGCAGCTCCTGCCCACGCTCGGCATGGGCGGCTCGGTGGTGTTCTTCTTCACGAACGGCCAGCCGTTCATGAAGATCATGGGCATGATCATGATCGCGTCGACCGTGGCGATGTCCATCGCGATGGTGGTCCGCTTCCGCCGTGGCTCCCAGGGCCAACTGGCCGACCTGCGACGCGACTACCTCAGCTATCTGTCGCAGACCCGCATGGCCGCCGTGAAGACGGCTAAGGCGCAGCGGGACGCGCAGTACTACCTGCACCCCTCCCCCGAGCAGCTGTGGGCACTCGTCGCCGAGGGCAGCCGGGTCTGGGAGCGGCGGCCGGGCGACGAGGACTTCGCGCACGTGCGCATCGGCCTGGGCCCGCAGCCGCTGGCGACTCCGCTCATCTCCCCGGAGACGGGGCCCGTCGAACAGTTGGAGCCGCTGACCGCAGGCGCGATGCAGCGCTTCCTCGCCACGCACGAGACCGTCGGCGACCTGCCGATGGCGGTGTCCCTGCGCGCCTTCTACCACGTCACGATCAGCGGTGAACCGCAGTCCGTACGGTCCTGCGCCCGTGCACTGGTCGGCTCGCTGGCCTCCCTGCACTCCTCGGAGGACCTGATCATCGCGGTGGCCACGGGCCGGGAGGCGCTGGCCCACTGGGACTGGGCGAAGTGGCTGCCGCATGTGCAGGCCACCGACGAGGTGGACGGCGCGGGCAGCCGCAGGCTGATCGGCACCGACCCGCGCCGGCTGGAGGACCTGCTGTCCCTCCGGCTGACCGGCCGTCCCCGTTTCCACCCCGGCGCGTCGCCGCTGCTGGACGCGCCGCACATCGTGTTCGTCCTCGACGACATCTCCCTCCTGCCGGACTCGGTCCTCGCCAACCCCGAGGGGCTGCAGGGCGTCACGGTGGTCGAGGTCGTACCCGGCGAACTCACGACCGCGGGTGGCGACCTGAACGTGGTCGTCCAGCCGGGCGCGCTGCGCCTGGAGTCCGGGCACGGCGAAATCTACGAGGGCCTCCCGGACGCCCTCTCCTACGAGTCCGCCGAAGCGCTGGCGCGGCAACTGGCGCCGCTGCGCATGGCGTCCGGTGGCGACGACGACCAACCGCTGCTCGCCAACCTGGAGTTCACCGACCTGCTGGGCCTGGGAGACGCTGCGTCGGTCGACACCAAGCGGACCTGGCGCCCGCGCGCGCTGGCGGAGCGCCTGCGCGTACCGATCGGCGTCGGCGAGGACGGCCGCCCCGTCATGCTGGACCTCAAGGAGGCGGCCCAGGAAGGCATGGGCCCGCACGGTCTGTGCATCGGTGCGACCGGCTCCGGCAAGTCCGAGCTGCTGCGGACCCTCGTGCTGGGCCTCGCCGTCACGCACTCCTCCGAGACGCTGAACTTCGTCCTCGCCGACTTCAAGGGTGGCGCGACCTTCGCCGGCATGGCACAGATGCCGCACGTCGCCGCGGTCATCACCAACCTGGCCGACGACCTCACTCTGGTCGACCGCATGGGCGACTCGATCCGTGGTGAGCTCAACCGCCGCCAGGAACTGCTGCGTGACGCGGGCAACTACGCCAACATCCATGACTACGAGAAGGCACGTGCGGCGGGCGCCCCGCTGCAGCCGATCCCCTCACTCGTCCTGGTGATCGACGAGTTCAGCGAACTGCTGACCGCCAAACCGGACTTCATCGAGATGTTCGTGCAGATCGGCCGGATCGGCCGTTCGCTGGGCGTGCATCTGCTGCTGGCCTCGCAGCGCCTGGAGGAGGGCCGCCTGCGCGGCCTGGAGACGTATCTGTCCTACCGCATCGGTCTGCGTACGTTCTCCGCGGCGGAGTCACGCGCCGCGCTGGGCGTCCCCGACGCCTACGAACTCCCGAACGTGCCCGGTTCCGGCTTCCTGAAGTTCGGCACGGACGAAATGGTCCGCTTCAAGGCGGCGTACGTCTCCGGCGTGTACCGGTCGGGCCCGCAGCGCGCATCGCTGGGCGGCGGCCCCCTGCCGGTGGACCGGCGCCCGGTCCTGTTCACGGCCACCGAGGTGCCCGTGCAGTACACCGCCATCCCCCAGCAGCGCACCGCGCCGGCCACCGAGGTCGACGAGGCGCTCGCCGACACGGTCCTCGACGTGATCGTGCGCCGGCTGGAGGCCCAAGGCCCGGCGGCGCACCAGGTGTGGCTGCCGCCGCTGGAGAGCCCGCCCTCGCTGGACGCGTTGCTGCCCGGCCTCGCTGCGGTGCAGGGCCGCGGTCTGACCCAGCCGAACTACGAGGGCGCCGGCCGCCTGATCGTCCCGGTCGGCCTGGTCGACAAGCCGTACGAGCAGCGCCGCGACCGGCTGATGCTCGACTTCTCGGGCGCCGCGGGCCACATGCAGATCATCGGTGGCCCGCAGTCCGGCAAGTCGACCCTCCTGCGCTCCCTGATCTGCTCCTTCGCCCTCACCCACACGCCGCACGAGGTGCAGTTCTACGGCCTGGACTTCGGTGGTGGCGGTATGGCGGCGGTGGACGGCCTGCCGCACGTGGGTGGTGTGGCCTCCCGCCTGGATCCGGAACGGGTCCGCCGCACGGTCTCCGAGGTGTACGGCGTCCTGACCCGCCGCGAGGAGTACTTCCGCTCCGCCGGCATCGCCTCGATCGCCGACTACCGCAGCCGCCGCGCCCGCGGCGAGATCTCGGTCACCGACCAGCCCTGGGGCGACGTCTTCCTGATCATCGACGGCTGGGGCAACTTCCGCACCGACTACGAGGCCCTGGAACCGGCGGTCCTGGACATCGCCGCGCGCGGCCTCGGCTACGGCATCCACGTCGTGATCACGGCGTCCCGCTCCATGGAGGTCCGGGCGAACCTCAAGGACCACCTGATGAACCGCCTGGAGCTGCGCCTGGGCGACGTCATGGACTCGGAGATCGACCGCAAGGTGGCGGTGAACGTCCCCACCGGCGTTCCCGGCCGTGGTCTGTCCCCCCAGAAGCTGCACTTCATGGCGGCCGTGCCGCGCATCGACGGTCTGACGTCCGACACCGACCTGGCCGAGGCCACGGCGGCGCTGTCCACCGAGGTCGGCCGTCACTGGCAGGCACCGGGCGCGCCCAAGGTGCGGCTGCTGCCGCGCCGGCTGGAGGCGGTCCAGCTGCCGCCGGGCGACCGCTTCCCGAAGCAGGGTGTCGCCTTCGCGCAGGACGAGGACAACCTGGAGCCGGTGTTCCTCGACTTCGAACAGGACCCGTTCTTCCTCGTCTTCGGCGAGAGCGAGTCCGGCAAGTCCAACCTGCTGCGACTGCTGCTCAAGCAGCTGTCGCTGCGGTACGGCGGCGACGAGGCGAAGTTCTTCGTGGTCGACAACCGCCGTTCGCTCCTGGACATCACCCCCGCTTCCCATCTGGCGGAGTACATCCCGATGTCCAGCCAGATGGACCACCACATGACGGCCCTGGCCGACCTCATGCAGCGCCGCACCCCCACGGCGGACGTCACACCGCAGCAGCTGCGGGACCGGAGCTGGTGGCGGGGCCCGCAGGTCTTCGTCGTGATCGACGACTACGACCTCGTCTCCACGTCCAGCGGCAACCCGCTCAACGGCCTGACGGAAATGCTGCCCTTCGCTCGCGACGTCGGCGTCCGCTTCATCATCGCCCGCTCGTCCGCAGGCGCGAGCCGCGCCTCCTACGAGCCGTTCATGCAGCGCATGAAGGAACTCGGCGCCCAGGGGATCGTCCTGGCCGGCGACCCGGCGGAAGGCGACATCCTCGGCGGCGTCCGGCCGCGGCCGATGCCCGCGGGACGGGGCGTCTTCGTGTCGCGGAAGCGGGGGAAGCCGTTGGTCCAGACGGGGCTGGTGGACGTGGAGTACTGACGTCCCCCTGGAGTTCTGCGCATACGCCGGATCCGGCGGTCCGATCGGACCGCCGGATCCGGCGTTCTGGTGGGCGGCGTGGTCAGAAGACCGGGAAGGCGATCAGGGAACCGCCGGCCGTGGCGAAGGCCCGATTGCCGCCGACCGCGAGGCTGACCGGGATCTTGACACCCAGGAACGAAAGGACGTCGTAACTCCAGCCCTGCGAGCCGTCCTTGATGCTCAGGGTACGCACCGTGGTGCCGTTGTACTGCTGGTCGATCACCCAGACGCCGTTGCCCTGAACCAGAACCGGGCCCTGGCCATCCTCCGACGACGACCACTGCTCTTGGCCGCCGCGGAGGGGAAACCGGCTGACATCGCCCCCGATGGTCGCGTACACGGAATCGCCTGAGACCTCGGCAGGGCCGTACTCCGGCGGGTCCGCGTATGAGTCCGTCTCCTGCCAGAGTTCCTTGCCGTCCGAGACTCTCCGCGCGGACAGCGACTTGCCATTGAGGTAGACGACACCGTTGCGGACGGTCGGAACGATTTGATTCTTCCTCGCCTGGTTGTACAGCGCCCAGAGAGTGCGGCCGGTCTTCGTGCTGACCGCCAGAGCATGTCCACCGGCGGTCGCGACGACCAGTGTTCCGCTGCCGGCCGCGCCCTGCGCGTAGACGCCGGTTCGGAACCGCTCCGGTGGTGACACGGTCCAGCGGATCCTCGCGTCAAAGCGCCCCACCGAACGCAGCCGGTGGTCCTTCGTCAGGACGTACACCGCCTCCTCGTCGGCGGCCAGCAGCGCCTTGGCGCCGGCCTTCGCCGTCCACTTCGGCTCGCCCGTGGACGGGACGAAGGTGTGGAGCGTGCCTTCCTTGTCGGCGGCCACGAGCAGCCGGTCGGAGAGCGAGAGCCAACGGCTGGTCATCTCCATGTCCGCGGCCTGCCAGCGACGCTTGCCGTCGACGACGTTGAACGCCGCGATGCCGCCGGCCGCGGTACCGGCGATGACGACGTCCCGGACCGCCAGCGGAGCCGGCGAGTCGGTGGCCACCGCCGCATCGTGCTTCCAGAGCGGCTTCACCGGGTCACCGACGATGTAGTCGCCGTCGTCGGCCGAAAGGATGCGTGCCGCCGGTGTCTTCGCCGCAGGCGGGATGGTGAACAGGTCCTTCCTGCTCGGGCCGCCGTCCCGCAGCAGCCACCATCCGGTGCCGCCGGACGCCACGAGCAGAGCGCCACCGGCCGCGAACCCGGTGAGGAGTCTTCGCCGGCTCGGCGCCGCCCCGGCCTGCGTCGTCAACAGCGGCGCGGTCAGTTCCCGCAGCTCATGCTCCCTCTCCCTGATCGCGTCCGCCACGGACCCGCGCTTCCACACCGTGCCGGACTTCTTGGGCGGGGCGAAGGCACCGGCGATCTGCTCCGGCGTGGGCCGCCCCGCCGCCTCCTTGGCGAGACACGGGGCGATCAGGGCGTGCTGTTCGGGGGAGAGCCCGTGCCAGCGCGGCTCGCCGTGGACGACCTCGTACTGCACGGCAGCCACATGTGTGCCCTCGAACGCCCGGTGCCCGGTGCCCGCGTACACGAGGACGGCGCCGAGGGAGAAGACGTCGGCGGCTGCGGAGACCCTGTGCCCGAGCACCTGCTCGGGGGCTCCGTACCCCGGCGTGACCGGGATCTGGCCGGTGGTGGTGAGCGTCAGCCCGTGCTCGGGCCGTGCGATGCCGAAGTCGATGACCCTCGGGCCGTCCGAGGTGAGGACGATGTTCGGCGGCTTGAGGTCGCGGTGCACGAAACCGGCGGCGTGGATGTCGCGCAGGGTAAGGGCAATCGACGCGGCGAGGGCGCGCAGCGCCGCGTCGTCCAGTGGGCCGAGCCGGTCCACGATCTGGTCCAGGGTCGGTCCGACGAGGAACTCGGTGGCGATCCAGGGCCGTCCGCCCTCGGTCTGCGCGCCCAGCACGGCCGCCACACCCGGACTCCGCACGGCCTGGGCCGCCAGCGCCTCGCGCACGAACCGCTGGGCGAGGCCGGTGTCATGGGCGAGTTCGGGCCGGAGCACTTTCACGGCGGCGACGGTGCCCGCGTGGTCCTGCCCCACGTACACCTTGCCCATGCCGCCCTCGCCCAGCACACCGAGCAGCCGGTACGGGCCGAGACGGATCGGGTCGCCGGTCCCCAGGGGTTTCATCGCTTGTCGCTCTCTCTTCTCAGCACCGATCGGCCTACCGCAGCGGGAAGGCGGCGAGGAATCGGCCGCCCAGCGCGATGATCTCCCCCGCCTTCTCATGGATCATGAAGCGGTCGCCGGTGGTCCGGTAGGAGTGCGCCGGGGCATGGGAGGAGAGTTCGATCGCCCACAGCCGCGACCCCCGCTTGCTGTACACGTAGTCGGAGCCGACCACGGGTGCGGCGTTCAGATCTGCTGTGGTTCCCTGCCCGCCCTCCTCCTGCCACTTGACGCCCCCGCTCGACGGGTCGAAGGCGACGAGCCCGAGCCCCTTCTCGACGGCGTACAAGGTGCCGTCCCTGAGAGCGGGAAGGCCGTAGGTACGGCCGGGCCGCCTCGACTTGGAGTCCCAGGCCACGCTGCCGTCGCTGAGCCGCAGAGCCCTGAGCCGGCCGGCGCCGACATACAGGTGCTGTGCGTCGGTGACCAGGGGCTGCCGTACGCGGTCCGGTTCGACGCCGTCCAGCTTTCGGTCCCAGCGCACGGTGCCCGTGCGGATGTCACGCAGGACTGCGTGCACACTGCCGTCGTCGGCCTCCTGGAGCGCCACGAGACCGTTTCCCACGACGGAGGCACCGAGGAAGTACAGGTGCGCGGCCGCCTGGCGCCGGCTCGGCAGCGGTGCCGTCCACAGCCGCTTGCCCGTGCCGATGTCGACCGCGATCACGTACCAGGACTGGGAGGCGAGGTAGCCGAAGTCGAACTCACCGCGCCCGGCCACCGCATAGAGCACCCCGCCCGCGACGCACAGCGCCTGGTTCAGCGGGAGGCCCCTGAGATCGGAGAACTGCGCGAAGGGGTCACCCTCCTTGCCGGTGCGGACGTCGGCCGAGGCCAACGCGAGCGGGTACGCATGGGCAGTTTCGTCATTGATGTCGGGCGGGATGTAGCCGTCGTCCACGAACGTCATCGCGATGATGCGATCCGTGTCGTAGCCGAACTGCCAGGTGTACTCCATGCCGTCCGACTTCCAGACGACCTCCCCGGTCCGCGCCATGACTCCGTTCAGACCGTCCCCGACCATGAGCACCACCAGGTTGTCGACGGCGTGCAACTGCGCTGGAAAGTTGCTCATCGGCTCGTCGGTGAAGTCCGCGTTCTCCGGGTCAGTCACCTGGATCTGCCAGAGGGAGTCGAGTTGTTTCTTCGGCAACAGGCTGTTGCTGGGCCCGGGTGCAGGCTGTGTCTTCGAGCCGCCGGCCCGGTCGCTCCACGCCCAGGCCGCCGCCGTTCCGGCAGCCGCGACGCCCAGCGCCGCGCCTCCTCCGGTGAGCAGCAGCCGACGACGGGACCATCGGGCAGGGGCAGCCGTCGGTGCCATGACCGCTGCTTCGGCCGGAGCCGGCAGCCGCTGCGGTGTGACCTGCCAGACCTCGGTGGCCCGCCGCCCGATGTCGGCCAGGAGCACGTCCGGCAGGTGATCGGCGAACTCGCCTGCTCCGTCGTGCAGCCGGGAGGCGAGCCAGCCGGTCGTCGGCCGCCGGAACGGGTTCTTGTCCAGGCACTGCGCGAGGAGCGGCACCAGGCCGTGGGGTACACCGCTCAGGTCGGGCTCGCCGTATTGCACGCGGTACAGCAGATCCGCCGCCTGCCCATGCCCGAACGGCGGATGCCCGGTGGCCGCGAAGACGAGCAGGCCGGCGAGCGCGAAGACATCACCCGTAGCCGTGTGCTCCTGCCCGCTCGCCTGTTCCGGCGACATGAAGGCGGGCGTGCCGACGGCGACCCCGACCCGGGTGAGATGGTCGTCGCCTGCAGCGCGGGCGATACCGAAGTCGATGACCTTCGGTCCGTACGCGGTGATGAGGATGTTGGAGGGCTTGAGGTCACGGTGGACGACATCCGAGGCGTGCAGCTGACCCAGCGCACCGCACAGTGCCGCCCCCAGCGCCCGTACGGACGCCTCGGGTAGCGGACCGCACAGTTCCACGGCCTCGTCGAGCGGTGGCCCGAGCACGTACTCGGTGGCGAACCAGGGCGTCTCGGCCCGCGGGTCCGCGTCGACCACCCCGGCGCCGAACCGCTCCCCCACGACCCGGGCCGCATCGGTCTCCAGCCGGAACCGGGTGCGGAAGGCCGGGTCGGAGGCGATGCGGGCGTGCATGGTCTTCAGCGCGACGGTACGGCCGCCCGCGGTGCGCGCGAGGTAGACGGTGCCCATGCCGCCGCTGCCGAGGCGGGCGATCGGCCGGTAGGGACCGACCGCGTGGGGGTCGTCATGAGTGAGAGGGGAAGGCATGGGCTGTCTTCAGTTCGAGTGGGATACCGGACCGGTGGGCGACGCGGGGGCGGTCTCGTGGGGGATCTCGGCCATGAGGACGGCCGCCGACTGATGGGCGAGGGCCGCCACAACACGTCCGGGGAGCCATCCGGGGCCCACGAGGGCGGCGGAACTGCTGTCCGGCCCACCGCCCATGGCGTCGGTCACCTCCGCCAGCTGAGGGCGGTTGCCCGGGTCGCGTGAGAGACACCGGGCGATCAGAGCACGGAATGCGGCGGGAAGTTCGTCCTGTTCCGGTGTCGTGTACCCGGTGGCCGCGTAGGCGAGTGTCGCTCCGAGGGCGTACACGTCACCGAGGGGACGCGGGTGCCCGCCGGATGCCTGTTCCGGCGGCAGGCTGCCCGGTTCGAGCCCCGGCAGCCCCGAGCGGGACGTACCGTCGGGCCCGGCTGCGCGTACCGCGCCGAAGCAGGTGAGGCGGGGTCCGTCGGCGGCGAGCAGGACGGCCGCCGGAGACACGCCCGCGAAGGTCAGTCCTTGGCCGTGCACGATCGCGAGCGTCTCGGCGAGAGCGAGGCCGAGCGCGCGTACGGTCCGCTCCGGCAGCGGACCGCCGTGTACGGCGAGGGCGGTCGGCAGCGGCAGGACGGGCAGGTACGGGCGGGAGCACCAGGCGGGCTCACCCGGACCGGCGAGGGCGGTGGCCGGTGCCGCGCAGGGGCCGAGGAGGTAGCGGGAGGCGTCGGCCTCCGCCAGGAAGAGGTGGGGATCACGACCGGGGAGGGGAAGGGAGAGCAGCGCGGTGTGCCGGCCGTCGGCGCTGCGGGCGATGTACCGCCGCTCCGGAACGGGCACCTTGGTGCGGGGATCGTCCAGCGCGGTGATCAGGCGGTAGGGGCCCACCCGCCGCTGCGCTTTCGCGGCTCTGCCCGGTTCTTCCCCGGCGGCCACATCCGTGGTGCCTGTGGCGTGCATGTCCCGTCCTGACTCTTGCGCTCTGCCGGGTCCGTCCCGGGCACGACAGGGGGTGGGCACCCTCCGTGCGTGCCCACCCCGTTACCACGACGTGCTCATGGTCCCGGCCGCTTACTGGAAGTAGCTGGCGGCCTTCTTGTCGCCGCCCATGTAGTCGCCGCCGGCGGCGTGCACGGCGCGGCCGATGGCGACCAGGGCCTCGTGGATGGCCCGGGCCTCCTTGTCCCACTCGGCCTGCTTCCGGGTGTACGCCTGGTGGGCCTCGCCCTCCCACATGCCCGAGACCTTCTGGACCTCGCCCTTGATCGTCTCGAGGCTGGCTTCGAGCTTCTGGGCCTGGTTGGCGATTTCGGTCGCCATCTGGTCGAGACCGTCGTAATGGACTTCCGTCACGCCACTGTTGTTGACGCCCATGATTCCTCCGTTGCTGAAAAGTGGTGGTCCGGCCGCTGTCAGTAGTGCGTCAGCGCCGAGTGCGAGCCACCGAGATTCACGTCGATCTTCTGGACCGTGGCGCGGACCTGGTCCTCGGTGTGGTCGTTGATCTTCATGGTGGTGTTCATCGACTCGATGAACCCGACCAGGATGTTGCCGATCCGGACCATGTGCTCGTTGATCTCGGTCTGCTTCTGGTTGAACGCGCCGGCGCCGATGCCCTTCCAGTGACCCTCGATCGAGTCGATCAGGTGCTGGAGGCGCCCCAGCTGACCCTTGATGTCGTCGAACTGCGCCAGAAGCTTCTGCTCAAGACCTGCGACCGATTCTTTGGTGATCTTCTGAGTGCCTGCTGCCACTTCGATGCCTTTCTTTGTGAACTGGCCTTGCCTGGCGCCGAATTCCGAAGACGGCACGGTCGGCAAGCGGACCTCTGCCCATTCGGCGAACGAGCAGCTGTGCGGGAGACCGGTCAGGCGTTACGGCGTGCACGCAGCACGGCGAATCCGACGCCTCCGACGACTAGTACGGCGGCTGCGGCGCCGACGATCACCCAGGTTTGCGTGCTACCGCCGGAGCCGGAGTCCTTCGCGGCGGCGGAAGTGGGGCCGCTGGAGTTTCCGGTGCCCTTGGCCGACGTCCCGGAAGAAGGCGCCGCCGACAGGCTCGGAGTGGCCGTGACGTCTGCGTTCGCGTCCGTGCCGTTCTCGGCGTACAAGGGGTCCTTGTTGGCCGGGCCCGGGTCGATGTTCTTGTCGATCAGCACTCGGCGCGGGCGGATGAGGCCGTAGCCGAGGTACGTACTGGGCTTGTCCTTCGGCCAGGAGCGACCCGCGGTGTCGAGGAGGGTCCGCAAGACCTGGTCGGCCGTCCAGGTGGGGTGAGCCGACCAGACGAGGGCGGCGGAGGCGGAGGCGATGGCGGTGGCGGGGCTGGTTCCCTCGGTGTCGCAGTACTTGGTGAACGTGCCGTCGCACCAGCCGGGGATTCCGACCCCTGGTGCGGCAAAGTCCACATAATCACTCTTTGTGGAGAACTTTGCCACTGTCCCGGACTTGTCGGTCGCGGACACACCGACGACGTACGGGTAGACGGCCGGATACGACGCCTTTCCCTTCTCTCCGTCGTTACCGATGCCCGCGAACATCAACTTCCCCTTGGAGGCGGCGTACTTGACGGCGTCAGCCTCATCCGAGTCGGGGTACGGGAAACTGATGGACATGTTGATGATCTCGGCATCGCTGTCGGCGGCCGCCCGAATCACATCGGCGAGGTTCGCGAACTTCCCGTCATCGCCACTTCGGTCCTTCGCGGTCTGGACGTGGTAGGGAATGATTTTTGCTCCCGGTGCCAGCCCCTTGACACCGCCACCCGCTCCCGTACCGGCAATGATCTCAGCCATGCCTGTGCCATGACCGTCATTGTCCTCGGCCGCCTTGTACGCGACAGACTTCGGCACTTGATTGACCAGCACCTGCCCCTTGAGCGAGGGCGTCGCGGCATTCACGCCTGAGTCGACAACGGCGACCTTCACCCCTTTACCAGTGCTGTGCTTCCATATTTCGTCGGCACCCATGGCGTTCAGATACCACTGCTTCGGCTGAATATCCTCTGCCGCCGCTCCTGGAGCCAGCCCAGCCGACGCAATGACCAGTGTGCCCAGCACCGAACACATTGCCGCCAGACGTCTCACATTGCGCCTCCTCAAGAGGGCAATATTTCTGCCGCGCCGACCGGTCCCTGGCTTCATGCCCGTGTACGTCCTCGCTTGTGTTCAGTCACGCTTCTGTGGCGCATCACGCCGCTGCTTCTGCGGCGGGCGCTGCGGTTGCTTCTTAGCCGGGCCGCCATCACGATCGGTCTCACCGTTCGCGCCCTGGCGGTTGCCGACTGCGCCTCGGCCGAGTCCTGCGCCACGGGCACTGGCCTCGGAGTCTGCGAGTGTCGATCCGGCGGCATTCCGGGGCGCACCGATCACGCCTTCGGGGTTGCTTGCCGAACGCAGCGTCGACTGGCCCGTGCCGGGATCCGCCTTCGCCGTGGGCGCGCCGACAACGCCTCTCTGCCCGAGAGCACCCTTCGGTTGCGCTGAGGAGACCGGCTCCTCGGCGCCGACGACCATACCGCGCGGGACCCGAGAATTGGACGTCTCTCCGGGCGTACGGCCCGTGACGGGCTTGCCGCCCACGACGCCGTTGCGAACCGCGCGGGTGAGGCCGGTCCCTCCGGCACTTTCACCAGGCGTATTGGTCACCCTCGGCATTCCACCTGTGACGCCACGCCCCAGCGGGGAGCGTCCGGCCTGCTGAGTGGATCCACGCACAGCCGATTCACCGGCCGGGGCCGTCGTACGTCCCATGGCTCGCGCAGCCTGCCCCATCGGGCCCTGCGGCCCCCGGCCGCCGGCAACGGATCGAGCCGTCTGCTCCTCGGGTTCCTGTGGCACTCGCCCACTTACGGTGCCCGAAGGGCCCGTGCGCCCCTGCGCCGAAATCGGGAGCCGGCTGATCGGACGATAACCCGTGGTACCCCCGATGGTCGGCGCCATCGGTCCGGGCGCCAGCGGGGGCACGGTCGTTTGCCCTCCACCACCGGCAGTCGGAAGCGTGGGTGCGGGGGGGCCGGGCTGTGTGGTGTGTGTCTGCGGAGGCAGTGTGCCCACGGTGTTGATTTCCGTGCCGACATCGTGGCCCAAATGCCCGCTGGGCTCGTGAACCTCCTTGAGAGGCGGTACACCTCCTCCGGTCTCTGCCCCATGGGACACAGGCGCCACGCCATGGTGTTCCACGACGCTGTGCTTGACCTCAGCCGTTGGCGTCGGCCTCTCCGCGGTGTAACTGCGCCGCTGCTCGTCAATTCCGGTCGACACCCGGGGCACCCCGAAGTCCGGCAGCTTCTCGAGCTGCGCCATGGACGGCTTGGGCTGCGTGTGCAGCGCACTGCCGGCCACCGAGTAGTAGGACCCCAACCGGTTCATCTGGTTGATGGCCTCTTGCCGGTTCTTCTCGACCTGTTGGGCGAGCACGTAGTCCGGGTTGCTCTCGACCTGCTTGGCCTTTGGCAGCAGCCAGGGCCGCTTCTGCTCGCCCGCGGGCCGGGTATCCCGGGGTGGCATGTGTACGGAGGCCAGGCCCGTGCCGGCGGCGGTGATCTCCGCACCGACGTTGTGAGCGTAGTCCTCGAATTCACCGACCCACTTGAGGAGTGACGCGGCGTACTTCTGGAAGGACTTGGCGCCCTCGCCCTCCCAGTCGACCTGGTCGACGTACTTACGCAGGTCCTTGGCGGCGGTGATGACGGCGTCACGGGCATCCCAGATGGCCTTGCCGGCCATCTCCAGATGCTCGGGGTTGGCGTGCTCGACCACGTCGATCATGTCGTTGAGATCGCACTCGTCGAACTGGCTGCTGCCGAACGGCGTGCCCCTGAAGAAGTTTTTCACCGTGCCGAGCGCGTCGGACGCACTGGCGAACCCGTTCGCTTCCTTGATACCGCTCTGGTACTCGGGCTTCTGCTTCCAGTCGTCGCTCACTGGGAGCTCACCCCCGCGGACTTGCCGTCAGTGTGCTGCCTCGTGTCCTTCCGGGGCTGCTGGTCCTTCTTGGGGTGCGTCTTCTCGTACTCCTTGTCGAGCTTGGCCTTGATCTCCCAGAACCGACGCCGCACTTCTTCCTCAGTGCCGTCGTACGTGGTATCCGCCGAGTGCGCCGCACACTGCAGAGCCTCGATGTGCATGCTCAAGGTTGCCGACATGTCCATGAGGACGCCGTGCACGTCCGAGTACTTCTGGTGCAGGTAGTCCGCCTCGGGGAACGGGATCTTCGAACCGCCGAACGACTGGCGGTCAAGTCCGTGATGCCCGAGCTCCGACGGGTTCGCCGGAGACTTCTCGAACGTCGTCAGCGCATCCTTCAACCCACCGCTGAACTTCGCCAGCGCGTCGGCGCCGCGCCTCAGATCCGCGCTGCCACCGTCACTCACCGTGGCCCCTTCCCCGTTCCCCGTTGGTCGAGCTGCCGACAGACCGGGGAAGCGCACCCGCACCCCCGGATCCATCGCTGACCACTGTAGTCACTGTGCATTTCTCGGCCAACTGAGCTCTGCGACAGTTCAGTTGCAATGGTGTCCCGAAGTGACCGGGTCTGGAGCCACCCAAGACCGACAAGGTGGCCAATAAAGACAGAAGCATCCCGGCATCTGCGCAGAAACTTCACATGCGTCCAGGGCATGGGACGCCGCGCTTCAGTGAGACGGGAACTTTGCAACCACAAAACTTCTCCGTGGGAAAGCGGTCGTCAGGTTGTCGAAGAGTCAATGGCCGGCAAGTGCCGGGAAGGGTCGACGCATGGCGTGGGCCGAGTGGGAGCTGGTACGTCCGAGTCGGTCGGTCGGTCAGTCAGTCGACGCGGGACCTGTGTCCGCATGTCATGCCCGCCCCACCGAACCGCGCCGCCTCCGCCGGGCGTCCCGCAGGGCCACCGCGGCTCCGCCCAGGCCCGCGGCCAGTACGGCCGCGCCGATGGCCACGTACGTGGCGATGCGGGCAGTGCGTTCCTGCGGGGTTTCGCCGAGGGTGAGCTTGGCGGGGGTCGGGGCCTCCGCGTGGGTGAGGCCGGCGTCGGGGTGGGGCGTCTCGATCGGGTGATCGTCCTCCGTGAGGGCGCGGACCGGGTCCACCACGCCCCAGCCGACCAGTCGGTCGTGACCGGCGATCGATCGCTCGGCCGTCTGCTCGATCTGGGCGACGACCTCCCCGGCCGTCCAGTCGGGGTGCTTGGCCTTGATCAGGGCGGCCACGCCCGCCACGTACGGCGCGGAGAAACTGGTGCCGTTGTCGGAGCAGTGGCCGCCCTTGGGCACCGTGGAGATCATGTCGACGCCCGGGGCGGCGACTCCCACCCAGCTCCCGGACTGGGAGAAGGCCGCGCGTTCGTTGTTGCGGTCGGAGGCGGCGACGGCGAGGACTCCGTCGTAGGAGGCGGGGTACGTCGGCTTGACATTGCCGTCGAGTCCGTCGTTGCCCGCCGAGGCGACCACGACGATCTGGTTGTGCAGAGCCTCGTTGATCGCGTTGTGCAGGTCGCCGCCCGGTGGCACGGCCTTGGCCGTGTCCTGGGAGATGTTGATGACCTGGGCCTTCACCGCGATCGCATGCCTGATCGCCGCGGCGAGGCTGGCCGCCGTGCCATGGCCCTCGGCATCGTTCTGCTTGATCGGGACGATCGTCGCCTCCGGGGCGAGACCGACGAAGCCGGTGCCCTTCATGGGGCGGGCGGCGATGATGCCCGCCACGCGCGTGCCGTGCCCGACCGTGTCGGTCGTGCCGTACTTGTTGCCCCGGTCGATCGACTCACCCTTGACCTTGCTGGGCAGCAGGTTTTCACCCAGGGACGCGTCCACTGCGCCGGTCAGCTGTGGGTTGGTGGTGTCGACACCCGTGTCGATCACCGCCACCTTCACATTCTTGCCCTTCGACTGGCTCCACAGTTCGTCGAGGTTGACCCGCTGCAACGCCCAGGGCGTGCCGGTGTACTTGTGGTTGTTCTTGGAGAACGTGCACTGGTCGGACGCGGAGTCGGCCGCGGCCATCGGGGCCGCCAGCAGCGAGGCGGTGATGGCCAGCGCCGTCGCCAGGGTCATACGGGTGCGCAGTGTGGATCGCATCGGAGTGCTCCTCACGAACCCTGCGGCTGACGCGCGGCCGCCGTCGACAGGCGCGGGCCCGTCGGCAGGAACTCCGACCAGGCGGCGGGGATGGGCGCCGGGTTCACGCCCGCGTAGCCGAGGCGGGTCTGGGCCAGCTTGGCTTCCTGCTGGAGTTCGCTGCGCTGCTTGGGCGTGATGCCGATGCCCTTGTCGTCGGTGGCGCTGTCGTCATTGGACTGCAGTGCGTAGCGCAGGCCGGTGTCGGTGACCAGGAAGAGCGAGCCGTCCTTGGTCGCGGTGCCCTGGAACTGACGGTAGAGCTGGCCGGAGCCGGCGGTGACGTAGGCGCTGGAGGATCCGGTGGGCAGGACCGCCGGGAAGTCCTTGCCCGCCCAGGTGGTCAGCGTGGTGTTCCCGTTGTCGGGGTCGACGCGGTCCAGGACGTTGCAGATGGTGTTGCGGCTGCCGTCGGCGGTGGAGGCGTCGTTGACCGCACTGGGCTTCTGCGTCGGCCACTTGTACTCGGACGCGAAGGGCGTGCCCCGGGTGATGGCGCCCGCACTGACTTCCTGGGCGTGTCCGGCCTGGCCGAGCTTGACGAGGTTCCTGCTGGTCAGCAGCAGCTGGGCAACGAAGTCCGTGATGGGGGCGACCCGGCCGGGCAGCACCACGAAATACTGCTCGTGGCCGTTGACCGGCGCCCTGAGGACCATACCGACCTTGTCGGCGCCGCCCAGCTCGCCGGGTGCGTTCGCGCCGGCACCCGGGACGCCGTTGATCGACGGGAAGCTGATCCGGTCGCCCTGGTGCAGGGTGTCGATCCACGCCTGGGTCACCTGCTGCGGTTTGCGGTCCGCGCCCACGAGGGTCTGCAGCAGGAGGGGGTCCGAGGAGTCCACCGGGTACGCCGTGCCCTGCCCGTCCACCACATACCGCTTCTTGTCCGTCGGAGTGGTGACGTAGAGCAGTTCGCCGCCCTGCAGCCTCTGCGGCCCCCCGGTCAGCCTCTGGTCGCGTTCGGCCAGCACGAAGGCGGCCTTCTGGATGGAACTGCCGCTGCCGCTCGGGCGTTCGCAGACGGCCCACTCCTTGGCCGTACCGGCTTCCTTGTCGGAGGGCAGCCGGTCGGGGGCGTAGGGGATGCCGATGGTGACGCCGTGCGGGATCTTGCCGTTGTCGAGGATCGACTCGTCCACCGTGACGACGTTGACGTCGCTCTGGCTGTTGAGGACGAGCTTGGCGGACGCCATGTTGAGGACGGGGTGGAGCTGCACCCTGCCTTTCGTCTCCAGAACGACGTACCGCGTGGTGGACTTGCTGGCGATGATCACGTTCTGGCCGGGCTTGTCCCAGCCCTGCGGGGCCGTCGGCTTGAACATGCCCCAGGCGCCGAAGGCGGCGAGGACGACGGCGCCGACGACGGCGCCGGGCAGGATGGCGCGCAGCGGCCGCGGCGCCCCCTCGTCGGAGGCATCCGGTGACGACTGCACGAACGACGCGAGCATGCGGCGCTTCGCGAAGGTGTAGGCGTTGAGTTGGTCCCGCCGAGATGCCATCTGTGCCTTTTTCTCCCCGTGACTCACGCGGAGCGCGCCCGGGGACCACGCTCCCCCGCCCTCCGTTGTCGGACCCGGCCCCTACTATGCCTGTTACGGAGCAGGTCTCGTGGAGCGGGTAGGGTACCTGGGCCCTCAAAGGCCTTGTTCAGTGGCCTGGTTCCAGCGAGTTGTGAGCAAATCGGGGGGATGTCGTAATGGCTTCCGGAACGCGGACGCGAGCGCGCGGTCGATCGGCGGCACGAGGCCGCACGGCTGCGTCCGCGGCGCCGGCAGGCGGGTCGTCCGCCCAACACGGCACGGCGGGACAGCCGGTCACCTTCAGCCTCAGGCCCCGGCCGGGCCGGGCCGGTTCATTCCGTCTGCAACGGCTCGTGCTGGTGGAGTTGGCGGTCGCCTCGCTCGTCGTCGGGTTCGCCCTCGGGATGGGGGCCCTCGTGCCCGCCGCAGTCGTGGCCCTGGCGCTGATCCTGCTGGCCTTCGTACGACGGCGGGGCAGGTCGCTGCCCGAGTGGCTCGCCACCGCACGGGAGTTGCGGGCACGCCAGAAGCGGGCCGCCGGCACACCGATATCACCGGGTACGGAGCCGGGGCTGGTTCCTGCCGTGGAGTGCGATCCCGCCCTGCGTACGTACTCCCACGGGCCGCGTGACCGGCGTCCGGTCGGAATCGTCGGGGACGGCACCTTCGTCACGGCCGTACTGCAGGTGGAGGCCGACTCGACCGCGCTGCGGGCCGAGCGGAGCCGGCAGCCGCTGCCGGTCGCCCTGGTGCGGGACGCACTCGAGGTGGACGGGATCCGGCTGGAATCGGCCCAGATCGTGCTGCACACCCAGCCGGCGCCCGCGCTGCACCTGCCCCAGCAGTCCGTCGCCGTTTCCAACTACCTTCCGCTGCAGGAGCAGACGGGCGCTCCGGCGGTGCGTATCACCTGGATCGCGCTGAAGCTGGACCCTGAGCTGTGCGCGGAGGCCGTGGCCGCGCGCGGCGGTGGACTGCTCGGTGCGCAGAAGTGCGTCGCGCGGACCGTGGACCATCTCGCGAGCCGGCTGACCGGCGCCGGGTTCCGGGCGCGCGTGCTCGACGAGGAGGAGCTGATCGCCGCGCTCGCCACCTCGGCCTGCGCCAATCCGCTGGTCACCGCCGAGGCGGGGCGCAGCGAGACCCGCGAGCGGCGCACGGAGGAGTCCGGGCGCAGCTGGCGCTGCGACAACCGGCGGCACACGACGTACTGGGTCAGGCGCTGGCCCCAACTCGGCGGCGGCCGGGGCGAGTCGCTGCCACAGTTCGTCGCCCGGGTCACGGCGATACCGGCCCTGGCGACCACCTTCAGCCTCACCCTCACGCAGGGCGAGCAGCAGGAAGTGATCCTGTCCGCGCATCTGCGGGTGACCGGACGCAGCGATGACGAACTCGTCGCGGCACGACGGGCGCTGGAGAGCGCCGCCCGGCAGGCGGGGGCCGGTCTGGCCCGCCTCGATCGGGAACAACTGCCCGGCATGCTGGCCACACTGCCCCTCGGAGGCGCGCGGTGACGACGACGATCCCCCCGATGTCCTCGATGCCCTCGGCGCCGGGCACGGAGGCGCCGGCGCCGTCCGGTCCGCGCCGGGCGGTGGAACTGCTCCGACACGGACTGGGCCTGATCGGTCCCCGGCACGGCCGGCACGGGCTGACCGCGCAGCACCTGGACGCGCTCGCCCTGCCGATCGGGGACGACGGCGTGGTGGCGGGTGTCGACGCCGAGGGCCAGCCGGCCGTGCTGGGCATCAACCGCCCGACGCCGTACGACATCGTGCTGATCGGCGGTCTGTGGACCGCGCAGGTGCTGGCGTTGCGGTCTGCGGCCACCGGTGCCCGGGTCGCGGTCGAGACCGGCCGGCCGCAGGCCTGGATGCAGATGGTGCATGCCATGGGCGGTGGGCAGAACGGACTGTCCGTGTTCGACGTCGGCCGTGTGCCGCCGCAGGGTGCGTCCGCCGGCACGCCGGTGCTGGTGGTGCGGGACTGCGGTATGCGGCCGCCCCGCGGACGCGTGGTGTCCGGGCCCTGGCAGTCGGTGCTGACCCTGCTGCCGTATCTCAGCCCCGTCGCGCCCCGGCTGTTGCGCCAGGCCCGGCTCTCCGGCATCCAGCGGGTGTCCCCGGACGAGGCCGCCGAACTCGGCCGCACCATGGGCCTCACGCGGACGGAGGTGGAGTCGCTGCCGACGCTGCCCGACGGCGTCACTCTGTGGTGCACGGACCGTGACCGGCAGTACGTGTTGACCCAACCCACCGACGCCGAGATCGGATTGTTGGGCACACCGCGCCGGATGGACTGAACTTCCCTTCCGCATCACTTTTGTTCAGGTATCCGCCTTCCCGGTTCGTCACGTGCCTGCTGATTGATCCCCAATTCCCCCGGCGAACCATGGGGTCTGCGGGGCGGTTCGGGGCGCGCTGTGAACGGGCGGACACGTACTCATGGCCGGGCGGGCCTGCCGAGGAACGGCTCGTGGTGATTAGGCTGGGAGCGGGCGCGATGACACGACCCGTTGACCGGGCGATCGGTGTCCCAGGGGGAGGACCGCCGACTCGGGCTACCCCGAACAACTACGGACGACTCGGAACGACACGACATGGTCGCCCCGGCACGGCATGAGGGTGTTCGACCACACCAGGAGGAACTGTGAACAGCGATCGGGACGGGATCCGCGGGGGCTGGGACACACCCGACGACGACCAGACCGACGCGGAGTCCGCCATCGAGATGACGGGCGAGTTCACCATCGACTACGCGCCGCCCGCCTGGTACACGCAGAACGCGCCGGGTCCGTCCGGCGCGCCCTCCTCGGCCCCGATGCCCCCGCCGGCGCACGCCGCGCCCTACACCGCGCCCCCGGCGGCCCAGGGCGCCCCCTTCGCCCCGCCCGCCCCGCCCGCGCCACCCATCGGCGATCCCGCACCGCCCGTCGGGAGTCCCGTGCCGATGCCCCGCCTGCCGGAGGGATTCGAGCCGCAGCAGCCGCACGCCGCGCACCAGACACCTCCACAGCAGACACCCGAACGGCAGGCACCCGCACAGCAGGCGCAGCCGGAGGCGCCTGCCGGTGCGGTCGAGCCGGGGACGGACAACGGGGACCTGGAGAGCGGGGCCACCATGCGGTTCTCCGCCGTGGCCCTGAAGCGCGAGATGGCCGAGATCGCCGAGCGCGCGGCCGCCGCCGGGCAGCAGACCGGTTCCGGCGACGAGGGCTCCGCGGAGGACACGGCCGCAGGCCCGGCCGATACCGGGTCCGACGTGCCGGAGAAGTCCGCGCCCGAGAAGTCCGCTCCGGAGCGTGTCGCGCAAGGTGCCGAGGAACCGCCGGACGACAGGCCCGCGGACGGGATCGCCGCCGAGGACGGCCCCGGGCACGAGACCGCCGCCGAGGCCGACGCGGTCGAGGACGAGAACGAGCCTCTGGCCGGAGACACGGCCGAGGACACGGCCGAGGGCAACGCTGGTGCCGAGGCCGGGGGCTCGGCCGGTGCTCCCGAGGACTCTCCCGAGAACACCACGTCCGGCGACGTCACGTCCGACGCGGCCACACCGGACACGGCCGCTCCGGACGCCTCGGGATCCGCGGACGCCGCGCCGCGGGACGCAGTGCCGCAGGACGCCCCGCCGCAGGACGCCGCCACCCCGGACGGCACGCCTCAGCCCGGCGCACCGGACCACGGCAACCGGGCGGACGGCACTTCAGGGACCGGCGCGCCCCAGGCCGCCGTGCCGCCCGCGCCTGCCCAGGACGCCCCGCCCGCCGTGCCCGCCTGGGCGCCTCCGCCCGCGCCGCAGAGCGGGGTCCCCCCGCTGCCGCCCTCCTACCAGCCCGCCGCGCCCGCTCCGGCGACCCAGTGGCCCTGGCAGCCGAACGCGTCGCAGCAGCAGCCCGGCCCGATGCCCGGTCCCCTGCCCGATCAGCCGCAGCCGACGGCCGCGCAGGTGCCCGGCGGTGCGCCCGGCCAGCAACCCCCGTTCCAGCCGCAGGCCCCGCAGCCCGCGCCCGCCGCCTGGGACCAGCCCCACCAGCCGCACCAGGCCGGCCACCCCGGCGCACCCACCGCACCGCAGCCCGGTCAGCCGCACGCAGCCGGGCAGCCGGCCGCGGGCCCCGGACCCCACCCGAACCCCGCAGGACCGGGACTGCAGCCGAACCCGGCGGGCCGCGGCACGTCGGGCGGCTACGGCTTCCCGCAGCCGCCCGTACCCCAGCCGAACCCCAACGCACCCACCGGGCCCGGCGGTTACGGCTTTCCGCCGCCCGGCGATCCCAACGCCCCGCAGCAATCCGGGGGTTACGGTTTCCCCCAGCCGCCCCTACCCCAGGCCCAGCCCCAGCCCAACGCCCAGCGGCAGCCCGGCGGTTACGGCTTCCCGCAGCCGCCGCAGGGGCCGGAGGGTGGCCCGGCGGCCGACGGAACCCAAGCACC
The DNA here is from genome assembly GCF_040645475.1 of Streptomyces sp. NPDC046759. Lineage (NCBI taxonomy): Bacteria > Bacillati > Actinomycetota > Actinomycetes > Kitasatosporales > Streptomycetaceae > Streptomyces > Streptomyces sp. NPDC046759. The sequence continues at coordinate 275,584 of NZ_JBEYYJ010000007.1, read as the reverse complement.
TCAGGCACCTCAGCCTCCGCAGGCGGCACCTCAGGCACCTCAGCCTCCGCAGGCGGCACCTCAGGCCCCGCAGCCTCCGGTGGATCCGCGGTCCGGCGCCGGGTGGCCGCAGCCCATCCAGCACGACCAGCGGCAGCCCACCAACCCCGGTGCCGCGCCACTCGGTTACACGGCCGCCGTCGAGCTGTCCTCGGACCGGCTGCTCAACAACAGGAAGCAGAAGGCGAAGAGCGGGCGACCCGCGGCGGCGGGCGGCCGGTTCAAGCTCGGCGGCAAGAAGGAGGAGGCCGAGCGGCAGCGGAAGCTGGAGCTGATCCGCACACCGGTGCTCTCCTGCTACCGGATCGCGGTCATCAGCCTCAAGGGCGGCGTCGGCAAGACGACCACGACCACCGCGCTGGGCTCCACCCTCGCCACCGAGCGGCAGGACAAGATCCTCGCGATCGACGCGAACCCGGACGCCGGTACGCTCGGCCGGCGGGTGCGCCGGGAGACCGGGGCGACCATCCGTGACCTCGTCCAGGCGATCCCGTACCTGAACTCCTACATGGACATCCGGCGGTTCACCTCGCAGGCGTCCTCCGGTCTGGAGATCATCGCCAACGACGTGGACCCGGCCGTCTCGACCACGTTCAACGACGAGGACTACCGGCGCGCGATCGACGTGCTCGGCCGGCAGTACCCGGTCATCCTGACCGACTCCGGCACGGGTCTGCTGTACAGCGCCATGCGCGGGGTGCTCGACCTCGCCGACCAGCTGATCATCATCTCCACCCCGTCCGTGGACGGCGCGAGCAGCGCCAGTACGACGCTGGACTGGCTGGGCGCGCACGGGTACGCGGACCTGGTCTCCCGCTCGCTCACCGTGATCTCCGGTGTCCGCGAGACCGGCAAGATGATCAAGGTCGAGGACATCGTGGCGCACTTCGAGACGCGCACCCGCGCGGTCGTGGTCGTGCCCTTCGACGAACATCTGGCCGCCGGTGCCGAGGTCGACCTCGACATGATGCGCCCGAAGACGCGGGAGGCGTACTTCAACCTCGCCGCGCTCGTCGCCGAGGACTTCGTGCGGCACCAGCAGGCGCACGGCCTGTGGACCAGCGACGGCAACCCGCCGCCGGTGGCCGCCCCGCCGATGCCCGGCCAGCCATACCCCCAGGCACCCGGCCAGGAGCTGTACACCGGGCCGCCGCAGCCCTACCCGCCCCAGCCGGGCCAGCAGCCCTACCCGCAGGCAGCCCCAGGCCAGCAGCCCTACCCGCAGGCAGCCCCAGGCCAGCAGCCCTACCCGCAGGCAGCTCCGGGCCGGCAGCCCTACCCGCCGCAGCAGGGCCAGCCGCCCCAGCAGCAGCCCGGCCAGCCGTACGGCTACGGCTACCCGCAGCCCCCGCACGGACAGCAGTCCCCGCAGGGACAGGCACAGCAGCCGCCGCAGGGACAGCAGCCCCCGCCGCAGCAGCAGTAGCAGCACATGAAAGGGCGGCCGGTGCTCATGGCACCGGCCGCCCTTTCATGTCGTAAGGCCATGGCAGACGATGGCCGGGCAGTGCTACTCCTGCGCCGCCACGATCTCCCGGCAGCGCTTCACATCCGCGGCCATCTGCTCCAGCAGGGCCTCGAGGGAGTCGAACTTCGCCTGCCCGCGCACGTAGGCCAGGAAGTCGACGGCGACGTGCAGGCCGTACAGGTCGAGGCCGACGCGGTCGATGGCGTACGCCTCCACCGTGCGCTCGGTGCCGTCGAACTGCGGGTTCGTGCCGACGGAGATCGCGGCCGGCATGGCCTCGCCCTGAGCGTGCAGATAACCGGCGTAGACACCGTCGGCGGGAATGGCGGTGTGCGGGAGCGTCTCGACGTTGGCCGTCGGGAAGCCCAGTTCGCGGCCCCGCTGGGCACCGCGGACGACCACGCCCTCCACGCGGTGCGGGCGGCCCAGGATCTCGCGGGCGCCCTCGAGGTCGCCCTCGGCGACCAGACGGCGGGTCAGGGTGGAGGAGAACGGCTGCCCGCCGCCCGCCTCGCCGGTGACGTACAGGTCGACGACCTCGACCTCGAAGTCGTAGACCTTGCCCTGTTCGGTGAGGAACTCGACGTTGCCGGCGGCCTTGTGGCCGAAGCGGAAGTTCGGGCCCTCCACGACCGCCTTCGCGTGCAGCTTGTCCACCAGGACCTTCACCACGAAGTCTGCCGGCGACAGCTTGGAGAACTCGGTGGTGAAGGGGAGGATCAGGACCGCGTCCACGCCCAGGTCCGCCATCAGCTCGGCGCGGCGGTGGTGCGGGGCGAGCAGCGGCGGATGGCTGCCGGGGCGGACGACCTCGCTGGGGTGCGGGTCGAAGGTGACGACGACCGCCGGGACGCCCAGCTCGCGGGCGCGGTCGACGGCGTGCTTGATGATCAGCTGGTGGCCGCGGTGGACGCCGTCGTAGGAACCGATGGTGACGACGCTGCGCCCCCAGTCCTCGGGGATGTCCTCCAAGCCACGCCAGCGCTGCACTGTGACCGCTCCTCGAACCCGTGTCCGTGTCTACCTTGACCTCTGTGCAGGTCTAAGGGTGCCATGCCGGGTGCCCCGGGCCCGCATCGGTATCGACGCTGTGACCGGGCGCACGTTCGCGGCAACCCTGTTGGCACTGGTCACGCCGGTACGCGTACGGCGGCGGCCAGGTTCTCGAGGGTGCGGCGGGTGCTGGGGCCCACCACGGCGGCCCACTCCTCCGGGGTGGCGGCCAGCCAGGCGGCCACCCGTGCGGCGAAGCCGGGCACGTGCCTGCCCAGGTCCACCAGTCCGCGGTCGAAGCGGGTGGCGCCCTCGGGGGTGCGCACGAGGAGCAGACCGGTGCGGTGGACGAGCCCGCGGACCTCCTCCTCCCGGCCGTCGCCGTGCTCGGCGGCCGCGTGCAGGACGGCGTCCAGCACGGACGGTTCCTGTTCCCGGACGAGCAGCAGTTCCAGGAGCTCGCGGCGCAGCGGGCGGGAGGCGGGGGTGCCGGCGGCGGCGAGAACGGTGGCGAGGGCGGCGCGGAGCGGTTCGGGGGCGTCGTCGAGCAGACCGGTGACCAGGGGCAGCAGGACCGGACGAGTGGTGGGGCCCTGCGCGAGGCGGCGGTCGATGTGGGCGGCGATGTGCCCGGCCGCCTGGAGGTGTGTCCGCGCCGCCTCCTGGAGCAGGACCGCGACGCGGCGGGCCAGGGCCGGGGTGGTGACGTCGGTGAGCGTGCGCAGCGCCTCGCCGGGGTCCGGGCCGCGCAGCCGGGCGCGGAAGGCCTCGAGAACCGGTTCGGGGTGTGTGGCCAGGGCGGGGGCCAGGGCGCTGGGCGGGAACTGCGCATCGCCGTCGGCGAAGTGCCGCAGGGCCGCGGTGAGGTGCCGGTCGCGGGTGCGCGGGTCGTGGACCAGCAGGGCGAGGGCGCCGCCGTGCAGGGAGCGGTCGGCGGGGCGGGCGAGCAGGGTGAGGGCGGCGTAGCGCAGCAGTTCGCGATCGGCGTCCGAGCGGGCGTGCGGCGCCGCGCGCAGGCCGTGGGTCACGACCGCGGCCCGGCGGGCGGGGCGCTCGTCGTGCGCCCAGCGGTCGACGGCCCGGCAGACGGCCGACGGCTCGTCCTCGGCGAGGGTGGCGAGCAGTTCGTCGGCGCGCCGGTGCGGGCTTCGCACCAGGATCTCGGTCAGCTCGTCCAGCGCGCCGTGCCGGTGGGTGTGCAGCAGCGCCTGGGCGGCGGTCGCGACGGTGGCGTGCGGGGTGGCGGGCAGCGGCCGTTCGTCGTCGAACCAGCGTGTCAGCGCCGGCTGGACTACGGCGGGCGCTGCGCAGAGCAGCCGGGCTGCGGCGTCGAGGTAGCGTCCGCCGGCCTCCGGTGGCGTCCGGTCGGCCAGCACGAGCCGGCGCAGCAGGTCGAGCCGTTCGGCAAGGCCGGCCGGCAGCTCGGCCCAGAAGGCGGGACCGAACTCGGTGGGCACGGGCCGCCCTGCGCGGCGCCAGGCGACGATCCGCTCGGCGAGCAGCCTCAGCACGTCGGTGTACGGCGTCGCGTCCGGGACCTGGAGGAGGGTGCGGGCGAGCAGCCGGGCGGCCCACCAGGAGTCCGGGTCGCGGTCCAGGGCGTCCGTCAAGTCCCGTAGCCGAGCGGCGAGCTGGCGGTCTCCGTGCTGCCTGGCGAGGAGCAGCAGGGCCTGGACAACGGGGCCGACGCGATGGTGCGGCACCGGCACCGGGACGGGTTCGCGCGGGGCGCGGGGTCGGTGGACCAGGGCGTGCAGGGCCTCGTCGAGGTCGAGGTGCGTGCCCTGGATCCAGTCGGCCAGCTCCTCGTGGGCGAAGCGGTAGCCCCGGCCGGCCGGGACGAGCAGGCCTTCGGCCAGGACGGCGGACGCCCACCCGGTGCCGCCGCCGAGCCGGGCCGGGGCGGGCCCCCAGGGAAACACGGCCTCGAAGGAGGCGCGGTCCAGCTCGCCCTGCCCGGGGCCGAGGCTGCGCCGGGCGGCTTCGTGCACCTGCCCGGCCACGCGTGCGGCGAGCCGGCGTACGGCGGTGCCGCGCAGACCGTTCTCGGCGGCGAGCCGGACGGCGACGCGCAGGCACATCAGGTCCAGGTGCGCGGCGAACACCTCGTGCCGGTCCACCGGCCCGGCGACGGGTGCGTCCGGGGCGGCGGCCCGCACTTCGGAGAGCAGCCGGAGGGTGAGCGGGTGCCGGGCGTCACCGTCGGCGAGGAGGCCGTCCGGGAGCTGGTGGCGGGCGCGGACGAGGCGGGCCTCGTCCTCCGTCAGGTCGGACAGCTGCAGGCAGGGTGGGAGGGACGCCGGGGGCTCGTCGGGGAGGGCGGCGGGGGCGGCGGGGACCGCAGACGCGGCCGGAGCTGCCGGGACCGCCGGAGCGTGCAGCAGGTCGGCGGGGAATTCCGCCCCCGCCCGTTCCCAGTACTCCTCCCGGCAGGCCACCACCAGGCGTGCCCCGGTCGTACGCAGCCAGGCGGCCGTCTCCCTGGTCCACTCGGGGAGGCGGTGGGCGAGCACGGGCGGCATCTCCTCGGGGCCGTCGAGGAGGAGCAGCAGCGGGCGGCCGGCCCGGGCGGCGTGGTGCGCCAGGGTTTCGGGGGTGAGGCCGCCGAGGCATTCGGGGCCGCCGGACCGGGCGGCGGCGACGATCCGGGCGGCCCGTTCCAGGGTGCGGCGGGCCGCGTCGGCCACGGAGTCGTCGGCGTCCTCCAGGTCGGCGCCGCGCAGCCACAGCGTCGGGGCGGGCCGCTCCCCGCGGGCCCGGCGGGCGGCGAAGGCCGCGAGCGCCGTCGTACGGCCGCTTCCCGGGGCGCCGACGAGTCCGAGCACGGCCCGGTCGCCGTCCGTGAATGCGGCCAACTCCCGTGTGACGCCGGTGCGTTCGACCGGTTCTACGGCGCCGGCGAGGAAGCCCTGCGGGCCGTCCTGGCCGACCGAGGTGGCGGCCAGCTCCAGCATGCCGGCCAGGTTGAGGTCGGCGCCGTAGGCCGGCACGGTGGCCGCGTTGCGGGCGAGCAGCTCGGCGAGGGGGTCGCCGGCGGGCCGCAGCGGCACCGCGAAGCCCGTGTCGCGCTGTGCGGAGTGCAGGGCGGTGCCGAGCACGCCGAGGACCGCGCCGGTCTCCGCGTCGAGCACCGGTCCCCCGGCCGCACCGCCGCCCAGCCGCAGCGCGTCCCGGCCCGCGGTGCCGATGGCCAGCTCCAGTGCGTCCTGGATCAGGTGGAAGCGGTCGGTGGCGGTGTAGGTCGCCTCGGTGGCGGCCAGCACCCTGGCCTCCCGCCAGCAGCCCGCGGGGATGCGTACGTAGGTGCCGGCGTCGATCCGCTCCCGCACGGTCAGCGGCAGCGGGTCGAGCCCCAGGCCCTCGGTGCGGACCAGGGCCAGGTCGCGGTCGGGCAGCGGGGTGACGGCGTCGGCGGCGACCACGCAGGTCAGATCGCCGCCCGCGGTGTGCAGCACCAGCCGGGGCAGGCCGTCGACGGCTTCGTGGCTGGTGAGCAGGGTGCCGTGGTGATCGACGAGGAAGCCGACGCCTCGGGGGCGGCCGGCGAGGTCGCAGATCTGCACGAGGGCGGGGTGTTCGGACCGGGAGTCGTCGTGGGGGGTGTCGGCGGCGGCTCGCGAGGCGTGGCGGCCCCTCCCGCCGCCGGTCCGGCCGCCGTCGTCGGTGACACCGGTGGTGCTCCGGGCCTGGCCGACACCAAAGGCGTCCGTCGTGCTCCGGGGCCGGCCGACACCGGAGGTGCCTGTCGTGTAACCGGTGCTGGTGATGCTGTCGGTGCCGCCGGTGCGCGGGCCCCGTCCCGCCATGCCGTACCTCCCCGTCCGAACCACGTGCCCTGTCTCCCGACGGTAGGCGCGTGATGATCGGCGGGACAGATCGCGTGGCGAACGCGCCCCCTTCCGCTCCCCTGGTTCACTCCGAGCGCCTGCCCGGACGGGTGAATAGGCGGAAGACCTTGGACAACCCTAGAGAGGGGGGAACCGAGGGGGGACCGTGGAGCGGCGGCAGGGGCCCACCCCGTGGCCGGCCGCCGCTCCACGGGCGTCGCCCGCGGCAGGTGTCTCAGCCGAAGACGGCCAGGCTCTTGGCCTTGCCCTTGTGCTGCTCGACCAGTGCGAGGAAACCGCCCTCGGGGTCGAAGACCGCGACGGGACCAGCGCCCGCGTACTCGTCGGGCATCTCCAGCCGGACGCCGTTCAGCAGCAGCCGGGCGCGCCGGGCGTCGACCTGCCAGCGCGGGAACGCGGCCCCGGCGGCCTCGGCGATCGGCATCACGGTCAGCTCCTTCTGGAGCTCGTCCAGCGTCTTCGCCGTGTCGATCTTGTACGGCCCGACGCGCGTCCGGCGCAGAGCGGTGAGGTGGCCGCCGACGCCGAGGTCGGCGCCCAGGTCCCGGGCGAGGGCGCGGATGTAGGTGCCGGAGGAGCAGACGACGGAGACGACCAGGTCGAGGACCGGGGTGCCGTCGTCGGCCACGGCGGCCCGGACGTCGTACACCGTGAAGGAGGAGACCGTCACCGGACGGGCGGGGATGTCGAAGTCCTCGCCCTCGCGGGCCCGCTTGTACGACCGTACGCCGTTGATCTTGATGGCGCTGACCTTGGACGGCACCTGCATGATGTCGCCGGTCAGCTTGGCGATGCCGGCGTCGACGGCGTCCCGGGTCACTCCGGACGCGTCGGTGGACGAGGTGATCTCGCCCTCGGCGTCGTCGGTGACGCTGTCCTGGCCCAGGCGGACGGTGCCCAGGTACTCCTTCTCCGTCAGGGCGAGGTGCCCGAGGAGCTTGGTGGCGCGCTCGACGCCGAGGACCAGGACGCCGGTCGCCATCGGGTCGAGGGTTCCCGCGTGGCCGACGCGGCGGGTCCTGGCGATCCCGCGCATCTTGGCGACCACGTCGTGCGAAGTGAAGCCCGACGGCTTGTCGACGATGACGAGGCCGTCGGGCGTGGTGTGCTTCTGGGTCATTCCGCGGCGTCGCCGTCCGGCTCGATCGCCTCGTCGTCCGCCGGCTTGCGGTAGGGGTCCGCGCCGCCCGCGTAGCTGGCGCCCGCGGAGGCCTCGCGGACCGCGGCGTCGGACTGCCGGGCCTTGTCGAGGAGGTCCTCGATGGTCCGGGCGGTGTCCGGCAGGGCGTCCGCGACGAAGGTCAGGGTCGGCGTGAACTTCACACCGGCCGCGCGGCCGACCTCGGAGCGCAGGATGCCCTTGGCGCTCTCCAGGCCCGCAGCCGCGGCCTTCCGCTCCTCGTCGTCGCCGTAGACCGTGTAGAAGACGGTCGCCTCCCGCAGGTCACCCGTGACCCGGGTGTCCGTGATGGTGACGTGCGAGCCGAGCCGCGGGTCCTTGATCCCGCGCTGCAGCTTCTGGGCCACCACCTCCCGGATGAGGTCCGCCAGCCTTTTCGCCCGCGCGTTGTCGGCCACTGGTCCGTCTCCCGTTCTTTCTTCTTCTTGCGTTCTGTGGTCTGGTCGCCGGTCGTCCTCAGTCGTCTTCACCGTGGAAGCACCGTCGTACGGACAGCAGCTCCACCTCTGGGCGGGCGGCGACCAGCCGTTCGCACCGGTCCAGTACGTCGGTGAGGTGCGCCGCGTCGCCGGAGACCATGGCGAGGCCGATGACCGCTCGCCGGTGGAGGTCCATGTGGTCCACCTCGGCCGCGCTCACCGCGTACTTGCGCTGGAGTTCGGCGACGATCGGGCGGACGACGGAGCGCTTTTCCTTCAGCGAGTGGACGTCGCCGAGGAGAAGGTCGAAGGACAGAGTCCCCACGTACATGTTGTGTGCCGGGTTACCCGCCGGTACGGGATCGATGGCCCCGGGTCGGTGTGGCCGGGGACATCAAGAACGGTACCGCGTACCCGCCGGTGGCTCGACAGGGTTTCGGTGCCGGGGGGCGCCGCCCGGGAGCGGAACCCCCGGGAACGGCGCGCTGGCCGACAGGACCGCAGTCCCGCCGGCCAGCAGCGAACCGTCGGCGTTACGCCCGCGGCTTCTCCCGCATCTCGTACGTCGCGATGACGTCGTCGACCTTGATGTCGTTGAAGTTTCCGAGGTTGATACCACCCTCGTAGCCTTCGCGGATCTCGGTGACGTCGTCCTTGAAGCGACGCAGACCCTCGATGTTGAGGTTCTCGGCGATGACCTTGCCGTCGCGGACGAGGCGCGCCTTGGTGTTGCGCTTGACCTCGCCGGAGCGGATGAGGACACCGGCGATGTTGCCCAGCTTGGACGACTTGAAGACCTCGCGGATCTCCGCCGTACCCAGCTCGACCTCTTCGAACTCCGGCTTGAGCATGCCCTTGAGGGCCGCCTCGATCTCCTCGATCGCCTGGTAGATGACCGAGTAGTACCGGACGTCCACGCCCTCGCGCTCGGCCATCTGCGCCGCGCGGCCGGCCGCGCGGACGTTGAAGCCGATCACGATGGCGTCGGAGCCCATCGCCAGGTCGATGTCGGACTCCGTGACCGCACCGACGCCGCGGTGCAGGACGCGGATGTCGACCTCTTCGCCGACGTCCAGCTGGAGCAGGGAGGACTCGAGGGCCTCGACCGAACCAGAGGCGTCACCCTTGATGATCAGGTTCAGCTGCTGGACCTCGCCCGCCTTGAGTACCTTGTCCAGGTCCTCCAGGGACACGCGGCGCGTGCGCTTCGCGAAGGCCGCGTTGCGCTCACGGGCGGCACGCTTCTCGGCGATCTGACGGGCCGTACGGTCCTCGTCGACCACCAGGAAGTTGTCACCCGCACCCGGGACGTTGGTCAGGCCCAGGACCTGGACCGGCGTCGACGGGCCGGCCTCGGCGACGTTGTTGCCGTTGTCGTCGAGCATGGCGCGGACACGGCCGTAGGCGTCGCCCACCACCATCGTGTCGCCGACCCGCAGCGTGCCTCGCTGGACGAGGACCGTCGCCACGGCACCACGGCCGCGGTCGAGGCGGGACTCGATCGAGATGCCCTGCGCGTCCTGGGCCGGGTTGGCCCGCAGGTCGAGCGAGGCGTCGGCCGTGAGGATCACGGCCTCCAGCAGCGAGTCGATGTGCAGACCCTGCTTGGCGGAGATGTCGACGAACATGGTGTCGCCGCCGTACTCCTCGGCCACCAGGCCGTACTCGGTCAGCTGACCGCGCACCTTGGTCGGGTCGGCACCCTCCACGTCGATCTTGTTGACCGCGACCACGATCGGCACGTCGGCCGCCTTTGCGTGGTTGAGCGCCTCGACCGTCTGCGGCATGACGCCGTCGTTGGCCGCGACGACCAGGATCGCGATGTCGGTCGACTTCGCACCACGGGCACGCATGGCGGTGAACGCCTCGTGACCCGGGGTGTCGATGAAGGTGATCTTGCGCTCTTCGTCATTGACCTCGGTCGCGACCTGGTAGGCACCGATGTGCTGGGTGATGCCGCCGGCCTCGCCCGCGATGACGTTCGTCTTGCGGATCGCGTCGAGCAGTCGGGTCTTGCCGTGGTCGACGTGACCCATGACGGTGACGACCGGCGGACGGACCACCAGGTCCTCCTCGTCGCCCTCGTCCTCGCCGAACTCGATGTCGAAGGACTCGAGCAGCTCGCGGTCCTCCTCCTCGGGGCTGACGATCTGAACCTCGTAGTTCATCTCGCCCGCGAGGAGCTGCAGCGTCTCGTCGGAGACGGACTGCGTGGCCGTGACCATCTCGCCGAGGTTCATCATGACCGCGACGAGGGACGCCGGGTTGGCGTTGATCTTCTCCGCGAAGTCGGTGAGCGACGCGCCGCGGGAGAGACGGATGGTCTCGCCGTTGCCGCGCGGCAGCATCACGCCGCCGACGCTCGGGGCCTGCATGGCCTCGTACTCCTGGCGCCTCTGCCGCTTCGACTTGCGGCCACGACGCGCGGGACCACCGGGACGGCCGAAGGCACCCTGCGTGCCACCGCGGCCCCCGGGACCGCCGGGACGGCCACCGAAGCCGGGACGGCCACCGCCGCCACCGCCGGGACCACCGGGACGACCGGCGAAACCGCCGCCACCGCCACCGCCGGGACCACCGGGACGACCGGCGAAGCCGCCGCCACCACCGGGACCACCGGGACGACCGGCGAAGCCGCCGCCGGGACGACCGCCGCCACCGCCACCGGGACGACCGCCGCCACCGGGGCCACGGCCGCCGGGGCCACCGCCGCCCGGACGCGGGCCGGCAGCGGGACGCTGCGGCATCATGCCGGGGTTCGGACGCGGACCGGCCGGGCCGGGACGCGGACCGCCCTGCGGCCGGGGCATGCCGGCCGGGGACGGACGGGAACCGCCGGGAGCCTGCGGACGCGGACCGCCGCCCTGGGCGCCGGGCGCCTGCGGACGGGGAGCGCCGCCGGGGCCGCCGGGGCCGGGACGCGGGCCGCCCTGCGGGCGCGGGGCCTGCGGGCGGGCCATGCCGGTGGAGCCACCGGAGGTGAAGGGGTTGTTGCCCGGACGCGGGCCGGCCGGACGGGCACCCGGACGCGGGGCCTGGCCACCGGAACGCGGGGCACCCTGGCCCGGACGGGCCTGCCCCTGACCGGGAGCCGGACGGCCACCGGGCTTCGGGGCACCCTGACGGGCGCCGGGACGCGGACCCTGCGCGGCCGGGGCCTGCGGGGTCTGCGCGGCCGGAGCGGTGAACTCCGGGGCGGCCGGAGCCGGACGCGGCGCGGGCTTGGGACCCGGGACCGGACGCGGACCCGGAGCGGGCGCCGAGGGCACCGACGGGGCGGCCGGCTGCTCGGCAGCGGGCGCCGTCGCAGGCTTGGGGGCCACCGGCTTCGGGGCAGCAGGACGAGCCGCCTGCGCCGGGGAGGGCGCGGCGGGCCTGGGGGCGGCCTTGCGCGGGGCGGGCTTCCCGGCGGACTTGCCGTTGCCACCGCCCTGGAAGGCGTCGGTCAGCTTGCGTACTACGGGCGCTTCGATGGTCGAAGACGCCGAACGGACGAATTCACCGAGCTCCTGGAGCTTGGCCATGACGACCTTGCTCTCAACGCCGAACTCCTTGGCGAGTTCGTAGACCCGGACCTTAGCCACTTCGCTCCTTTGAGGTCCGGGTGAAGCCGGACCGTCGCTAGTTCATGGGCGTACTCATCGCGTACTCATCGAGTGCTCATCGCAATCTCGACCTGCTTTCGACTCGCGAGGTACCAGGCCGCACGGGGTTCCGTACGGCACGTCTTACGGTGTTGCCTGCTCGGCAACTCTTGTCTGCTCGACGTATTGGCGCAACGCCTTTGTGTCGAGCGGCCCCGGGGCGCGCAGTGCCCGCGGGAACGCCCGGCGGCGTACCGCCTGGTCGAGACAGACCAGGGCGGGGTGCACATAGGCACCCCGGCCGGGCAGCGTACCGCGAGGATCGGGGGCGCATGCGTCCTCGATCCTCACGATCCGCAGGAGATCGTTCTTGGCCGCCCGCTCCCGGCACCCCACACAGGTGCGTTCAGGGCATGCTCCGGCGTGCGTCCGGCCAGACACAGTTAAGTCTACCTCCCCGTACCGACCTCACCCCTTCGGGGCAAAGATCGAACGGCTGTTGTCGTGATCCAAGCGGTGTGCGGCTTGGATTTATTCCCCGATCTGCTCGGTGTCGGGGCGGATGTCGATCCGCCAGCCGGTGAGCCGGGCGGCCAGGCGGGCGTTCTGGCCCTCCTTGCCGATCGCCAGCGACAGCTGGTAGTCCGGCACGGTCACCCGGGCGGAGCGGGAGGCCATGTCGACGACCTCCACCTTGCTCACCCGAGCGGGTGACAGCGCGTTCGCCACCATCTCCGCCGGATCGTCCGACCAGTCGACGATGTCGATCTTCTCGCCGTTCAGCTCGCCCATCACATTGCGCACCCGGCCGCCCATCGGGCCGATGCAGGCGCCCTTGGCGTTCAGGCCCGAACGGGTGGAGCGGACGGCGATCTTGGTGCGGTGACCGGCCTCACGCGCGATCGCGGCGATCTCCACGGAGCCGTCGGCGATCTCCGGCACCTCCAGGGCGAAGAGCTTCTTCACCAGGTTGGGGTGCGTGCGCGAGAGGGTGACCGACGGTCCGCGGACGCCCTTGGCCACCCGGACGACGTAGCTGCGCAGCCGCATGCCGTGCGGGTAGGTCTCGCCCGGCACCTGCTCCTGCACCGGCAGGATGGCCTCCAGCTTGCCGATGTCGACCAGCACGTTCTTCGGGTCGCGGCCCTGCTGGACCACGCCGGTGACGATGTCGCCCTCGCGCCCCGCGTACTCGCCGAGCGTCGCGTCGTCCTCGGCGTCGCGCAGCCGCTGCAGGATCACCTGCTTGGCGGTGGTGGCGGCGATCCGGCCGAAGCCGCTGGGGGTGTCGTCGAACTCGCGGGGCTCCTGGCCCTCCTCGAGGTCGTCGGGGTCCTCCTTCGCCCACACGGTCACATGCCCGGTCTCCCGGTTGAGCTCCACGCGCGCGTGTCGGCGGCTTCCCTCGGTGCGGTGGTAGGCGATGAGGAGGGCCGACTCGATCGCCTCGACCAGCAGGTCGAAGGAGATCTCCTTCTCCCGAACCAAGCCCCGCAGGGCGCTCATGTCGATGTCCACGGCTACGCCTCCTCCTCTTCCGTCATGTCCTTCTTGTCCTTGCGGTTGAACTCGACCTGCACGCGCGCCTTGGCGATCTCCGGGAAACCGAGCCTGCGGCTGGTCGCCTTGCGGCCCTTGACCCCGGGGACCTCGACGTCGAGACCGTCCTCGTCGACCTTCAGGATCCGGGCGGTCAGCTCGTCGCCCTCGGTCAGCTGGAACTTCACGAGCCGGTCGGTGGCACGCACGAAGTGGCGGTGCTCGGTGAGGGAGCGCTCCGCGCCAGGGGTTCCCACCTCGAGGTCGTACGCGGTGTCACCCATCGCGTCGGTCTCGTCGAGCTTCGCCGAGAGCGCACGGCTCACATCGGCGATGGCGTCCAGATCGGCTCCGGTGTCGGAGTCGACGACCACGCGCAGCACCCGCTTGCGTCCGACGGAGTCGACGGCGATCTCCTCGAGATCCAGTCCCTGGGACGTGACGAGCGGTTCCAGCAGCTCTCGCAGCCTTTCGCTCTGGGTCGTGCTCATCCGGGTGACTCCTCGGCCGCGTGTGCTGTTGTGGGATGGGTCGCGTGTCTGGTCAAAGGGTATCCGGTCGCAGGGAGTGTTGCCGTCCACCTGTGGACAAGCCGGGACGATCCCTCGGGGGAGCGTTGAGGCCGAGCGGGGACGATCGGTGCCGGTGAGTGGCGTAGGACGGGCGCGCGGGTACGGTGATCACGGGCGTGCCGCCCACCTCGCGGCCTTCCCTCCGTTTCCCTGCGTTTCTGCCCTCCATTTCCCTCCGTACGAGTTCCCCGAGGACGTCTGCAGTGCCGTACCCCCTGCCGCCGCGCACCCCCTCGGGGCCGCGCAGAAGATCCCTGCTCGCCTCGGCCGCGGGTGCCGCCCTGCTGGTGGGCTGCGCCGCCGCCGGCCCGGACTCCGGCGGCGGCGCGGGCGCGTCGGCGACGGAGAAGGCACGCGCGCGTGCGGCGCGGGACAGCCGGGGGCTGCTGGAGCGCTACGACGCGGTGCTCGCCGCGCATCCCGGGCTCGAACAGCGGCTGCGCCCGTTGCGCGACCAGGTCGCCGCCCACGCCGCGGCCTTCGGGAGCGCCGCGACACCGGCGAGGTCGCCGTCCGCGTCCTCGTCGCCGGCTCCCGTGCCGGCCACCGAGAAGGACGCGCTGGCCGACCTCGCCGCTGCCGAACGCATCCTCGCCGGCCGGCGCGCCCAGGCGCTGCTCGACGTGCCGGGCGAGCCGGCACGGCTGCTGGCGTCGGTGGCGGCGGCCGGCGCCACGCACGCGTACCTGCTGACGGAAGGAGCCAAGTGAGCGACGGAGTGAAGACGGCCGAGCTGACCGCTCTGCAGGCGGCGCTGGCGGCGGAGCACGCCGCGGTGTACGGCTACGGCATCGTCGGCGGCAAGATCAGCTCGGCGCGCCGCGCCGAGGCGCGGGCGGCGTACGACGCCCACCGGGCGCGCCGGGACACGCTGAGCCGTGAGGTCCGCGATCTGGGCGGGCAGCCGGTCGCCGCGAACGCCGCGTACGCGCTGCCGTTCCCGGTGCCGGACTCGCCCGCGGCCGTGCGGCTCGCCGCCCGGCTCGAGGAGCGGCTGGCCGGCGTGTACGCGGACGTGGTGCGGGCGGTGACGGGCGCCCGGCGCGGCGCTGCCGCCGCGGCCCTGCGGGAGGCCGCGGTGCGCGCGGTGCGCTGGAGCGGGGAGAGCGTAGCCTTCCCTGGGCTCGCCGAGCGGGCCGACGAGGGTGCCGGCGCGGCCGGTGCCGCGCCGTCGGCCTCCGCCCCGGTGTCACCGTGACCCGGTGACCCGGCAGGCGGCCGCAGGACAGGACCCGGACTGGAAGGGAACGACTCGCGCATGGCTTTCGAACCGCCGCCGCGCCTGGTTCGCGCGCTCGGTGAGACGGCACCGGCCGGGGACGACTGGCTGGCACGGCTGCCCGCCATCGCCGAACAGGCTGTGACCAGGCGCGAGTTGACCGTGGAGCGGGTCCAGGTGCCGGGCGGCCGCAGCAGCCTGGTGGTTCTGGTCCGGCGGCCGGACGGCACCCCGGCCGTGCTGAAGCTGGCCCCGCCCAGGGCCCGCCCGCAGAGCGAGCGGGCGGCGCTGGCGCACTGGGGCGGACGGGGCGCCGTACAGCTCCTCGAGGCCGACGCGGAGGAGGGTGTGCTGCTGCTGGAGCGGCTGCACCCGGATGTGTCGGTGCGGTCGCTGCCGGAGGCGAAGGCGCTGCTGGAGGCCGCGGGCACGCTGCGGCGGCTGTGGGTCGAGCCGCCCGCCGGCCACGTCTTCGAGACCGTCGCCGAGCGCACGGGGCGGCAGGCGGCGGCGATGCGGGCGGGTGCGGAGGCCGAGCCGGATGTGGCGCCGTTGGTCGACGCGGCGCTCGCGGCCCGAGAGGAGCTGGTGGCGGAACCGCCCGAGCACCGGTTGCTGCACGGCACGTTCCGGCAGAGCAAGGTGCTCGCCGGGGAGCGGATGCCGTGGCTCGCGGTGGGGCCGGATCCGGTGGTCGGCGAGAACGCCTTCGATCTGGCACGGCTGGTGCGGGACCGGGTGGAGGACCTGATCGCGGCGCCGTCCGGGGCGGCCATCGTACGGCGGCGGGTCAAGCGGCTCGCGGAGTCGCTGGAGGTGGATCAGGAGCGGTTGCGCGGGTGGACGCTGTTCCGGGCGGTCGAGTCCGGTGTGCGGGCCCTGCGGGTGGGGCGGCCGAAGGACGGGGAGCTGCTGCTGGAGTTCGCCGGGTGGCTGTGAGAGCCACGGGGAACGCCCCCTGAGACCTCCGGAGGTCTCAGGGGGCGTCCCAATGCCGAGGGCTTCCCCGCTACGCCGTGAGACGGGCGATCGCGTCCTCCACCGTCAGTTCCTCGCGCTCACCGGTCCTGCGGTCCTTCAGTTCCAGGACGCCCTCGCCGGAGCGGCGGCCGGCGACCAGGATCTGCGGGACGCCGATGAGCTCGGAGTCGGTGAACTTCACGCCCGGGGAGACACCGGCCCGGTCGTCGACCAGGACCCGGACGCCCGCGGCGGCCAGCTTCTCGGCGACGTCGAGGGCCAGCTCGGT
The DNA here is from genome assembly GCF_040645475.1 of Streptomyces sp. NPDC046759. Taxonomy (NCBI): domain Bacteria; kingdom Bacillati; phylum Actinomycetota; class Actinomycetes; order Kitasatosporales; family Streptomycetaceae; genus Streptomyces; species Streptomyces sp. NPDC046759. Next base: position 259,474 of record NZ_JBEYYJ010000007.1, on the reverse strand, counting down.
CTGCAGGGCCTTGCCGGCGGCGACCACGTGCACGTCGGCCGGGGCGACCTCCTTGGGCCACACCAGACCCTTGTCGTCGGCGCTCTGCTCGGCGATGGCCGCGACCGCGCGGGAGACGCCGATGCCGTAGGAGCCCATGGTGACGCGGACCGGCTTGCCGTTCTGGCCGAGGACGTCGAGCTTGAGGGCGTCGGTGTACTTGCGGCCCAGCTGGAAGATGTGGCCGATCTCGATGGCGCGGTCCAGCTTCAGGCCGGTGCCGCACTTCGGGCAGGGGTCACCCTCCTGGACCACCACGACGTCCACGTACGCGTCGACCTCGAAGTCACGGCCGGCGACGACGTTCCTGGCGTGCGTGTGCTCCTTGTTGGCGCCGGTGATCCAGCCGGTGCCGGGGGCCACGCGCGGGTCGGCGATGTACTTCACCTTCTCGCCCAGGCCCTGCGGGCCGACGTAGCCGCGGACCAGGTCGGGGCGGCCGGCGAAGTCGGCCTCCGTGACCATCTCGACGACGGCCGGGGCGAAGTGCGCCTCGACCTTGTCCAGGTCCACCTCGCGGTCACCGGGCACGCCGACGGCGACGATCTCGCCGTCCACCTTCACCAGCAGGTTCTTCAGCGTGGCGGAGGCCGGGACACCGAGGGAGGCGGCCAGGGTCTCGATGGTCGGGGTGTCCGGGGTGGGGATCTCCTCCAGCGCGGGCACGGCCGAGCCGTCGACCGGCTTGAGCTCGTAGGTGATCGCCTCCGTGTTGGCGGCGAAGTCGCAGTTCGGGCAGTCGGCGAAGGTGTCCTCGCCGGCCTCGGCCGGGGCCAGGAACTCCTCCGACTTCGAGCCGCCCATGGCGCCGGCGGTGGCCGCGCAGATGCGGTAGTCCAGGCCGAGGCGCTCGAAGATGCGCTGGTAGGCCTGGCGGTGCAGGGCGTACGACTGGGCGAGGCCCTCGTCGGCCAGGTCGAAGGAGTACGAGTCCTTCATCAGGAACTCGCGGCCGCGCAGGATGCCGGCGCGGGGGCGGGCCTCGTCCCGGAACTTGGTCTGGATCTGGTAGAGGATCACCGGCAGGTCCTTGTAGGACGTGCACTGGTCCTTGACCAGGAGGGTGAAGATCTCCTCGTGGGTGGGGCCGAGGAGGTAGTCGCCGCCCTTGCGGTCCTTGAGGCGGAACAGCTCCTGGCCGTACTCGTCCCAGCGGCCGGTGGCCTCGTAGGGTTCGCGGGGCAGCAGGGCGGGAAGGGTGACCTCCTGGGCGCCGATGCCGTCCATCTCCTCGCGGACGATCCGCTCGACGTTGGACAGGACCTTCTTGCCGAGGGGCAGCCAGCTCCAGATTCCGGCGGCGGTCCGGCGGACGTAGCCGGCGCGGACGAGGAGCTTGTGGCTGAGGACCTCGGCGTCCGCCGGGTCGTCGCGCAGCGTCTTCGCCATCAACTGGGACATGCGCTGGACCGGTGCGTTGGCCATGGTTCTCGTACTCCTGCCGGGAAAACGTTGATGGCAAGGAGGTTAGCCGGGCCGACTGGGCCGGTGGAAATCGGTTAACGCCTGCGGAGGGGCAGAGGCGCGCCCATCACCGCGTACGGCCTCGGCGCGCTCGGGAAGTGCACCTGGCGGGCGAGGTCGACGTAGCCGAGGGAGTGGTAGAGGCCGCGGGCGGGGCTGTCGGTGTCGATCGCGGAGAGGATCGAGCGGGGTTCGGGGGCGGAGTCCGTGATGGTGGTGATCAGGCGCCGGCCGATGCCGCGGTTCTGGTGGTCCGGGTGGACGTGCAGCTCCGTGATCACGAAGGAGTCGTCCAGCCAGTGGTCGTTGCCGGCCGCGCGGAGGTAGGGCTCCACGACGGTGGACCACCAGTGCGTGCGGGAGTTCGGCATGCCGTAGACGAACCCGACGAGGTGACCGCCCACCGTGGCGCCGAGGGCCCTGGCGCCCGGGAACTGCATGTGGCGCTGGACGATCTGGCGGCGTACGGCGACCTCGTCCGGGCCGAGGCCGAATGCGACGGCTTGGACAGCGAGGGCCTCGTCGACGCGGGCTGCGAGGTCCAGGGAACCGATCACGAGGTCCATGCCGGGAGCGTACAGGGGGTTCAGAACAGCACACTCATGAAGGCGCCCACCTCTCGGAAGCCCACCCTGAGGTACGTCCTCCTCGCCGCCGTGTTGAAGTCGTTGACGTACAGGCTGACGACCGGGGCCACGTCGGCGAGCGCGTAGCCCAGGACGGCCGCCATGCCGGGGACAGCCAGGCCCCTGCCCCGGTACTCGGGGGCGACCCAGACGCCCTGGATCTGGCAGGCCTGGCTGGTCGCCGCGCCGATCTCCGCCTTGAAGACGACCTTGCCGTGGTCGTCGACGCGCGCGAAGGAGCGGCCGGAGCCGACGAGTTCGGCGACGCGGGCCTGGTACAGCAGGCCGCCGTCGCCGGCCATCGGCGATACGCCGACCTCCTCGGTGAACATCGCCACGCACGCCGGCATGATCGTCTCCAACTCGTCCTTGCGGACGCGGCGGACGTAGGGGTCCGGGGCGATGTCCGCGGGCATGCGGTCGGTGACCATCAGGGGCTGGTGGCGGCGTACCTCACGGGCGGGACCCCAGTGGGGCTCCAGCAGGCGCCACAGCGCGGCGGTGGATTCGGCGGGGCCGACGATGGAGGAACAGCGGCGGCCGGCCCGGCGGGCGCGGTCGGCGAAGGCGCGGACGGCACGCGGAGTGGCGCAGACCGGGACCAGGTTGGCACCCGCGTAGCACAGGGACGTGAGCATGCCGTCCTCGTACCAGCCCCACATCTCGCCGCCGAGGCGCCACGGGTCGAGGCCCGCGACCTGCACCCGTGAGGTCACGAAGGCGTTCGCGACCGGCTCGCGGTCGAGTACGGCGAGCGCGGCGTCGAGGTCGCTCGGTTCGAGCACCCGTGAGGTGGTCTGGGTCAACACGTTCGGGGCCTCACCCTGGGGTTCTGCTGGTCCCGGAACTTTACCCCGAGCGGTTGTGCGGCGCTTGCGGGTGCGGACGGCCCATCAGGAGGACGGCGAAGGCGGCCTCGCTCCGCCCCCGCGGTCCGGGGCTCCCGGGGCCCCGGTGCGGACGGTGGGGGCGGATTTCCGCTTCTCCTGCCGCCCACACGGCCGGGTCCCGCCACCGAGTGGTGACGGGACCCGCGGGGTGGTGGGTACGGGTGTCAGCCGGCCACCGACACCGACGGCTCGCCCGACTCCACGCCCTCGTCCTGCATCTTCTCGGCCAGCTTCATGGCCTCCTCGATGAGGGTCTCCACGATCTTGGACTCGGGGACGGTCTTGATGACCTCGCCCTTGACGAAGATCTGGCCCTTGCCGTTGCCGGAGGCGACGCCGAGGTCGGCCTCGCGGGCCTCGCCCGGGCCGTTCACCACGCAGCCCATGACGGCCACGCGCAGCGGGACCTCCATGCCGGTCAGGCCCGCGGTGACCTCTTCGGCGAGCTTGTAGACGTCGACCTGGGCGCGGCCGCAGGACGGGCAGGAGACGATCTCCAGGCCGCGCTGGCGCAGGCCGAGCGACTGCAGGATCTGCAGGCCGACCTTGACCTCCTCGACGGGCGGGGCCGACAGGGAGACGCGGATCGTGTCGCCGATGCCCTGGGAGAGCAGGGCGCCGAAGGCCACCGCCGACTTGATCGTGCCCTGGAACGCCGGGCCGGCCTCGGTCACGCCGAGGTGGAGCGGGTAGTCGCAGCTCTCGGCGAGCTGGCGGTAGGCCTCGATCATGACGACCGGGTCGTTGTGCTTGACGGAGATCTTGATGTCCCGGAAGTCGTGCTCCTCGAAGAGGGACGCCTCCCACAGGGCCGATTCGACGAGGGCCTCCGGCGTGGCCTTGCCGTACTTCTCCAGGAGACGCCTGTCGAGGGAGCCGGCGTTCACGCCGATGCGGATCGGGGTGCCGTGGTCCTTCGCGGCGCGCGCGATCTCCTTGACCTTGTCGTCGAACTGCTTGATGTTGCCGGGGTTGACGCGGACCGCGGCGCAGCCGGCCTCGATCGCGGCGAAGACGTACTTGGGCTGGAAGTGGATGTCGGCGATGACCGGGATCTGGGACTTCTTGGCGATGGTCGCGAGGGCGTCGGCGTCGTCCTGGGTGGGACAGGCGACGCGGACGATCTGGCAGCCGGACGCGGTCAGCTCGGCGATCTGCTGGAGGGTGGCGCCGACGTCGGACGTACGGGTCGTGGTCATCGACTGGACCGAGACGGGCGCGTCTCCGCCGACCGCCACGCTTCCGACCTGGATCTGCCGGCTCTTCCGGCGCTCGGCGAGCTTGGTCGGAACGGACGGCATGCCGAGAGAAATCGCAGTCATCTGCTGTGCAACCCCAAGTCGTGGATCAAGGTCCGGTCCCGTCTACGGGCGGGCTCCAGGCTTCGAGATTACGGTACGGCCCTTGGCCTGAGCACATCCCACCCCGGTAAACCCACTCGATGGAAGGCGGCCCGCTGCACAGGGTCCCGGGCCGCCTCGAACGCCGGATGGCTAGGAGATTTTCACCGGGTTAACCACGTCCGCGATCAGCACCAGGAGGGTGAAGCAGACGAAGATCCCCGCCACGACGTACGCCACCGGCATCAGCTTCGCCACGTCGAACGGGCCCGGGTCGGGGCGCCGCAGCACCCGCGCCACGTTCCGCCGCAGTGCCTCCCACAGCGCGCCCGCGATGTGCCCGCCGTCGAGCGGGAGCAGCGGGAGCATGTTGAACAGGAACAGGGAGAGGTTGAAGCCGGCGAGGAGCATCACGAACATCGCCACCTGCTGGGAGGCGGGGATGTGGAGGGTGGCGATGTCGCCGGTGATGCGGGCGGCGCCGACGATGCCGATCGGGGAGTCCGGCTGGCGCGGGGCGTTGCCGAAGGCCGCGTCCCACAGGGCCGGGATCTTGGCGGGCAGGGCGGCGAGGGAGTCGACGGCGTCGCCGACCCGGTCGCTCATCCAGGTCACGGACTGGCCGAAGTTCTGGTGGACGACGCCGGTGGCGGCGCTGAAGCCGAGGAAGCCCGCCGGGACGTAACCCTGGACGTACTGTCCGCCGGCGTCCTTCTTGGCGACCATGTTCGTGGTGATCGTCGCGTGCAGGGTCACGTCCTGGCCCTTGCGGTCGACCACGATCGCCACGTTCTTGCCGGCGCTGTCCCGGATGAGGTCCGAGAGGGTGTTCCAGTCCTTGGTCCGCACGCCGCCGAAGGAGAGGATCTTGTCGCCCGCCTTCAGTCCGGCCTTCTCCGCCGGGGAGACGGGATCGGACTTCTTGCAGGTGTCGCGGTGCTCGCTCTGGGCGATGGAGCACGGCGAGACCGTGGCGACCGTGGTGGTCTGCTGCTGGATGCCGAAGCCCATGAGCACGGTGAAGAACAGGGCGATCGCGAGGATCAGGTTCATGAAGGGGCCCGCGAACATGACGATGACCCGCTTCCACGGCTTGCGCGTGTAGAACATGCGCGTCTCGTCGCCGGGCTGCAGTTCCTCGAAGGCCGCCGAGCGGGCGTCCTCGATCATGCCGCGCCACGGGGAGGTGGAGCGGGCGGAGACCCGGCCCTCCTCGTCGGGCGGGAACATGCCGATCATGCGGATGTAGCCGCCGAGCGGGATCGCCTTGACGCCGTACTCCGTCTCGCCCTTCTTCCGCGACCAGACGGTCGGGCCGAAGCCGACCATGTACTGGGGGACGCGGATGCCGAAGAGCTTGGCCGTGGACAGGTGCCCCAGCTCGTGCCACGCGATCGAGACGAGCAGGCCGACGAAGAAGACCCCTATGCCGAGGATGAACATCAACGTCGTCATGCACGCGCCTCCGCGGTCGCCGTCGTGGCTGTCAGTTCGCGGGCCCGGGCACGGGCCCAGGTCTCCGCTTCGAGGACGTCCGACACGGTGAGTGAAGTTCCCTGTGCCGGGGTGCCGTGTTCCTCGACCACCCGCGTCACGGTCTCCATGATGCCGTTGAAGGGCAGTGCGCCGCCCAGGAAGGCCTCGACGCACTCCTCGTTGGCCGCATTGAACACCGCCGGGGCCGTGCCCGCGAGCCGCCCCACGTGCCGGGCGAGGTCCACCGAAGGGAAGGCCTCGTTGTCCAGCGGGAAGAACTCCCAGGTGGAGGCCTTGCTCCAGTCGAAAGCGGGCGCCGCGTCCGGGACGCGTTCGGGCCAGCCCAGACCGATGGCGATGGGCCCGCGCATGTCGGGCGGCGTCGCCTGGGCGATCGTGGATCCGTCGGTGAACTCGACCATCGAGTGGACATACGACTGGGGATGCACGACCACCTCAATGCGGTCGAAGGGAATGTCGTAGAGCAGGTGCGCCTCGATGACCTCCAGGCCCTTGTTGACGAGGGTCGCGGAGTTGATCGTGATCACCGGGCCCATCGCCCAGGTGGGGTGGGCGAGGGCGTCCTGGACGGTGACGTTCGCCAGGTCGGCCCTGGTGCGGCCGCGGAAGGGGCCGCCGGAGGCGGTGACGACCAGTTTGCGGACGTCGGCCCGGGTGCCGGAGGCGAGGGCCTGGAACAGGGCGGCGTGCTCGGAGTCCACCGGGATGATCTGGCCCGGCTTGGCGAGCGCCTTGACCAGCGGCCCGCCGACGATCAGCGACTCCTTGTTGGCGAGCGCCAGGGTGCGGCCCGCCTCCAGCGCGGCGAGGGTGGGGGCGAGTCCGATGGAGCCGGTGATGCCGTTCAGCACGGTGTGGCAGTCAAAGGCCGCGAGGTGGGTGGCCGCTTCCGGTCCGGCGAGGATCTCGGGCAGCGGCTCGCCGGTGCCGTACTCGGCGGCCAGCGCCTCCCGCAGGGCGGGCACGGCGTCCTCGCGGGCGACCGCGACGGTCCGCACCCTCAGCCTGCGCGCCTGCTCGGCGAGGAGGGCGACCCGCCCGCCGTTCGCGGACAGGGCGGTGACCCGGAAGCGGCCGGGGTGGCGCAGGACGAGGTCGATGGCCTGGGTGCCGATGGATCCGGTGGAGCCGAGGATCACCACGTCCTTGGGGCCGTCGCCCCTGAGGGGGTCGTAGACGAGGTGCGGGTCGGCGAGAGGTGCCGGATGGGCGGGGCTGTCGGTCATCCCCCCATTGTGGCCGCAAGCGGCGACGGTGCGGAAAGGCCGGTCCCCCGGGCGGGTGCGTTCAAGTGTTTCGTCGCCGGATGGGGTGGTTTTACCGAGGTGAAGACACCATAAAGATCACATCATCTGGACGGGGTGCGTCACCTCCGGGGGCCGAGGTCGACGAAATCGCGGGCTTCCCGCCGCCCGTGATGGCATCCTTCCGTTGGCGCCCGATCAAGAAGGGCCACAAGGGGGAGGAGTCACCACCATGAACCGCATCCGCACGACCGCGGCCGTCCTGGCCACGGCCGGCGTCCTGACCACTGCTCAGCTCGGGCTGGCGGGCGGGGCGTTCGCCGCCACCCAGACGCCTGAGCGCGCCGGCTGCCCGCTCAACCTGGTCTACCCGAGCCGCTTCTACATCGACTCGCACGGCTGGGTGACCAACGGGGGTCTGTACTTCGGCATCAGGAACAAGAGCACCACCCAGACCTTCAAGAAGGTCACGTTCACCGTCACGGACGTCAAGAACATCCGCTTCGGCTCGGCCAAGGCCACCGGCGGCAAGGTCACCAGCAAGACGTCGAAGACCGTGTCGGTGTACACGGGCACGCTCAACAAGAAGGCGAGCCTCGGGGTCAAGGTGCAGACGCACCTGCTCAACACCCACACCTACAAGGTGAAGTTCACCCTGCACGGTTCGGGCTGGAACTGCGCCGTGGACCAGGGCACCTGGGGTTCCTGACCCCGGGCGCCCGGCCCACGAGGGCGCGGCTCAGTCGCCGAAGGGGCGGCGCTCGTTCTGCCCCGTGGCCGGTCCGGGGGTCGCATCCGCGATCCACGGGCCGTCCCCGGACGGGTCGATGACGCCTTCCTCCAGCCAGGTGTAGGCCCCGCCGAGTACGCCCTTGACCACCTTGCGGTCGAGGGCGTCGGTGTTGGTCCACAGCCGGTCGAAGAGTTCCTCGACCCGGATGCGGGCCTGCCGGCAGAAGGCGTCGGCCAGCTGGTAGGCCTCCCGGCCGTGTTCGTCCCGCCGGCGCAGCAGTTCGGCCCGGACACAGACCGCGCTCATCGCGAACAGCTCGGCGCCGATGTCCACGATCCGCCCGAGGAAGCCCTGCTTGGTCTCCATCCGCCCCTGCCAGCGGGACATGGCGTAGAAGGTGGAGCGGGCCAGTTTGCGGGCGGTGCGCTCGACGTAGCGCAGGTGCCCGGACAGATCGACGTCGTTCTTGAACTCGCCGTACGACAGGGGGAGTTGCCCGGGGCCGGCGACGAGCTTGGGCAGCCACTTGGCGTAGAAGACACCCGCGTTCGCGCCCGCCTTCGCCTTGTCCGACAGAGACTTGTCGGGGTCGATGAGGTCACCGGCGACCGAGAGGTGGGCGTCGACGGCCTCGCGGGCGATCAGCAGGTGCATGATCTCCGTCGAGCCCTCGAAGATGCGGTTGATGCGCAGGTCGCGCAGCATCTGCTCGGCCGGTACCGCCCGTTCGCCGCGCGCCTTGAGGGACTCGGCCGTCTCGTAGCCGCGTCCGCCGCGGATCTGGACCAGTTCGTCGGCCATCCTCCAGGCCATCTCGGAGCCGTAGAGCTTGGCGAGGGCGGCCTCGATGCGGATGTCGTTGCGGTCCTCGTCGGCCATCTGGGAGGACAGGTCGAGGACGGCCTCCAGGGCGAAGGTGGTGGCCGCGATGAAGCTGATCTTGGAGCCGACGGCCTCGTGCAGCGCGACCGGCTTGCCCCACTGCTCGCGTTCCGCCGACCATTCGCGGGCGATCTTCAGGCACCACTTGCCGGCGCCCGCGCACATCGCCGGCAGCGAGAGCCGGCCGGTGTTGAGGGTGGTCAGCGCGATCTTCAGGCCCGCGCCCTCGGGGCCGATCCGGTTGGCGGCCGGGACGCGCACCTGGTGGAAGCGGGTGACGCCGTTCTCGATGCCGCGCAGGCCCATGAAGGCGTTGCGGTTCTCGACGGTGATGCCCTCCGAGGTCGCCTCCACCACGAACGCGGTGATGCCGCCCTTGTGCCCCTCGGACTTCGGCACCCTCGCCATGACCACGAGCAGGTCGGCGACCACGCCGTTGGTGGTCCACAGCTTCACCCCGTCCAGGACGTAGTCGTCCCCGTCGGGTACGGCCGTGGTGGCGAGGCGGGCCGGGTCGGAGCCCACGTCGGGCTCGGTGAGCAGGAAGGCGGAGATGTCGGTGCGGGCGCAGCGGGGCAGGAAGGCGTCCTTCTGCTCCTGGGTGCCGAAGAGCTTCAGCGGCTGCGGTACGCCGATCGACTGATGGGCGGAGAGCAGCGCGCCGACCGCGGGGCTCGCCGAGCCGACGAGGGCGAGGGCCTTGTTGTAGTAGAGCTGGGTGAGGCCGAGACCGCCGTACTTGGGGTCGATCTTCATGCCGAGGGCGCCGAGTTCCTTCAGACCGGTGATGACCTCGTCGGGGATGCGGGCCTCGCGCTCGATGCGGGCGGAGTCGATCGTGGACTCGCAGAACGCCCGCAGCTTGGCGAGGAACTCCTCGCCGTGGCGGACGCTCTCCTGGTCCGGGAGCGGATGGGGATGGATGAGGTCGAGCCGGAAGCGCCCGAGGAACAGCTCCTTGGCGAAGCTGGGCTTGTGCCAGTCCTGCTGCCGGGCGGCCTCCGCCACCTGACGGGCCTCGCGCTCGGTGACGTTGGTACGTGAAGTGGTGGGGGCGGACATGGAGGCTCACCTCGCCGCAAAGAGGGATGATTCGGACCGTTCGTTACCGACCAGTGCTACTGGATCGTTGGTACCCGAAACGGGCCGACCTCACCACCCCTCGCGCGTCCATACGGCCGATAGTCCGCTCTCGGCCCTGCCGAACGGCCGGCCCGGACGGTCGGCCCGGACGCCGTGCCTTCCGGCGGGCGCGCGCCAGACGGACGCGTGGCCGGTGAGACGTACCAGTGCGGTACGGCGGTCAGGGCGCGCCTCCGGGCCGCCTCCCGCGGTCCCTGCGGCGGCCCTGCGGCGGTCCCTGTGGCGGTCCCTGCGGCGGCCCATGAGGCGGTGCCGGGCGCTTCCGCACGCGGGCACCCGTCATCCGCACGCGGACACGCGAAACGGCCCGGGTCCGGGACCCGGGCCGTGCGCGGAGGTGACGCTCGACCGCGAGGGCCGGACGCGTCAGCCGCGGCTCGCCTCGGCAAGGGCCGGCACGAAGCGGAGGGCGTCCAGCGTGCCCACGCCGGTGGCCAGGTCGTAGCCGTTGACGGCCTTGTAGCCCTTGACGCCCTGGTAGCTGTTGTCGGTGCCGTCGTTGACGTCGACGAGGCCGGTGCTCTTGTGCTTGAGCAGGCCGTACAGGGCCGCGTTGACGTTGCCCAGGCGGTGGCCGGCCGCCTGGTCGGCGAGGGCGACGATGCCCGAGAAGAGCGGGGTGGCCTCGCTGGTGCCGCCCGTGACGTCCCAGCCGGTGGCGGTCGGGTCGTAGCTGGAGTAGATCCAGGCGCCGCCGTTGACCGCGGCGGCCATCGAGATGTCCGGGGTGCCGCGACGGGTGCCGACGACGTTCTTCACACCGTCCTGGAAGGAGGGCCGGGTGAAGACGTGGGACTGGCCGCCGCCGCCCGCGCCGTAGTCGTTGTAGACGCTGTCCGGCTTGACCCGCTCACCCTTGTCGTTCAGGTGCAGCTGGGTACCGCCGATGGAGGTGACCAGCGGGTCGGACGACGGCCAGGAGTTGACGCGCTTGTTGTAGTACGTCTTGCCGTCCAGCTTCATGTCGGTGGCACCGCCGTCACCGGAGGCGGCGAGAACCGTCACGTGCTTGCGCTGCGCGTCCTGGAAGGCGTACCGCAGCTTCTTGATGCTGGTGAAGTCGCCCTTGTCGAAGCCCGGGAAGGTGTTCTCCGTGGCGCCGAAGCTCTGGCTGATGACGTCGCCGACACCGTGGTCGATCAGGCTCTTCTCGGCGGACATCATCTCCGGCAGACCGGTGGTGCCCTCGGTTTCGGACACCGCCGTCTCCACCAGGACGATCTTGGCCCCCGGCGCGACGGCGTGGGCCATCTCCACGTCCAGCGTGGTCTCGCCGGCCCAGCCGGTCATGTCCGAGTTCTTGGGGTCGAACTTCGGGACGTGGCCCCACTTGACCACCTTGACCGTGGTGCTCGGCAGCCCGAACTGCTTGCTGTAGACGTCCAGGTCGTGCTGGACGGTGGGGGACCCGAAGGAGTCGACGATGACGATCGTCCGGCCCTTGCCCGTGATGCCCTTCTTGTACAGCGGGTTCAGGTCGTACGCGGTGCGGTACTGCAGCGGGTTGTAGCAGTTGATGTGCCACTTGGCCTGGCACTGCTCGATCGGCAGGGGGCTGGCCACGCCGTGGACCAGAGTATGCCCCGCGATGGCCGGTACCGCGAAGGTGTGCGGTACACCGGCGGGCGCGGCGGTGGTGGCGCCGGCCTGGGAGGTGGCCGCCAGTGCGGCGGCGACGAGCGCGGCGGTGGCGGCGGACGCCGCGACGCCGCGCCCGGTACGGGCTATGAGCATGTGTTCCCCTGAGTGATCCCTGAGACGTCCCGGGCCCGGACGGACCCGAGCCGGACGAAGTGGTCAGGCGCATCCCATCGGGAGAGTCATGGACAGAACAAGACGCAGGGCAACAGTCTTGAACAGCCGATATCAAATCCTTTACCGGCAAGCAGAAACGAGGCAACGGAAACGGCCGCAGCCCCCGCACAGTGGGCTGCGGCCGTTTCTGTTTTCCGACCTGTCCGTGGCAGGTCAGAGCGCGAGACCGGTGAGAACCAGCACGCGCTCGTAGGTGTAGTCCTCCATCGCGAACCGCACGCCTTCACGGCCCACACCGGACTGCTTGGCGCCGCCGTAGGGCATCTGGTCGGCGCGGTAGGACGGGACGTCGCCGATCACCACGCCGCCGACCTCGAGGGCGCGGTGGGCACGGAAGGCGACCTGCAGGTCGTGGGTGAACACGCCTGCCTGGAGGCCGTACTTGGAGTCGTTGGCCGCGGCGAACGCCTCGGCCTCGCCGTCCACCTTCTGCACGGTGAGGACCGGTCCGAAGACCTCCTCACAGGAGAGGGTGACGTCCGCGGGTACGTCGGTGAGCACGGTCGGCGCGTACGAGGCGCCGTCGCGGTCACCCCCGGTGAGGAGCGTGGCACCGGCCTCGACCGCCTCCTTCACCCAGGACTCCACACGCTTGGCGGCGTCCTCGCTGACCAGCGGGCCGACATCGGTCTTGGCGTCGGACGGGTCACCGGTGACCTGGGCCTCGACGGCGGCGACGATGCGCGGCAGCAGGCGGTCGTGGACGGAGGCGTCGACGATCACGCGCTGCACCGAGATGCAGGACTGGCCGCCCTGGTAGTTGGAGAAGGTCGCGATGCGGGTCGCGGCCCAGTCCAGATCGGCGTCGGAGGCGTAGTCGCCGAGGACGACCGCGGCCCCGTTGCCGCCCAGCTCCAGCGTGCAGTGCTTGCGCGGCACCGAGTCCATGATCGCGTAGCCGACCTTCTCGGAACCGGTGAAGGAGATGACCGGCAGACGCTCGTCCTGGACGAGGGCGGGCATCTTGTCGTTGGTGACCGGCAGGATGCTCCAGGAGCCGGCCGGCAGGTCGGTCTCGGCGAGCAGGTCGCCGAGGATCAGGCCGGAGAGCGGGGTCGCCGGGGCCGGCTTGAGGATGATCGGCGCGCCGGCGGCGATCGCCGGGGCGACCTTGTGGGCGCACAGGTTCAGCGGGAAGTTGAACGGCGCGATGCCGAGCACGACACCCTTGGGGAAGCGGCGGGTGAGGGCCAGCCGGCCCTGGCCGCCGGCGTCGGTGTCGAGGCGCTGGGCCTCGCCGCCGTTGAACCGGCGGGCTTCCTCGGCGGCGAACCGGAAGACGGAGACGGCACGCCCGACCTCGCCCCGGGCCCACTTGATGGGCTTGCCGTTCTCGGCGGAGATCAGCTGGGCGATCTCCTCGGTGCGCTCGACCAGCCGCTTGCTGACATGGTCGAGCGCGGCGGCACGCACGTGCGCCGGGGTGGCGGCGAAGTCGTCCCGCACGGCGTACGCGGCGGCCACGGCTTCCTCGACCTGGGCGTCGGTCGGCACGCTGACCTTGCCGACGAGCCGGCCGTCCCACGGGGAGGTGACGTCGAAGGTGTCCTCGCCGGTGACCTGGCGGCCGGCGAGCCAGAAGGCGTGGGTGGAAGTCATGTGCGAGTCCCGGCCCTTCCGCGTTGGAGGTGTGCTTGGCTTTCGTGGTCCACGGTAGGGCGGGGGCGGCCGGGGGTCGCTTGTCCGAGTCGTAGCAGTAGGAGGACCCGGCACTACTGTTTGGACTAGTCGGTGCCGGTCGCCTTCAGAGCGAGCCACAGCTCCATACGGACGTCCGGGTCGTCCAGGGAACGCCCCAGGATCTCCTCGACCCGGCGCATCCGGTACCGCAGCGTGTGCCGATGCACTCCCAGGTCCGCCGCGGCCGCGTCCCACTGCCCGTGCCGCGACAGCCACGCCCGCAGCGAGGCGACCAGGTCCCCCCGGCCCGTCGCGTCGTGCTCGTGCAACGCCCGCAGCAAGCCGTCCGCGAACGCCTTCACCGCGTCGTCGGCGAGCAACGGCAGCACGGACCCTGCGGCCAGCTGCTCGTGCTCCACCAGCACCCGCCCGCGCCGCCGCGCCACCGACAGTGCCTGCTCGGCCTGCTTGTACGCCGCGGCCGCGGCGATCGGCCCGGCCGGCGCGGACAACCCGACGACCAGCTCCGCCTCGTCGCCCCCTGCCTGGTCCGGGACCGCCCGCGCCGCCTCCAGGGCCGCCGCGTACTGCGTACAGGCGGTCACCGCCGCGCCCCCGTCGGCGGCGAGCACCACCAGCCGCACCCCCTCGGGCACGACCAGCACGGCCTCCCCGGAGCGCGCGGCGGCGGACTCCACGCTCTCCGCCAGCCCGCCGAGCGGATCACCGGAGGCGCCGGCGGCGGCGAGCACGGCGCCGGCCGCCACCCGCGCGTGGCCGTGGGCCGGGGTCTGCCCTTGGGCGTGGGCGCGGGCGTCGGCGTGGGCCCGTGCGGCCGAGCCGGAGACCGACTCGGCGACGATCATCCGGAACGGCGCGTCGAGCAGCCCGCCGTACAGGTCCCCGGCGACGGCCCGGGCGTGGTCGGGTTCCCCGGCGAGCAGCATGCGCAGCACCGCCGTTCCGACGCGCTGTTCGGCCGCGTGCAGGGAGCGGGAGCGTTCGGTGGTGAGGGTGAGCAGGGCGATGGCCGAGTGCACCGCGTACCGCTCGGCGGTGCCGAGGGTGGCGGCCGTACCGACGGCGAGCGCGGCACGCGGCCGCCGGCCCGTGCCCAGGGAGTGCAGCTCGACCCGGTCCTCGTGTTCGGGGCCGCCGACCACGGAGGAGGCGGGGGCGGGCCGCTCCCGCAGCCGCTCCACTTCCGCGGTCAGCCGGCCGGCGCGCCGGCCGGCCCACTCCGGGGCGGCGGCGACGACGGCACCGGAGGCGTCGTACAGGGCCGCCCAGCCGTCGACCTGCGCGGCGAGCGCGCCCAGCAGCCCCTCGGGCCCGGCGTTCAGGGCCTGCCTGGTCAGCTCGCGCTGCGCGGCGAACCCTGCCGTGACCGCCCGGTACTGGTCGGCGGCGATGGCGGCGGACACGGCCTTGCTGATGGCGAGGAACGGGGTGCGGCGCGGCACCTCCAGCAACGGCAGGCCCTCCTGCCGGCAGGCGTCGACGAGGGGCGCCGGGATCTCCTCGTAGTTGACCCCGACGGCGAACCCGAGCCCCACGACCCCCGCTCCGACCAGCCGCTTCACATACCGCCGCATGGCCTCGGGATCCTCCGCGTCCAGCTTCAGCGCGGTGATCAGCAGCAGCTCGCCGCCCTCCATGTACGGCACGGGGTCGGCCAGCTCGCTGACGTGGGCCCAGCGGACGGGCACGTCGAGACGGTCCTCGCCCGCGCGCACGGTCAGCTTGAGCGCGGAATGGTGGACGAGCGAGGCGAGGGTCGGGGGCATGGGGCCTTCACGGTGAGGGGAATCCGGGTGATCACGGTGATCTTTTGGCCGAAGCGTATGAACGACCTACACCGATTCTGCCTCACCGTACGATCCCCTGCCGCCCCCTCACCCCCGCAGATCCACCAGCAACGGCGGCGCGTGCTGCCCCCGCACACTCGTCAACGACAACACCGCATGCCCCGCCGGCACCCCGTGAGCCAACTCGGACGCCGACCAGCGCTCCCGCTCGACCTGACGGACGGTGACGGCCTCGGTCGTCACCGCCTTACCGGTCACCAGTTTGCGCAGGGCATGGATGGCGCGCGTCATCGGCTGGTCGGCGAAGACGGTGTGCCGTGCCACATCCCGGGTCTCGACCCACTGCGTGCCCCAGGCGTCCGCGAACCTCCCGCCGTCCCATGTGGTGACCCCCGCAAAGGCCATGTGGCAGCCGACGGCCGCGTACAACGGCCCGTGCAGTGCCTCGGGGACGTCACCCACCGTGCGCAGCGCGAGGACCACACCCGCGTTCTGGGAGCGCAGGCGCTGGATGCGCCGGACGGACTCGGCCGTCACCGCTCCGGTGGCGTCGTCCAGGACGAGGCAGGCGAAGTGGGTCCGTTCGGCCGCCGGCGTCACGGTGGCGAACTGGGCGAGCACCAACCGGGTGATGATCCGGGACGCCTCTTCGTGTCCGCGGTCGGGCAGATCGATACGGACGCGCAACGGATGGTGGGCGACGGCACGCAGCGAGAACGGCCGGGCGCTCCCGCCGTCCCCGCCGAAGAACTCGGCGAACGCCGGCCGGTCCAGTACGGCGAGCCGGTCGGCCAGGACCGGCCCGGGATCGGCGGAGCTGCCCGACTGCCGGGTACGCGCATCGAGTTCGCGCCGCATCGCGGCGTGCTCGTCGCCGGCGAGCCCCCCGCGCAGCGCGGCCAGGGCCTCGGCATCCCCCTCCAGGAGTTCCCGCAGCACGGGCAGGGTCGGGAATCTTCCGTACGCCGCCCGGTAGGGGCCGAGGAGCTGGGCGAGCGCGGTGACCGAGCGCTGACCGCTCGCCGTGTCCAGGTCGCCGGCCAGCCCCTCCGCCAGGAAGGCCGCCGCCTCGTCGGGGTCGTCGGAGTCGGCGTACGGGTCGAGATCGTGCACGGACGCGGGATCGCCGAGGCGTACGATCACGTCGTAGGCCGAATCGGGTCCGAGCGGGGTGCCGGCCGCGCACACCGCGACCACGGCGCACTGGCCGGCCAGTGCCTGCAGGCCGAGCGACTCGACGACGGGCCGGATCAGGTGACGCGTCTTGCCGGAGCCGGAGGGCCCGACGGCCAGCAGCGAGGTGCCCAGGGTGTCGGGCGCGAGGGCCGCCCCGGCACCGCCGTAGGCGAGCGGGGTGCGCTCCCCCTCCACCCACCGCCCGATGCGCACCTGCCGGATGAGCAGATCATGCGGCGCGACCCGGCCGGACAGGTCACGGTCCCCGGAGGGATGGGTCCAGGCGGCACCACCCTCGCGCAGCACGGTGTCGGTGAAGGAGGACAGCCGCGCCCGGGAACGCGCCAAGGCCCACATGTGGCCGACCCTGGCGCAGTCGACGTCGTTCATCCGGCCGGCGTCCACCTCTGCGGCGAGCACGTCCGCGGCCTGGTGCTGGCCGGCCTCGCGCAGTGCGGGCCACTGCGACGGCCGCCGGTCGACGGCAGGCTCTGGGCCCTCGGCTGACCCGGCCCGACTCCGCGCGGCGAGAGCCTGCTTGATGAGAGACCACCAGCCGCCGATACGGGCGAACGGCCACAGCACCAGCAGGGTGATCAGCGTGTACAACGCGTCCGTGAGCGTCTCCGAGGTGAAGACGCCGTAATCGCCGCTGATCAGAACGATCAGCGAGAACAACGGGTCCTGTACGGGCAGCGCGTTCCAGCCCAGCCCGAACGCGCCCGGGAAGACGAAGGCCAGCGTGATCAGTGCGCCGAGAGCGGCGATGAGGGCGCGAGCGGGCTGCTCGCGACGGGTGACGACGTGCCGGATGACGTCGGGCCAGCTGCCCAGGCGCGCCATGGCATAGACGAGGAGCGCGAAGACCACGCCGTCGGCGACGGTCATGGCCTCGGCACCTTGGTACCCCTTCGGCGACGTGGTGCCGGGCCACCACCAGCCGTCCGGGGTGAGCAGCTTGAGGACGGTCCACTGGTAGGGCAGGCTGCCGTGCCGCCACAGTGACCACAGAAGCAGTCCCGCCACGAGGGGGACCACGAAACCGACGATGGTGACCGGAGCCAGGCGCTGTCCTTGGTGTGTCGCCTTGGGCAGGCGGTAGCCGTGGCGCCAGATACCGGGCTCGGCGGCCGGACGAGGCTGGTCGAGCCAGTCGGCGACGGGCGAGCGAGGGTGTGACGGCTGAGTGGCGTCGCCGGGCCGCGGTCCAGGCGGGGGCACGTCCGGCAGTCGCGTCGGCCGAGGTGGCGCGGCGGGGACCTCGTACGGCGTCGCAGCGCCGTTGTACGGCGTCTCGGGCCGGTTCCAGGGTGGTGCGGGCACGTCCGTCGGCTCCGCCGGCCGCGGCACGGGGTGCGCATGCGTGCCCCGTGCGTCCTGCGTCCCGTCGCTGTCCATCGCCCTTGCCCCCTGACCAGCCGCGCCGTCCACCGTCAGCGAGTCAATCTAATGCCCTCGCATGGGGAGTTCAGCGATTGCGTGGCAGGGCACCCAGTGAGATGCGAGCACGCCACCGCGTCCCTCTCCCCGTTCCTCTATGTCCACTCCGGACAACCGCCTACCGCGAAGACGCCCACATGGAGCATGCCCACCCCCCACCCCCGGCCCTAGCCTGCGAAGAAAGACAGGTAAGCGGCCGAAAAATCACCGCCCGGAATCGTCCGGGACCGCCCGGTACGCAAGATCATCAGGGAGCCCCCATGAGCGCACTTCCGCAGGAGCGCCGCGTCGTCACCGCCATCCCCGGCCCCAAGTCGCAGGAGCTGCAGGCCCGCCGTACCGCTGTGGTCGCGCAGGGCGTGGGCTCCGTGCTGCCGGTCTTCACCGCGCGCGCGGGTGGCGGGATCATCGAGGACGTCGACGGCAACCGGCTCATCGACTTCGGTTCCGGCATCGCCGTGACCAGCGTCGGCGCGTCCGCCGAGGCCGTCGTACGGCGCGCCTCCGCCCAGCTCGCCGACTTCACCCACACCTGTTTCATGGTCACCCCGTACGAGGGGTACGTCGCCGTCGCGGAGGCCCTGGCCGAGCTCACCCCCGGTGACCACGCCAAGAAGTCCGCGCTGTTCAACTCCGGCGCCGAGGCCGTGGAGAACGCCGTCAAGATCGCGCGTGCCTACACCAAGCGGCAGGCCGTGGTGGTGTTCGACCACGGTTACCACGGGCGTACCAACCTGACCATGGCGCTGACGGCGAAGAACATGCCGTACAAGCACGGCTTCGGGCCGTTCGCGCCCGAGGTGTACCGGGTACCGGTGGCGTATGCGTACCGCTGGCCGACCGGGCCGGAGAACGCCGGGCCGGAGGCCGCCGCGCAGGCCATCGACCAGATCACCAAGCAGGTCGGCCCGGACAACGTGGCCGCGATCATCATCGAGCCGGTGCTCGGCGAGGGCGGCTTCATCGAGCCGGCCAAGGGCTTCCTGCCGGCGATCCGCCAGTTCGCCGCCGACAACGGGATCGTGTTCGTCGCGGACGAGATCCAGTCGGGCTTCTGCCGGACCGGGCAGTGGTTCGCCTGTGAGGACGAGGACATCGTCCCGGACCTGATCACCACCGCCAAGGGCATCGCCGGTGGTCTGCCGCTCGCCGCCGTCACCGGGCGGGCGGAGATCATGGACGCCGCGCACGCCGGTGGGCTCGGTGGTACGTACGGCGGTAACCCCGTCGCCTGCGCCGGTGCGCTCGGCGCCATCGAGACCATGAAGGAGCTCGACCTCAACGGCAAGGCCAAGCGCATCGAGGAGATCATGAAGGGTCGCCTCACCGCCATGGCCGAGAAGTTCGACGTCATCGGTGACGTTCGCGGGCGCGGCGCCATGATCGCCATCGAGCTGGTCAAGGACCGCACGACCAAGGAGCCGAACCCGGAGGCCACCGCCGCGCTCGCCAAGGCGTGCCACGCCGAGGGCCTGCTGGTCCTGACCTGTGGCACCTACGGCAACGTGCTGCGCTTCCTGCCCCCGCTGGTCATCGGTGAGGACCTGCTCAACGAGGGTCTCGACATCATCGAGCAGGCCTTCGCCGGCATCTGAGCCGACGGCTGATCACGCGCATCCGAGCGCGTGGTCCGCACCTTTGGAGGCCCCGGAAGGGTGCCTGCGGCAGGCGGTGTGAAGAAGGTGTGCGAGGTGGATGACGGGACGCGATTCCGTCTGCCCAAGCGGCCCCGCCTGCCGTAGGTTCTACCCAGATGAGAGATACACCCCGCCCACAGGGGACTGTGGGCGATTTCAGGCCGGGGCCTCCCCAGCTTCGACCTGGTCGTGCCCTCGCGCACACATCCGGCGCCTGACGGCTCCGGGATCTCCTCACCGATCGGACGGTCGCCGCCCCAAACCCCCCGGGGCGCGCGACGTTCCGATCCGGACGGCCGCTTCGGAACGCCCCCCCTGTTCCGGGGCGGCCGACCTCCTTCTCCGGATGCCCCCGGACTTCTCCAGCTGCCTCCGGATGCCCCCGGACTTCTCCGGATGCCACCGAATCTCGCCGGTTGCCGCCGGCGTCACCGGATGTCTTGCATGTCTCCGGATGTCTCCGGATGTCTCCGTGTAAATCTGACAAGCTGGGCGCCGTGCCGACCACACTCCGCCGCGCCCCGCTCCTCGGCCTCCCGGCCGCCCTTTTCGCCCTGATCACCTGGCAGGTCGTGAGTCACGGCCCGCTGCTGCGCCCGGACGCCCGTCTCAGCCGGGCCCTCGCGCACCCGGACCGGTTCTCCGAACGCCTCTCCGACCTCGGCAACGTCCAGGTCGCCGTCCCGGTCCTCGTCGTGGCCGTGCTCTACGCCCTCTGGCGCGGGCGCGCCTCCGGTACGGGTCTGTGGTGGCTGCCCCCCACTGCGGCGGTCTTCCTGATGACGCTGGTCCCGGTGATCGTCGTGCCGCTCAAGGACTGGACCGCACGGCCGGGGACACCCGTGATGCCCCCGGCCGTCGGCTACTTCCCCTCCGGCCACACGGCCACGGCGGCCGTCGCGTACGGCTCGGCGACCCTGCTCCTGCTTCCCTGGCTGCACTCCCCCGCCGCCCGCCGCCGCCTGGTCGCCGCCTGTACGGCCGTGGTCCTCGGGGTGTCGTACGGCCTGGTCAGGCACGGCTACCACTGGCCGCTGGACGTGGTGGCCAGCTGGTGCCTGAGCGCCGTGCTGCTGACGGTCCTGTCCCTGACGCCCGGTCTCAGCCGAAGTAGGCGTCGAACGTCTTCCGGAACTCCCAGTTCGAGTAGCGGTCCCAGTTCACCGACCATGTCATCAGCCCCCGGAGCGACGGCCAGGTGCCATGGGTCGCGTACGAGCCGCAGTCCGTCCTCTTCGTCAGGCAGTCCAGGGTCTTGGTGACCTCCGCCGGAGGCACATAGCCGTTGCCCGCGTTCGTCGAGGCCGGCATGCCGATCGCGACCTGGTCCGGGCGCAGCGGCGGGAAGACGTTGTTCGGGTCGCCGGCGACCGGGAAACCGGTGAGCAGCATGTCGGTCATGGCGATGTGGAAGTCGGCGCCGCCCATGGAGTGGTACTGGTGGTCCAGGCCCATGATCGGCCCGGAGTTGTAGTCCTGGACGTGCAGGAGCGTGAGGTCGTCGCGCAGGGCGTGGATGACCGGCAGGTACGCGCCGCAGCGCGGGTCCTGGCCGCCCCACTTGCCGGTGCCGTAGTACTGGTAGCCGTTCTGGACGAAGAAGGTCTCCGGCGCCATGGTCAGCACGAACCTGGAGCCGTACTCGGCCTTGAGGGTCTTCAGGGCCGAGATCAGGTTGACGATCACGGGTGTGGTCGGGTTCTTGAAGTCGGTGTCGGTGGTGTCCAGGGACAGCGAGTGGCCCTCGAAGTCGATGTCGAGGCCGTCGAGGCCCCAGTCGTCGATGATCCTGGAGACGGAGGAGACGAAGGCGTCGCGGGCCGCGGTGGTCGTGAGCTGGACCTGGCCGTTCTGGCCGCCTATGGAGATCAGCACCTTCTTGCCGGCCGCCTGCTTGGCCTTGATCGCGGCCTTGAAGTCGGCGTCGCTCTCGGCGTTCGGGCACTCGGTGACCGGGCAGCGGTTGAAGCGTATGTCCCCCGAGGCGGGCGAAGTGGGCTCGCCGAATGCCAGGTCGATGACGTTCCAGCTGTCGGGCACGTCGGCCAGGCGGGTGTATCCGGAGCCGTTGGCGAAGCTCGCGTGCAGGTAGCCGACGAGGGCGTGGACCGGCAGGCCGGCCGAGCCTCCCCCGCCTCCGGTGCCCGCGCTGCCGGTCGTCGCGGTCACGACCGAGGACTTCGCGGACTCACCGGCGTCGTTGCTCGCGGTGACCTGGAAGCTGTAGGCCGTCGAGGCGGACAGTCCGGTGATGGTGGCCGACGTGCCGCTCGCCGTCGTGACGCGGGCCCCGTCGCGGTAGACGGTGTAGCTCGTGGCGCCGGAGACCGCCGACCAGGACAGGCCGACCGAGGAGGAGGTGACTGCGGTGGTCGTCAGGCCGGTGGGCGCGGCGGGCGGCCGTCCGGTGCCGCTGCCACCGCCGCCCGGGCCGACCAGGGAGACGTCGTCGGCGTAGTAGGTGCCGGTGCCGTACCAGCCGTGCGTGTAGAGGGTCACCTTCGTCGTGCTCGCGCCGGTGGTGAAGGCGGTGGTCAGCTTCTGCCAGGTGGGGGCGGACTGGGTCCAGGTGGACACGTCGGTGGTGCCGGTGCCGGTCGCGCCGAGGTAGACGTAGGAGCCCTGGACGTACCCGGACAGCGTGTACTGGGAGTTCGGCTGGACGGCGACCGTCTGCGCGCACTGGGCGTCGTCGCTGCCGGCCGGCGTCGCCTGCAGCGCGTGACTTCCGCTGCGCACGGGCGAGGTGACGGTCGTTCCGCTGCCGGCCGTGCAGGCCCAGCCGGTCAGGCCGGACTCGAAGCCGCCGTTCGTCACGACGTCCGCGTCCACCGCGCGGGCGGCCGACGAGAGCGCGGTCATGCCGGGCACGGCCAGCAGGGCGGCTGTGAGCAGGGCGACGACGGGTCCGGGGCAGCGTGCGCGCGGGGCGCGTAGGGCACGTTCCACAAGAGCCTCCGGTGTCAGGGGAGTTGGAGGGTGGAGCGCACTCAACTTGGTCCAGACCAATCCTCTTGTCAAGGCATCGAGCGCTACCCGCCCACACCCCCGGCCCCACCCCCGCCCCCGGCCAGCCGCGCCGCCGCTTCGTGCATCGCCAGCTCCAGCAGCGCGGGGTCGGTCAGCGTCCCCGAGCCGTCCGGCGGCACCAGCCAGCGCACACCCCGGGTCGCCCGGCCCGGGTACGGCACGACGATCCAGGTTCCGCGTCCGGCGGCACGGACACCGGTGCCGACCCAGCGGGCCGCGGTGCCCGGCGGCACGAGGAACCCGACCCGGTTGTCGCCGAAATCGACGAGTACCGGGCCGGGGTGGTCGAGCACGCGGGTGAGCACGTCCAGGGTGGGATGACCGAGGTCGCCCGGCAGGATCAGTACGTCCCAGGCCCGGCCGGCGGGCAACAGCGCGATCCCGAGGGGGTTGCGCTCCCATTCCAAGCGGCAGGACTCGGGGTCCGGTGCGACGGATGCCAGCCACTCGACGGCCGTCTTCGCCCCAGTCATCAAGAAGGCCCCCTCTTCTCTCGTACGACCGTCCTGCACGGTCGTACGAGGAGAGAGAGGGAGGCCCTCCGGACGCGTTACGCGGGTTCAGCGCCCTTTTTAGAACTGACCCGGATCACATTCCGGCCCCGGTGTCGGCAGCCCCGGTGGCATCGGCAGGGGCCTGCGACTGGTCACCCTTGCCCTGGTCGGTCTGCCCCTGGCCCGACTGGCCCTGCTGCGGGCCGGTCTGCCCCTGGTCCTTCTGCCCCTGGCCGGACTGGTCCTGGCCCGACTGGCCCTGCTGCGGGTCGGTCTGCCCCTGATCGCCCTGCGCCGGGTTGTCCTTGCCCAGGTCCTTACCGGGGTCCTTGGGGTTGGGATCCTTCGGAGCCGGGTCCTTGGGAGCCGGATCCTTCGGGTTGGGGT
>NZ_JBEYYJ010000007.1:235996-236111 GCF_040645475.1 Streptomyces sp. NPDC046759 | reverse complement strand
GTCCTTGGGGTTGGGATCCTTCGGAGCCGGATCCTTGGGAGCCGGATCCTTCGGGTTGGGGTCCTTGGGGTTGGGATCCTTCGGAGCCGGATCCTTGGGAGCCGGATCCTTCGGG
>NZ_JBEYYJ010000007.1:0-235896 GCF_040645475.1 Streptomyces sp. NPDC046759 | reverse complement strand
TTGGGGTCCTTGGGGTTGGGATCCTTCGGAGCCGGATCCTTCGGGTTGGGATCCTTCGGAGCCGGATCCTTGGGAGCCGGATCCTTCGGGTTGGGGTCCTTGGGGTTGGGATCCTTCGGAGCCGGATCCTTCGGGTTGGGATCCTTCGGAGCCGGATCCTTGGGAGCCGGATCCTTCGGGTTGGGATCCTTGGGGTTGGGAACCTTCGGAGTCGGATCCTTCGGCCATGTCTTCGGCTCGTGCTTCCAGTGGTCCGAGTCCTTCACGTCCCAGTAATGGTCGTGGTGGTGGTTGTAGAAGTAATAGACGTTGTCGCGGGAGTCCCAGTAGTAATACCGCTGGTGTTCGACGATCACGTAGTAGCAGTTGTGATGCTCGTCCCAGTAGTACTTGTGGTGGTCGCCCCAGCAGTAGAACTTGTGGTGATGGTGTTTCCAGTGGGACGTGTAGTGCCTGTCCCAGCAGAACGTCCTGTGATGCCCGCCGTGGTGCTCGGTGGCCATCCGCACCGCGGAGGTCTGCGGCATCGGGGTGGCCACCGCGGCCGCGGCGGGCAGGGCGACGCCACCGGCGACGGCCGAGGCGACCGCGATGGACAGGCCCAGCCGGCGGGCGGAACGGGATTCTTTGGTGCCACGGTTCTGTCGAATGAGACGAGTCATGATCGCTCCTGCTGATCCGATGGGATGAAGTGCCTCCCGGCGAGGCCCGTGCTTCAAGTACGCCGGAATCGGACAGCGGGGTCATGCTCCGGGAACTCGTGGCTTGACGGAGCTATGAGAAACGGGTAAAAGCCCCCATATCGCAAAGGCCCAGATCTCTGACCTGGGCCTTTGTGCACTACGGCGGTGCTCAGCTGTCGAAGCCCAGCCCCAGCCGGTCCATGGTCCGCAGCCACAGATTGCGGCGGCCGCCGTGTGCGTCCGCGCGGGCCAGGGACCACTTCGTGAGGGCGATCCCGGTCCAGGCGAACGGCTCGGGCGGGAACGGCAGCGGCTTCTTGCGGACCATCTCCAGCTCGGTCCGCTCGGTGCGCTCCCCGTCGAGCAGATCGAGCATCACGTCCGCGCCGAAGCGGGTGGCGCCCACCCCCAGGCCGGTGTACCCGGCCGCGTACGCGACCTTCCCCTGGTGGGCGGTGCCGAAGAACGCCGAGAAGCGCGAGCAGGTGTCGATCGCGCCGCCCCAGGCGTGGGTGAAACGGACGCCCTCCAGCTGCGGGAAGCAGGTGAAGAAGTGGCCCGCGAGCTTGGCGTACGTCTCCGGCCGGTCGTCGTACTCGGCGCGCACCCGGCCGCCGTAGTGGTGGATCGCGTCGTAGCCGCCCCACAGGACGCGGTTGTCTGCGGACAGCCGGAAGTAGTGGAACTGGTTGGCCGAGTCGCCGAGCCCCTGCCTGTTCTTCCAGCCGATCGACTCCATGTGGTCGGCGCTCAGCGGCTCGGTCATCAGCGCGTAGTCGTAGACCGGGACGGTGTAGGAGCGCACCCGGCGCAGCAGGCTGGGGAAGATGTTGGTGCCGAGCGCGACGCGGCGGGCGCGGACCGCGCCGTACGGAGTGCGTACGGCCATGCCGGCGCCGTACTGCTTCAACGTGAGCGCGGGCGTGTGCTCGTACACGCGCACCCCGAGCTTCAGGCACGCCTTCTTCAGGCCCCAGGCCAGCTTGGCGGGGTGCAGCATGGCCACGCCGCGGCGGTCCCACAGGCCGGCCTCGAAGGTGGGCGAGTGCACCTGCTCGCGCACGGCGTCGGCGTCCAGGAACTCGATGCCGTCCGCGAGCCCCTGCTCGGTCAACTCCCGGTGCCAGTCCCTCAGTTCCCAGGCCTGGTAGGTCTCGGTGGCGACGTCGATCTCGCCGGTGCGCTCGAAGTCGCAGTCGATGCCGTGCCGGGAGATCGCGGCCTCGATCTCGTCGAGGTTGCTCCGGCCGAGTTCCTCCAGTTTTCGGATCTCGTCCGGCCAGCGGGTGAGCCCGTTGGGCAGGCCGTGGGTGAGGGAGGCGGCGCAGAAGCCGCCGTTGCGGCCGGAGGCGGCCCAGCCCACCTCGCGGCCTTCCAGGAGCACCACATCGCGCTGCGGGTCGCGCTCCTTGGCGTTGAGTGCGGCCCACAGCCCGCTGTACCCGCCGCCGACGACCAGCAGGTCGCAGGTGTCGGTGCCGGTGAGGGCGGCCTCGGCGGCCGGCTTGCCGGGGTCTTCCAGCCAGTACGGGACCGGCTGGGCTTCGGAGAGAGAGGCGATCCAGTTGTCTTTGCCACGGCTCATGGCGCTTGGGGCCATGATTTCAACTCCCTACGGAGGACTTCCCGACCGGGAACTCCTGAAAAGGCTTATGCCTTCTGTTTGTTACGGCGATTGCTGACGAGCATCGAGAACAGGGTGATGAGGACGGCGACCAGGAACATGGCCGTACCGATCACGTTGATCTGGACGGGCGTGCCGCGCTGCGCGGAACCCCACACGAACATCGGGAAGGTGACGGTCGAACCGGCGTTGAAGTTCGTGATGATGAAGTCGTCGAAGGACAGCGCGAACGACAGCAGCGCGCCCGCGGCGATGCCCGGTGCCGCGATGGGCAGGGTGACCCGCAGGAAGGTCTGCACGGGGCCGGCGTACAGGTCCCGGGCGGCCTCCTCCAGGCGCGGGTCCATCGACATCACACGGGCCTTGACCGCGGTGACGACGAAGCTGAGGCAGAACATGATGTGCGCGATGAGGATCGTCATGACGCCGAGCTGCGCGCCCATGTTGAGGAACAGGGTGAGCAGCGAGGCGGCCATGACGACCTCGGGCATCGCCATCGGCAGGAAGATCAGCGAGTTGACGGCGCCGCGCGCGCGGAAGCGGTAGCGGACCAGAGCGAAGGCGATCATCGTGCCGAGGATCGTCGCGCCGACCGTCGCCCAGACGGCGATCTGGAGGCTGAGGGAGAGCGAGCCGCACATGTCGGCGACGCCGCACGGCTGCTTCCAGGCGTCCAGAGAGAAGTGCTGCCACTCGTAGTTGAAGCGCCCCTTCGGCCTGTTGAAGGAGAACACCGTGACGATGACGTTCGGCAGCAGGAGATAGGCGAGGGTCAGGATTCCCGCGATGACGACGAGTTGGCGCTTGAGCCAGTTGACGAAGGGCATTTAGACCAGGTCCTCCGTCCCGGACCGGCGGATGTAGATCGTGACCATGGCCAGGATGGCGGCCATGAGGATGAAGGACAGGGCCGCGGCCGTCGGATAGTCGAGGATACGCAGGAACTGCGTCTGGATGACGTTGCCGATCATGCGGGTGTCGGTGGAGCCGAGGAGCTCGGAGTTGACGTAGTCGCCGGCCGCCGGGATGAAGGTCAGCAGCGTGCCGGAGACCACGCCGGGCATCGACAGCGGGAAGGTGACCTTGCGGAAGGTGGTCCAGGGCCTGGCGTAGAGGTCGCCGGCCGCCTCGTGCAGCCGTCCGTCGATCCGCTCCAGCGAGGTGTACAGCGGCAGGATCATGAACGGCAGGAAGTTGTACGTCAGCCCGCACACCACCGCCAGCGGTGTGGCGAGGACGCGGTCGCCGGCCGTCCAGCCGAGCCAGTTGGTGAGGTCCAGGACGTGCAGCGAGTTCAGCGCGTGCACCACCGGGCCGTTGTCGGCGAGGATCGTCTTCCAGGCGAGGGTGCGGATCAGGAAGCTGGTGAAGAACGGCGCGATCACCAGGACCATGATCAGGTTCCGCCAGCGGCCCGCGCGGAAGGCGATCAGGTAGGCCAGCGGGTAGCCGAGCAGCAGGCACAGGACGGTCGCGGCGGCCGCGTAGAAGACCGAGCGCAGGAACTGCGGCCAGTACTCGGACAGGGCGTTCCAGTAGGTGGCGAAGTGCCAGGTGACCTTGTAGCCCTGTTCCAGTGAGCCCGTCTGCACGGACGTGGATGCCTGGTAGATCATCGGCAGCGCGAAGAAGACGATCAGCCACAGCATGCCGGGCAGCAGCAGCCAGTACGGGGTGAACCGGCCCCGCTTGCGCGGCGGTTTCGTGTCCTCGGTGGTCGGGGCGAGGGGTGGTGGCGCCTCGGTGAGCGTCGTCATCAGGCGGCCGCCTCTTCCTCGGTGCCCGCGTCGATGTCCTGGGCGGCGTCGAGGCCGAAGGTGTGGGCGGGGCTCCAGTGCAGGACGACCTCGGCGCCGGGGACCAGCCGGCCGTCCCGCTCGACGTTCTGGACGTACACCGCGAGCTCGTCGCAGACCGGACTGTCGATCACGTACTGGGTGGAGACGCCGATGAAGCTGGCGTCGGCGATCTTGCCGGTGAGGCGGTTGCGGCCCTCGGGTATCTCCCCCGCGTCGTCGGCGTGGGTGAGGGAGATCTTCTCGGGGCGGATGCCGACCAGCACCTTGCCGCCGGTGGTCGTGGGGGCGGAGCAGCGCGCCTGGGGCAGCACCAGCTTGCCGCCGCCCGCCTTGAGCACGATGTCGTCGCCGTTCTCCGTGTCGACCTCGGCCTCGATGAGGTTGGAGGTGCCGAGGAAGTTGGCGACGAAGGTCGTGTTCGGGTTCTCGTACAGGTCGGTGGGCGAGCCGAGCTGTTCGACGCGGCCCGCATTCATCACGGCGACCGTGTCGGCCATGGTCATGGCCTCCTCCTGGTCGTGCGTGACGTGCACGAAGGTGATGCCGACCTCGGTCTGGATGCGCTTGAGCTCCAGCTGCATCTGGCGGCGCAGCTTCAGGTCGAGGGCGCCTAGCGGCTCGTCGAGGAGCAGCACCTTGGGGTGGTTGATCAGCGCGCGGGCGACGGCGACGCGCTGCTGCTGGCCGCCGGAGAGCTGGTGCGGCTTCTTGCGCGCCTGCTCGCCGAGCTGGACCAGCTCCAGCATGTCCTCGACCTGCTTCTTCACGCTCTTGATGCCGCGCCGGCGCAGGCCGAAGGCGACGTTCTCGAAGATGTCGAGGTGCGGGAAGAGGGCGTAGGACTGGAAGACCGTGTTGACCGGGCGCTTGTACGGCGGCAGGTGGGTGACGTCCTGGTCACCGAGGCGCACGGTGCCGGAGGAAGGTTCCTCCAGGCCGGCGATCATGCGCAGGGTGGTGGTCTTGCCACAGCCGGAGGCGCCGAGCAGGGCGAAGAAGGAGCCCTGCGGCACCGTCAGGTCCAGTGGCTGTACGGCGGTGAAGCCGTTGTCGTAGGTCTTGCTGATACCGGAGAGGCGGACGTCGCCGCTGTTGTCTGGTGTCGTCATCGTCGTCGTCACGCCCCTGTGAGCTTCGAGAACTTCTGCTGGTAGGCCGTCTCTTCCTTCTGCGTCAGCGCGCGGAAGGCATGGGACTTCGCCTGCATGGCCTTGTCGGGAAGGATCAGCGGGTTGTTCGCCGCCGCCTTGTCGATCTTCGCAAGGTAGGGCTGCACTCCCGCGACGGGGCTCACGTAGTTGACGTACGCGGCGAGCTCGGCGGCCGGCTCCGGCTCGTAGAAGAAGTCGATGAGCCGCTCGGCGTTCGTCTTGTGGCGTGCCCTGTTGGGGATCAGCATGTTGTCGGTCGACGTCATGTAGCCGCTGTCGGGGATCAGATAGCCGACGTCCGGGTTGTCCGCCTGGAGCTGGACGATGTCGCCGCCCCACGCCACGCACGCGGCGAAGTCGCCCTTGGTGAGGTCCGAGGTGTAGTCGTTGCCGGTGAAGCGGCGGATCTGGCCCTTGTCGACGGCCTTCTGGAGGCGGGCGATCACCGCGTCGTAGTCGTCGTCCGTGAACTTCGCCGGGTCCTTGCCCATGTCGAGCATGGTCATGCCGATGCTGTCGCGCATCTCCGTCAGGAAGCCGACGCGGCCCCTGAGCTTGGGGTTGTCGAGCAGGTCGGAGACCGACTTCACCTCGATGCCGTCGAGGGCCTTCTTGTTGTAGGCGATGACGGTCGAGATGCCCTGCCAGGGGTACGAGTAGGCCCGGCCCGGGTCCCAGTCGGGGGCGCGGAACTGGTCCGACAGGTTGGCGAAGGCGTGCGGCAGGTTGGACGGGTCCAGCTTCTGGACGTAGCCGAGGCGGATCATGCGGGCGGCCAGCCAGTCGGTGAGGACGACGAGATCCCGGCCGGTGTCCTGGCCGGCGGCGAGCTCGGGCTGGATCTTGCCGAAGAACTCGTCGTTGTCGTTGATGTCCTCCGTGTACGTGACCTGGATACCGGTCCGCTTGGCGAACGCGTCGAGCGTCGGGTGCCGCTTCGTCTTGTCGTCCACGTCTATGTACTCGGGCCAGTTGGAGAATTTGACGACCTTCTCCTTGGCCGAGTGGTCGTCGGCGGACACGCCGCCCTGCGTCTTGCTCGCCGCCGGGATCCCGCAGGCGCTCAGCGCCCCGAGTCCGCCGATCGCGAGCGCGCCGCCCGCTGAGGCGCGCAACAGCGACCGGCGGGTCGTCGCGGCCCGGCCGCCCCACGGACTCCGCCGGATGGCGGCGGCTTCGACCGGCGTGATGCGGTCGGGCTCGTACTGCTCCATGCGCGTGGTGCCCTTTCGGAGGATGAGTCGGCCTGGTCGGGGCCGGGTCGTCACACCCGGCAGCAGCCGTCTGGAGGTGATGTGTCGGGCCGTCGCCGGGAGGCGACTGCTACCGGTCCCCGAAGATCGTGCGGTGCCAGTCCTTCCGGGCGACCGCGGTGTTGTCGAACATTACGTGCTTGACCTGCGTGTATTCCTCGAAGGAGTACGCCGACATGTCCTTGCCGAAGCCGGAGGCCTTGTAGCCGCCGTGCGGCATCTCGCTGATGATCGGGATGTGGTCGTTGATCCACACGCATCCCGCCTGGATCTCGCGGGTGGCGCGGTTCGCGCGGTAGACGCTGCCGCTCCACGCGGAGGCGGCGAGGCCGTACGGCGTGTCGTTGGCCAGCCGGATGCCCTCGTCATCGCTGTCGAAGGGCAGGACGACGAGGACCGGGCCGAAGATCTCGGACTGGACGATCTCGCTGTCCTGGGTAGCGTCGGCGATCAGGGTCGGCCGGTAGTAGGCGCCCCTCTCCAGCTCGCCCCGCGGAGCCTCGCCGCCGGTCACCACGCGCGCGTAGGCACGCGCACGGTCCACGAAGCCCGCGACGCGGTCCCGCTGGGCGTGCGAGACGAGGGGGCCGAGGTCGGTGCCCGCGGCGAACGGGTCGCCGAGCCGCACGGTCTCCATCAGCGCGGCGGTCTGCTCCACGAACGCCTCGTACAGCGGCCGTTGCACGTACGCGCGCGTGGCGGCCGTGCAGTCCTGCCCGGTGTTGATGAGGGAACCGGCGACGGCCCCGTGCACGGCGGCCTCCAGGTCGGCGTCGTCGAAGACGACGAAGGGCGCCTTGCCGCCGAGTTCCAGGTGCAGTCGCTTGACCGTGGCGGTGGCCACCTCGGCGACGCGCTTGCCCACGGCGGTGGAC
The DNA here is from genome assembly GCF_040645475.1 of Streptomyces sp. NPDC046759. NCBI lineage: Bacteria > Bacillati > Actinomycetota > Actinomycetes > Kitasatosporales > Streptomycetaceae > Streptomyces > Streptomyces sp. NPDC046759. The sequence continues at coordinate 228,511 of NZ_JBEYYJ010000007.1, read as the reverse complement.
CCGGTGAAGGAGGTCATGGCGACGTCGGGGTGGCCGACCAGGTGCTCCCCCGCCTCCTTGCCGGTCCCGGTGACGACGTTGATCACACCGTCGGGGATGCCGGCGTCCGTGGCGGCCTGCGCGAAGAGCAGCGAGGTGAGCGGGGTCAGCTCGGCGGGCTTGAGCACGATGGTGTTGCCCGCGGCGATCGCCGGGAGGATCTTCCAGGCGGCCATTTGCAGAGGGTAGTTCCAGGGCGCGATCGATCCGACGACGCCGATGGGCTCGCGCCGGACGTACGACGTGTGGTCGCCGGAGTACTCACCGGCGGACTGCCCCGCGAGGTGCCGGGCGGCGCCCGCGAAGAACGCCGTGTTGTCGATGGTGCCGGGCACGTCGAACTCGCGGGTGAGCTTCAGCGGCTTGCCGCACTGCAGGGACTCCGCGCGGGCGAAGTCCTCCGCGCGGTCGGCGAGCACCGCGGCGAACCTGTGCAGGGCGTCGGAACGCTCGCCCGGGGTGGCGGAGGACCAGCCCGGGAAGGCTTCGCGCGCGGCGGCGACGGCCGCGTCGACGTCGTCGGTGCCGGCCAGCTCGTAGGTGTACACGTCCTCGCCGGTGGCGGGGTCGACCACGGCGTGGGTGCGGCCCGAGGTGCCCTTCGTCAGCCGTCCGGCGATGAACTGCGCGCCGTCGGCGAATCGCTCCTGCGCAGGGAATCGTTCCGGGGTGGCGCTGCCCGGGTTGTGCATGTCGCTCTCCTCCGCCGTTCGCCCCGTCCCGGGGGGTGGGTGGCGTAGCTCCAGCTCGATTTGAGTGCCGATCCTGACAGAGCAAGAGGACTCCAACAAGTGATTCCGTTGTTGCCTTTTGGTTACGCGACGGAATCTGTCGACCAGGTGTCGAGTCCGGACAGAAAAGGCCGGACGGACTGTCAGTGGTGCGTGCCAGACTCGCGTGCATGGGGAAGATCGACGGGTTGGAAGCCCTGATCAGGGAGGTCCGGGCAGGCAGCCGGATCAGGTACCTCCACTTCTGGGGGCACCGGCCGCGGCCGGACGGCGGCATCGGCGCGAGCTGTCTGAGCCAGTGGTGGCCGTCACCGTTCGAGGTCGACAGGGTGACCTACGCGACGGCCGAGCACTGGATGATGGCGGGCAAGGCGCGGCTGTTCGGCGACGCGGAGGCGGAGCGCCGGGTGCTGGCCGCGGCGCATCCCGCCGAGGCGAAGAAGGCGGGCCGGCTGGTCCGGGACTTCGACGAGGCGGCATGGGAGCGGGAGCGCTTCCGGATCGTGGTCGAGGGCAGTGTGCACAAGTTCGCGGCCGACGACGCGCTCCGCGCGTTCCTCCTGGGCACCGGTGACCGGGTGCTGGTGGAGGCGAGCCCGGTGGACCGGGTCTGGGGCATCGGCCTCGCCGCGGACGACGCGGCGGCATCGGACCCCGGGCGCTGGAAGGGGCTGAATCTCCTGGGCTTCGCGCTGATGGAGGCGCGCGAGCGGCTGGCCGGGGCACGGCCGGAGGAGGGCGGGGCCTGAGAGGGCCGGTCCTCACGACCGGCCCCGTGCCCGGTCCCGGTACCCCGGGGCGCCGGGACCTGCGTCAGAACGTACTGGCGCTGCCCATGATGCTGGCGAAGATCACGAAGCCCAGCACCGGGAGGATCACCGTGGCGACGATCCCGCAGACCAGGCCCGCGGTGGCCGCGCCCTTGTTGGTGGCCTCACCCCGGTTGGCCTTCCCCCGCCCGACCGCGCCGAAGATGATCCCGAGGATGCCCAGGACGATTCCGAAGAACCACAGGAAGAAGGTCAGGCTGCAGACCACTCCGATGATGCCGAGCACCAGTCCCGTGGTGCCCATGCCGTTGCTCGGCTGCATCGGCATCGCGTAGCCGGGGGCCTGCGGATACGCCCCGGTCGGCACGGCCGGGTAGGACGTACCCGGCTGGGCGTGGCCGTAGCCGGGCCCGGACTGCTGCGGATATCCGTACCCCGGCGCCTGCTGCGGGGCCGGGGGACCGAAACCACCGGCTTCGGGGTTGATGTGGGACATGAGGTGCTTCCCCCTCCGTTGACGATCAAGGCATCGTAATGGCCGCACCGGGAGGGGCAGATGGCCGCACCGGGAGGTCAGCGGGTTCCGGCCGACGGCTGCCGGCAGGCCACGGCCTGGCGGGCTCAGCGGTCCGTGGCCACCACCACCGAGACGCTGCGGGCCGAGTCGTCGTACGGGTCGGAGTGGGTGCTGCCCTCGTGCACGGCGGCGGTGATGCCGATCGCGAGCAGGACGATCACGGCGATCCCGATCACGATGCCGATGATGCCCATGATCAGGCCCGCCTGGGCCTGGCCGCGGTTGGTGGCCTCGCCGCGGTCGGCCCGCCGGCGCCCCTTGATGCCGAAGACCACCGCGAGGATGCCCAGCACCACCGAGACCACGCCGTACATGCAGAACAGGCACAGGGAGAGGATGCCGAGCACCATCGCCGCGATGCCCATGCCGTTCTGCGGGACCATCGGCATGCCCGGCCAGCCGTAGCCGGGCGCGGCCGGGTAGGGGCCGGCGTACGGCGGCTGGGGTTGCGGCTGTCCCGGGTAGCCGTAGGCCGAGGGTGCGCCCGGGTAGCCGTACGGCATCCGGCCGGGGCCTTCCGGGGCTACCGGCGGCGGGGGCACGGGTGCCGGTCCCGCGTGCTGGGCGGGCGGCGCGTAGCCGTTCGCCGGGCCGGCCGGCGGGGCGTAGGGGTTCGCGGGAGGCGTGGCGGCCGGGGGCGCGAACGGGTCGGTCTGCGCCTGGGGGCCGGCGACCGGCGGGGCCCAGGACGACGGCACGGCGTCCGCGGGCTCGTCCGGCGCCCCGGGCAGCGAGGTCAGCGTCTCCTGGTAGTGCACGGAGTCACCGGCCGGGGTCGGTCCGGCGCCCTGCGCCGTGTCCGGCTTGCCCAGGGAGACCCGGGGTGGCCTCGTCCCCTCGCCGGCGGGCTGTTGCCCGTGCGGCGTGGACTGCGGCACCTCGTCGGACATGGTGAAGGACCCCCTCTGCTCGCTGTCCCGCCATGCTACGGGCAGGCCGGTCGGGCGCGGACCGGGGCCTACGATGATCCCGCGCAACCGATCAGCCGATCACCGCGCCCGCACCACGGACCACGCGTCGCGGGCGCCCGTCCCGGGGAGGACCCCATGACCGAGAGCTCCGTACCCGCCGCCGGCACGGCCGACCGCGATCTGCGGACCTTCATCGCCGGACTGCCCAAGGCCGAACTGCACGTCCACCACGTCGGCTCCGCCTCCCCGCGCATCGTCTCCGAACTGGCCGCACGGCACCCCGACTCCAAGGTGCCGTCCGACCCCGAGGCCCTGGCCGAGTTCTTCACCTTCACCGACTTCGCCCACTTCATCGACGTGTACCTGTCGGTGGTCGACCTCATCCGCACCCCCGAGGACGTCCGGCTGCTCACCTACGAGGTGGCCCGTGACCTGGCCCGGCAGCAGGTGCGGTACGCCGAGCTGACCATCACCCCCTTCTCCTCCACCCGGCGCGGCATCGACGAGCTGGCGTTCATGGCGGCGATCGAGGACGCCCGCAAGGCCGCCGAGGCCGAGTTCGGGACCGTACTGTGCTGGTGCTTCGACATTCCCGGCGAGGCGGGTCTGGAGTCCGCGGAGGAGACGGCCCGGCTCGCCACCGACGACCGGATCCGCCCGGAGGGCCTGGTGTCGTTCGGGCTCGGCGGCCCCGAGATCGGCGTGCCCCGGCCGCAGTTCAAGCCGTACTTCGACCGGGCCATCGCCGCGGGCCTGCGCTCGGTGCCGCACGCCGGGGAGACGACCGGCCCGGAGACCGTGTGGGACGCGCTGACCCATCTGCGCGCCGAGCGCATCGGGCACGGCACCAGTGCCGCGCAGGACCCGAAGCTGCTCGCGCACCTCGCCGATCACCGCATCCCGCTCGAGGTCTGCCCGACCTCGAACATCGCCACCCGCGCGGTCCGCACCCTGGACGAGCACCCGATCAAGGAGTTCACGCGTGCCGGGGTCCTGGTCACGATCAACTCCGACGACCCGCCGATGTTCGGCACCGACCTCAACAACGAGTACGCGGTGGCCGCCCGGCTGCTCGACCTGGACGAGCGGGGGCTGGCCGAGCTGGCGAAGAACGCCGTGACGGCCTCCTTCCTGGACGCGGCCGGCAAGACCCGGATCGCGGCGGAGATCGACGCGTACGCCGCCGCCTGGCTCGCTGCCTGACCCACGCCCACGGCGGCCACAATGGGGGCCATGCAGACCGTGACCGCCGTGGCCCACCGCGGCGACCCCTACCGCTTCCGTGAGAACACCATCGACTCGCTGCGTTCCGCACTCGACCGGGGTGCGGACGCGGTCGAGATCGACGTCCGGCTCACCCGCGACGGCGTCCCCGTCCTGCTGCACGACGACACGCTGCAGCGGCTTTGGGAAATCGGACGCCCGCTCGGCGCGCTGTCCGCCGAGGAGGTGCGCGCTCTCACGGCGGGCGGGGTGCCGACACTGGCGCAGGCGCTGGCCGCGACCGGTGACAGCCGGGTGATGGTCGACCTGTGCGGGCGGGTCGAGCGGCGGATGGTGGACCGGGTCATGGACGTGGTCCGGCAGACCGGCGCCCGCGACCGTGTCTACTACTGCGCGGGCACCGAGGCCATGCTCGCCGTCCGCGCCGCCGACCCGGCCGCCGAGATCGCCCTGACCTGGACGACCCTCGCCCCGCCCCGGCCCGGGCTGCTGGCCGCGGTCCGCCCGCGCTGGCTCAACTACCGCTTCTCGCTGCTGAGCAGGGAGCTGGCGGCGCGCGTTCACCGCGACGGCTGTCTGCTGTCCGCGTGGACCCCGGACACCCGCCGCTCGATGAGCCGCCTTCTCGACCTGGGCGTCGACTCGATCACCACCAACCGCGTGGACACCCTGCACGCCCTGCGCGACGGCGGCGGCAGCGGCAGCGGCAGCGGCAGCGGCAGCTGTCAGTAGCCGGCGAGCTGCGCCTCCAGCCGCTTGATCTTCTTCCGTACGACGTACAGCGGAATCACGCCGAACACCCCGAAGGACATGTCGATCAGGCTCCAGAAGAAGGGGATGCCACGGATCGGGCCACAGATCAGGGCGAGCGGGATGATCCCGGCGCAGGCGATCATCGCGAACTCGACGACCCAGACGTTGCGGACGGGGTCGCGGTAGGGGCCGTAGAAGGCGACGGCGATGACGAGGTGGGCGAAGGCCAGCCAGTCGGTGCCGTAGAGCAGGAACGGGTAGTCGGTGTCGGCGGTGTCCAGGCCGTGCCGCACCCTCGTGATCCAGTCCGTCAGTCCCGGCAGGCGGTCCTGCACGGACAGGGCGCGCACCAGGCCGTCGGCCCAGCGCAGTTCGTGCACCAGGGGGAAGGCGGTGGCCCCGCTGAGGACGAGGCACACCACGAATACGGCCAGCCAGACGCGAATGCCCTTGAGTTGGGCGGCTCTGTCGCTCATGGCAGCAGCGTACGCCCACATTTGAACGTGTTCAAAAGCACCCTCGGCGTCAGCCCAGGGGCCCGTCCAGGGGCACCTGCCACACGCCGGGCACATGGCCGTCCAACTCGCCCGGTTCGAAGCGGCACATGCCGACCGCGTGCCAGAACTCGCCGGTGACGTCCCCCTCGTACTTGTAGCCGCCGGCCGGCGACAGCGCGGCCCAGCCGCCGGGCATGCCGACCAGCGTGGCCCGCAGCGTGACCGTGCCGATCGCGGATCCGTCGGCCGGGACGTTCCACAGCCGTACCGTGCCGTCCTCGCCGCCGCTGGCCAGCAGGGAGCCGTCGGGGCTGAACGCCACCGCGAGGATCCGGCCGGTGTGGCCCGTCAGAACAGCCGTCTGGCGGCCGGTGCCGGGGTTCCACAGGCGGACGGTACGGTCGTCGCCCGCGGTGGCCAGCAGGGGGCGCAGGGGGTGGACGGCCGCCGTCCAGAGCTTGCCGGTGTGGCCGGTCAGACGGTGGCCGATCTCGCCGTCCCGCCAGATCACCGCCGTACCGTCCCAGGAGGCGCTGGCCAGCCAGGAACCGTCGGGGGCGAAGGCCACGGCGTACACCCGGTCGGTGTGGCCGTCGAGGACGCCGGTGATCCTGCGTTCCGCAGGATCCCAGATCCGCACCTTGCGGTCGTCGCAGCCGGTGGCCAGGAACGCGCCGTCGGACCGGAAGGCGATCGCGCGGACCCGCCCGTAGTGCTCGGTGACGGTCGCGACGTGCGCTCCGGTGGCCCGGTACCACAGCCGAACCGTGTCGTCGTCGTTGGCGGTGGCCAGGAGTTCGCCGTCGGCACTGAACGCCTCCGCCCACACGTGGTCGGTCTCGACGTCCAGTTCGCGCTGGTACTCGCCGGTGGCCGCGTTCCACAGGTAGATGTCGCCGTCGCTGCTCGCGGTGGCCAGCAGGGCGCCACTGGGCCCGAAGACGGCGGACACCAACCGGTCGCTCTGCCCGGTCAGTTCGCGCAGCCGTCGGCCGGTCGCGGAGTGCCACACCCGTACGACGCCGTCGTTGCCGCCGGCCGCCAGCATCGAACCGTCGGCGCTGAAGGACAGGCTCCCGATGCGCCGCCCGTGGCCGCGCAGGATGCGCCGGCCCTGGCCGGTGGCCGGCTCCCACAGCCGTACGACACCGTCGTTGCCGCCCGTCACCAGCAGCGCGCCGGGGCCCTGGGCCGGTGTGTCGCCGTGCGGACGGAACTTGCACACCCAGACCGAGCCGCGGTGCTCGGCCGGCTGCCGGCTCAGCGGCGCGGCGACCGGGTCGGCCTCCGGGTCGATCCGCCACAGCCGGACCACCCCGGCGCTGTCCCCGGCGGCGAGCAGGGTCCCGTCGGGGTCGAACAGCACCTGGTACACGGCCCCGCGGCAGCCGCCGAGCAGCCCAGCGCTGCGCCCCGCGGCCAGGTCCCACAGCCGCACCTCCCCTTCGGTGTCACCGCTGACCAGCAGGGCCCCGCCGGGGTGGAAGTCCAGGGTGTAGACGCGGCCGGAGTGCCCGGTGAACTCCTGCTGCCAGGTCCCCGTGGCGAGGTCCCACACCCGTACCGTGCCGCCCTGTCGGTCGTCGCCCTGGTCGGTGGTGGCCAGCAGCGTGCCGTCCGGGCCGAACCGCGCCCGGAACACCGCGCCGCGGTGGCCGGTCAGTTCACCGGTCCGCTCGCCGGTGCCCAGGTCCCACAGGCGTACGGCGCCGGCGGCGTCCCCGGTGACCAGGGTGGCGTCGCCCGGTCCGAACGCCACGGTGTAGACGGGCGCCGCGTGGCCGGGCAGCCGGTGCAGCGGGGTGCCTGCGGCGGTGTCCCAGACGGTGACCACGCCATCGGCGTCGCCGGTGGCCATCAGGGTGCCGTCGGTGTCCAGGGTGACCGGCCAGACGCCCTGCGGGTGGATCTCCAGCCGGTGCCGACAACGGCCGGAGACCGGGTCCCACAGGCGTACGGTGCCGTCGGCGCTGCCGGTGGCCAGGACCCGCCCGCGGAACTTGACGGCGTAGACGCGGCCGGTGTGGCCCTGCAGGGTGCGCAGCGGGATGCCGGTGGCGGCGTCGCAGACCAGGACGCCGCCGTCCTCGCTGCCGACGGCGAGCAGCTCGCCGTCGGGGCTGTAGGAGATGGGCTCGGGCAGCCGGCTGGTGCGCATGTCGAAGCCGTAGGGCACACCGACCGCGGAGGGCCGGAAGCCGGAGTCGACGGCCATGCCGGGCGCGATCGCCGCCACCGCGAGTTCGGGGGTCCGCGCCAGGGATCCGGTGTGGGCGGAGATCAGCGCCGCTCGCCGCCAGCGTCCGCCGTCCACCCGGGCGCCGGTCAGGTCGGTGCCGATCAGCCGGGCCCGTCTGAGGTCGGCGCCGCGCAGGTCGGCGCCGGTCAGGTCCGCGCCGTCGAGCCGGGCGCCGGTCAGCCGGGCGCCCCGCAGCACGGCGCCGGAGAGGTCGGCACCGACCAGCCGGGCGTCGGTCAGATCGGCGCGCGTGAGGTCCACGCCGGAGAAGTCGCGGTGGGACAGGTCCTCCCCGGCCAGGGCGGCACCGCGCAGGTCGGTGTGGGCGGGCACCCGCAGCCGGCTGAGGATCTTCACGGCGTTGGCGCGGGCGGCGTCCAGGGCGGCGTTCGGCTCCTCCCCGGGGGTGCCGGACAGCTCCCGCTCGGCCCACGCCTGGCAGACCCGGTGGTCGGCGAGGTCGCACAGGAACTCCACGGCCAGCTGGCTGAGTTGGCGCCTGCCCAGCAGGGCGCTGTCACCGTCGGTGAGCCGGCGGGCGCACTCCCGGGCGACCAGCCACTCCACCACCGAGCCGTGGATGAACCGGAACAGGCCGTCGTCGCTGCGCACCAGCAGGCTGCCGGAGCCGATGGCGTGGGCGGTCTGCGGCACCGACAGCCGGGCGTCCGCGAGCCCGGTCAGGGTCTCGGCGACGTCGGTCAGCTCGTCCAGCCGCAGCGAGTCCTGCCCGCTCTCCCACAGCCGCAGGGCGAGTGCGGTGACCGCGTCCCACAACTGGTCCACGGACAGCCCGGGCGCCCGGCCGGGGCTGCCGCTGCCGCGCTGCGCCTCGAAGCCCAGCCAGGCGGTGAGCACCTCCTCGTACAGTCCGGCGGGGCTGAGCGCGCGCCCGGCACCGGCGACCGCGCGCAGCCGGTCGTCGTCGAGGTCGGCGACGAAGCCGAGCAGCCGGGGGTTGCGGCACAGGGCGAGCAGGTCGGGGATGGCGTCGAGCAGCCGGATCCGGTGGTCGGCGGCACGCTCGTCGCCGCCGTAGCGGTTGACCAGGTAGGCGCGGATCTGCTGGGGGCTGAACTCCTGGACGGCCAGCACCCGGCGGTGCGGGAGCAGGCCGACGCGTTCGCCGAGGGCGGTGAGCACCTGGCCCTGGGAGCGGAAGTGCTGGGTGCGGCTGGACACCACGATCTTGGCGCTGTCCACGGCGGAGTCCAGCAGCACCTGGAGGCGTTCGGCGGCGCGGTCGTAGGTGACCTGGTTGACGAGTTCGTCGAAGCCGTCGAAGAGCAGCACGATCCGGCCCTGCTGGAGCATGTACCTGAAGGCCCGCAGGTCGATGTTGTCGACGCCGTGCGCGGCGAGATGGGCGGCGACCAGGCCCTCGAAGGAGTAGGCCCGGTCCAGCGCGTGCAGTTCGATCAGCAGCGGGACGAGATGGGGCAGTTCGGCGGGAATACGGCGGGCCAGCTCGCGCAGTGCGAAGGTCTTGCCGTGTCCGAAGTCGCCGAGGAGCAGCAGGAAGCGGCCCTGGTCGGAGTCGAGCAGCCGCAGCATCTCGTCGACCAGCCCGTCGCGGTCCTCGGCGTCGAGGCGTTCCACCTCGCGGTACCGCTGCGGCAGGTACATGCCCGGGGGGTAGCGGGGGTCGGTGCGCAGCCGCTCGCTCTGCCCGGTGACATAGCCGCGCAGGTCGAGCAGACCCTGGAACTCGGTGAAGCTGCGCACCCGCACGCCCCGGCGGCGGGCCGCGTCGCGCAGCTCACGGGCGGGCGGCGGCCCGTCGTGGACGAGTTCGGCCTCCGCCTCCGCGTCGGCGGCGTGCACGAGGGCCACGAACCGGTCGACGTCCTGCGCGGCCGGGGTGCCGGTGTGCACGGCCACGCGCTGCTGCCGGACGAAGCCGGACTGGGTCCAGGTGACGAGCAGTTGCGGCACCGGCCCGTCCACCCGGCGCAGCTGGGCGCCGTCGTGACGGGTGCGGCACACCTCGGCGACCCGGGTGAGCAGGATCTCGGCGGGGGTCTGCAGGGCACGCGGCTCCGGCTCGGGGGCGGGCGCGAGGGTGCCGTCGGGGTGGCCGGCGGGCGTGGCCTCCGGCCCGAAGGCCCGGTCGGCCCGCCGCCACTGCACCGGCCGGCGCCGCGGCTCCCCGGGCCCCTCCCAGACGGCCAGCCCCTCACGGCCCACCCGCACCAGCTGATGCCCGCCGGGCCGTACGGCGCCGATCACCGGCACCTCCCCGGAGGCCGTGACCAGGCAGGACAGCCCGCCGGGGCCGGCCGGGCCGTGCAACAGCAAGTGCAGCCGGGGCGCGGTGAGCCGGGTCAGCACATCGGTGTCGCGCAGCGGGCCTGCGCCGTCCAGGGCGGCCGTACCCGGCACACCGGCCCGGCGCAGGCCGGTGGCGGCGGGCCGGCCGTCGCCCGGCGAGTGCCGCACGACCCCGATCCGCAGCCACCCCTCCGTCTCGTGCGGCCGCAGGGCCTGCGCGAACCAGGCGGCCTGCTCACGCCCGACCAGCCCGTACTGGTCGTCGCGCCGGTGGCTGTACGCCATCGAGGAGTTGAGCCCCGCGACCACGGTGTGCAGTTCCGGCACGGGGAAGAGGGTCCACGGCTGATCGCTGTCGAAGACGGCGTCGAGCCCCTGGTAGAGCTCTTGGAACAGCCGGGCGAAGTGCCGCCACTTGGGCCAGTACGGCGGCCTGGGCGGCATCTCGTCGGCCTCACAGGTGCTGAAGTACGCCTGGCAGGCGGCCTGGTTGACGTCCTGGCCGCCCGGGACGAGCGCGACCCGGTGCGGCTCCAGGCCGAGCAGGGCGCGCAGCCCGGTGAGGAAGGCGAGGGCCTGCTCGAACTCGCGCCGGCTGCCGGAAGCGGTGAGGTCCCCGGTGACGACCAGCAGGTCGGGCGAGGGCGCACCGGCGTCGGCCAGCTCGACCAGGTCGCCCCAGATCGCCGCCTGTAACTCGGCGGGGTCCTGGCCCCGGCCGAAGGCGGGGCCGGCCAGCTGGAGCACGGTGACCGCCTCCCGCTCCAAGACCGCCCCGGACACCCGCGGGTACGACGGCGGCGCGGCCGGTCTGCGGCGCCCCGCCCACCCGGACCCGCCGAGCGGCCGCCCGGGGCCGGCCACGGGCGGGGCCGAGGGGCCGAGGTGGCCGCCGGCACCCGGGTAACCGGGCGGCAGACTGGGCCGGGCCCGCCCGTCGAGGGCCTGCCGGACCCGGGCCAGCAGCAGCTCCCGGGCCGCCGCCGGATCGGCGACCGGGACCAGGTCCACATAGGTGATGGTGGCGAGCAGGCCCTCCACCGGGATGTCCTCGACCCGCACGGTGATCAGCCGCCGCTCCGGCGCGTCCGGGTCGGCACGCAGCGCGGCCTGCCACTCCATCCGCCCGTACCGGGAGCGCTCGTAGTTGCGCGAGAGTACGGCGATGACGGCGGCGGACTCGCTCACGCCGCGGTCCATGAAGTCGACGAAGTTGGTGCCCGGGACGAAGTCCCAGGCCTGCAGGACCGTCCGGTACCCGGCCTCCTCCAGGGTCCAGGCGATCCAGGACGCCCAGCGCTCGTCGGCCGGCGAGTAGCTGATGAAGAAGTCCAATGGCCCGGTGTCCCCCGGGATGTTCTGACGAGCCACCATGTATTGATGATGCCGTGAGAAGAGAGGTTGATACCGGTCGTTTCCAGGCCGTCGACAGCGCCCTGGTCACAGCGACGCACAAACGTGCGACCCTTCCAACCGTGCGTGTCTTGTTGCTGCGTCTGCATGTGCTCGACCGCGTGGCGATCGGTCTGCTGGCGACCGGACTGCTGTGCGTGGCCACGGGGTTGCTGCCGGCGGGTTCCGCATCCGGCGCGCTGACTCGGATCGCCCCGCTGCTGGCGTTCCTCGGCACGGTCATCGTGCTCGCCGAACTCACGAGCCGCGCCGAGGTGTTCGACGTGGTGGCGGCACGGGTGGCGAGGGCCGGGCGGGGCAGTTACGGGTTGCTGTTCCTGCTGTGCGTCGCCTTCGCGGCGGTCACGACCATCGCCCTCAACCTGGATACGACGGCCGTCCTGCTGACTCCCGTGATGCTGGCGCTCGCCTCCCGGGTGGGCATCGCACCGGTGCCGCTGGCGATGACGACGGTGTGGCTGGCCAACACGGCCAGCCTGCTGCTGCCGGTGTCCAACCTGACGAACCTGCTGGCCGCCAACCGGGTCGCGCTGTCCCCGCTGGGCCTGGCGGGGCGCATGTGGGCACCGCAACTGGCCGTGCTGGCCGTGACGATGGCTTGTTTGTGGCTGTTCTTCTGGCGGCGGGGGCGGCGTGGGGGGCCTGATGTGGACAGCTCCGGGCTGATGGCGGCCGTACCGGTGTCGGGGCCCGGTGCGGCGCGCGCGGCGGATGTGCGCGTGGACACCGCCGACCGTTATGTGCCCCCGGGGGTGCACCGCCCCGCCGACGCCGTGCTGTTCCGCGCCTGCGCGCTCGCCTGCGCCGGCTTCCTGCTCGCCATCCTGGTGGCCGACGTGCCGCTGTGGATGGCATCCGCAACGGCCGCACTCATCGCCGTGGCGGCGTTCGGGGTACGGCGGCGGTCCGCGCTGCGGCTGTCGCTCGTCCCCTGGCGGCTGCTGGTGATGGTGCCGGGCATGTTCCTGGTCGTCGAGACGTTCGACGCACACGGGCTGCACCACCTGCTGGCCTCGGCCGTCGGCACCGACGGCGGCGCGCTCGGCCTGTTCCGTGCGGCTGCGGTCGGCGGCGGGCTGTCCAACGCCCTCAACAACCTCCCGGTCTATCTGGCCGGGGAGGCGGCCGTGCCCGCGGGCAACCACGACCAGCTCCTCGCCCTGCTGCTCGGCACCAACGCCGGCCCCGTGATCACCCCGTGGGCGTCCCTGGCCACGCTGCTGTGGTACGAGCGCTGCCATGCGTACGGGGTGCGGGTGCCGGTGCGCCGGCTGGTCGGGACCGGCACGGTACTGGCCGTGTGCGCGGTGTCCGCGGGGGTCGCTGCGCTGGCTTTGACGCGCTAGTGCGTCTTCAGGGAGCCGAGGAACGCCGTCCAGGCCGGTGCCGAGAAGACGACGGCGGGCCCGGCGGGGTTCTTGCTGTCGCGGACGGGGACGTGGGTGGGGGCGGGGGTGTCGTTCACTTCGAGGCAGTCACCGCCGCTCTCGCCGCTGTACGTCGACTTACGCCAGGCGGTTACCGGGATTCTGTTCATGCTCGTAATCCTCCGCGACTGACTTGATCAACGCCAGGGACTGGCGGTGCGACAGTGCGTCCCCCAGCGCGTGATCGTAAACGTCCTCCAACTCACGCACAGCGTGCTGGACTTCCCAGATACGTCCCGACTTCAGGCCCTCCACATACGCCACGGGCGGCAGCTCCTCGAACCACATGAGCTTGACCGGACCCTCAAGGAGGGCATGGGCCCCCGGCCTTGAAGGGGAGCACGTGTACGCGGACACGGCGGGTCTCGCCCAGCTCCAGGATGTGACGGAGCTGCTCGCACATCACTTGGGACCCACCGATGACCTGCCGCAGAACGGCCTCGCCGAGGAGGACCGTAAGCCTGGGCGAGTCGAAGTTGTCCAGAATGCGGGCTCGTTCGAGGCGAGTGGCGAGCAGGCTGTCACGCTTCTCGTCGCTCTTCGCCGGGTGCCCGGAACTCAGCACCTCGCGCGCGTAATCCGGTGTCTGGAGGAAACCGGGCACCAGCACGCTCGCGTACTGCTTGATGGCGACCGCCTGACGTGCCAGCTCCGCCGCCTCCGCGAAGTGCTCCGCCACCTTCCTGCCGTCCAGCGCAGGCAGGAACCGCTCGAAGAACCCATCCGCACCCAGTTCCTGATCCAGCCGCCGCGCATCCTCCACATCCGGCCGTCGGCGCCCCGCCTCGATGTGGGCGATGTGCGTGCGGGACATCACGACACGTTGGCTCAGCTCCTCCTGGGTGAGTCCCGACGCTTCCCGCCTCCGCTTCAGCTCCTGCCCGTACTGCTTCCGTGAACGCGGGTTGTCCTCGATGGCCACCTGTGCAACTCCCCTGGTGCGGACCCGGTTGTCACGCTCGGTCATCTACCGAAGTTACTCGCCCTCACATCACTGTGTGCATGTACCGCCACGGAAAGCGAAAGGCGCTGGAATGCAAGACCAGGAAGACGGGTTCGTCGGGGTGTATCTCACGCTGAGGGTCTCCCGGGACGGGGGCCGGACGTGGGGGCCGAAGGTGACGTACCGGCCGCCGAAGAACGCCGCGCCGCTGGACCTGTCGGGACGGTTCCCGCCGTGTGCGTGCCCTCGGTGCCGGGAGAGAAAGGGCTGACGAGGTCGAGGAGCCGCGGCAGCAGTTCGGGGCGCCCGGCGACGAAGGACCGTCCCGTGTCGGGACCGCCGAACCCGCCGGCGAACTCCGCGCCGTCGAGGTGCCGTAGGGCGATGCCTGCCTCGTGGGCGAGCAGGGCACCGGCGGGCAGGTCGATGCCCTCGGCGCGGTAGCCGACGAAGCCGTCGATGTCCCCGCGGGCGAGCATCGCCCAGGCCACGAGGGGCGCCCAGAGCTGGAGCAGGCGCCGGGAGCGGAGTTCGAGGGTGTGCCTGAGGGCACAGGCGACGGAGTCGTCGCGGGAGACGGCGTGGCCCTGGGTCCAGGCCAGCAGCGGTCCGGCGGGAGAGAGCGCACGGCCGGCGGCGTTCGCCGCGAGGCGTCCGCCCGGACCGTGGGCCCCGCCGCCCCGCAGCGCGGACCACGTACGGCCGGTCATCGGATCGTGGACGACCCCCACCACGGGCGTGTCGTCGACGCACAGGGCGATGCCGACGACGTACACGGCGAGCCCGATCACCACGTTGTTGCTGCCGTCGAGCGGATCGACGAGCCAGGTGCGGCCGCCGCCGTCACCGGCGAGTTCGCCGGACTCCTCGGCGAGGATCCGGTCGTGCGGGAAGCGCTCCCGGATCCGCCCGACCACCAGTCGCTCGGCGGCGACGTCCAAGTCGGTCACCACGTCCCCGAGTCGGCCTTTGGGCCGGGGGACGAACCCGTCGGGGAAGCGGGACCGCAGCAGCGCCCCGGCCTCCTCGGCGGCGGCCACGGCCGTACCGTGCTCGGAGGACCAGGCGTCAGGGTTCGGGCTCATGGATCCTCCTCAGGGCGGCCCGAGCGATCCGGGCGGTCTGGGTCGCGTCGCAGGTTCGGCGGACCATGCGGTGCCCCGGGGCGGCCGGCGGACCCAGGGAGAGGTCCACCCGGCCGGGCAGGGTGCGGCCCAGGACCAGGGTGGCGGTGGGGCGGCCGTCCGGCACCACACTGGTGTGGAATTCACCCGCCGGGAGAGCGTAGGTCTGGCCGCGCGCGCTGGTCTGTTCCGCACCGGGCCGGCAGCGCACCAGCCGTCCGGTGGGCCGTATCTCGTCCACGCCGGACGGGTCGCTGAGCACCTCGAAGACCCGGTGGGTGGCGTCGTCGCCGGGGTCGTCGTCGATGTGCACACGCCGGTTGCCGAGCCGCCCGTACAGCACGGTGCTCGTCAGGTCCCAGCTGTGGCAGTGCACTTGGGGTACGGTGCCGTCCGGTTCCGCCTCCGCGGTGCCGAAGACATGGACACAGACGCCGTCGCCGCCGTCGCGCAGGACGGGCAGGCAGACGAACCCGAGCGGGTGGCGTACCGCGCGCAGGGCGCGGCGGCCGGAGACGATCAGGTCGAGTTCCGATACGGCATGTCGTATCAGCTCGGCGGTGGCGTGCCGCCGGGCGGCCCGTTCCAGGGCCGGGTAGTCCATGTGCCTCCCCCCTTGGCCGGAACACGGCGCTCGCTCACCTGCGGTACGGGTTCTCCGCGCGCAGCGCCTTGTCGATGATGTCGCCGACGTCACGGTCGGTGAAGCTCGACGGAACTGGCAGGCCCAGCCGGTCGAGCAGGCGTCTGACCTCGTCCACGGTCGGCTCGTCCGAGAGCGGGACGGCTTCGCGCAGATCGAGCTTGACCGCCTGCTCGCGGCTCTGGTGCAGCTCGGTGACGTAGTAGTCGTAGAGCGGCCGGTCCCGCTCCACGTACAGGCTGACCCGGCTCGGGTCGTCCTGGGTGATGATCAGGCAGGTGTCCGAGAGGTCGAAGCGCAGCGCCGGTGCCACCGAGGAGAGGTGGACGTCGATCTCCAGGGTGTCCAGCCGCTGCCGGTGCCAGCCGGCCGCGACGACGGTGGCGTACGCCTCCTTGCGGGTGCGTTCGACGGTCCACTCTCCGAAGGCGCCGCCGGGCGCCGGGCCGAACGTGCTCCTGAAGCGCGCGTACGCGGCGCACACGTGGTCGTCGGCCGGGTTGATGATGTCGATCTTCATGCTGAGCGAGCGCCGCTGGCGTTGCGCTTCGAGGACGCACTCGGGGAGGGTGACGGCGCGCAGATAGGTGCCGGTTCCTCCCTTGAACACCCAGCGGGTGGTGGTGCGCCGGGCCCGCTCGTGCGCGAGCGCGACCTCCGCGCCGGAGAGGGTGCGCACCATCGCCAGGTCCTCGATGGCCCGGCTCGTGCCGGCGCTCGCGGACCGGATGTCGGCCATGCGCCGGCGGCGTTCGGTGAGCGAGCCGTACACCAGCGCCGCGAGTACGAGCAGGGTGGCGCCGGAGACGACGTTGTCGTCCATGTTCTGGTTGAGGACGTCCATCAGCCCGACGACCAGGGCGACGACGATGGCGACGATCCCGTCCGCGTTGCGGACCGCCCAGGCGATCGCGTCCTCCAGCCGGCGCCCGGCCCCCTGTGGTGTGCTGCGCGTCACGTCCACCCTCCCCCGACGGTGGCTTCCATCGTAGGAGGAGGGGAAGTTGCCGGGCTATGCGTCAATCAGCCTTGGCGAAGCCGCCGCACGCCGGTGCTCGCTGCGGATCACAGGTGCTCGTCGATCTGCCCGGCGGCCCGGTCGGCGCGGTCACGCCAGATCGTCGCGTCCCAGCCACGCCGGCTTCACCGGCACTCCGTCCGCATACCGCTCGACCTGGTCCACCGGCTCGGCCGGCTCGTCGAGTGAAGCGACGGGCTCAGTGGGCTCCTCAGGTGAGCCGGTGGGCCCGCTCGGCCCTTCCACGGGCTCGGGGTCGACGGGCGCGGCGGAGTCCTCCAGCACCTCCGCCACCGTGAACCGGGTGGCGAACGACTGCCACGCCCCGTCGACGACGAGCAGCAACCCGTCGCCGCTCCGGAGAAGCCGGCGGCGCCTGGGACTTCTGGGGTGCTCGGGCGCATACCTCCGGGCAAACCGCTCCAGCTCCGCCAGCGCCTCGGCCCGCGCCCCGGAGACGTGCGCCACCACGTGGGCCTCGATGTGCTTGCGGTCCCCGGCACTCATGGTCGTCTCGACGACCAGCGCCCAGGTCGTCATGTTCCCCGGTCCCTTCCATGCGACCGCCATCACCGGTGTGCACCGGTCGACCCCCTCGCCCTGCGTCGACGCCGGGCAGCCCGGCAGCCGCGCACGCACCGCTCCGCGCCGGAGCCCCCTGGCCTATCGAATCTCGCATGGTGTCCGCCCTCCGGACCGAGGCGGCCCGGTGGACCCACCTCGTCATGATCCGCATGAGTGACGGCCGGTGCGAGGCTCCTTCCAAGGTGGCCGACGACCCCGCGTGAGCCATGCGGGGGCTCGCCGGGCTGTCACGCACGCCAGCGAATCCCTTGATGACACTGTGGAGTTTCGCAGGGAGATCCTCTCACGAGGGGGCGCAGCACCGCCGAATGACGAAGCCTTCTCGGAGGCGGATGTTGCGCGCACGTGCTCCCCATGTGTGTGCCAGCGCCACACCGGACCCCTAGGGGGGCGCCGCGGACCACACCCGCGTTGCCCAAGGCCGTTCGAGTGCGTGGGTGCGTCAACCAGCCAGCCCTGCCTTTAGATTGCCAAGGCATGGGGATTTTTTGAATTCGTCACCATAGAGTCGAAAGCCGCGACTGCGAGCGGGGATGCACCGATGGGCGACGGCAAGGTCCCCGGCAAGGTGCTTGACATCAAGACGCCGACATCAAGGCGGCGGCACCGGCCTTCCAGCAAGGGGCCATCGATCTGAGCAAGGCTCTGACCACTCTCATCAAGACCCTGGACGGCCTCGGTGAGCCCTGGGGCCACGACGAACAGGGCGATCAGTTCGGCGGCGTCTACAAGCCGAACCAGAAGAAGATCGAGAGCGCGGCGGGCATCCTGGTGCTCGGTCTGACGAGCATTCACGAGGCCATGGTGGACATGGCGGACGGGCATGTGGACAACGACAAGCTCGTCGCCGGCATGTTCACCGAGGTGAAGACCGACAAGCAGAGCGACGGTGCCGGTGAGCGTTGAGTCCAAAGCCCGCCACATCCTTCTCGACATGGGCCTGTGGTGGCCCGAGGCCGACCCCGACAAACTGCGGGACGCGGCGAAAGCCTGGCGCGCATTCGCCCACTCGGTGGATGACGTCCGTTCCCCCGTGCACCGCAGCGCGTCCGGGATCATCCACAACAACACGGGTGAGTCGATCGAGGCATTCCACAAGTTCTGGGACCGCTACGCCAAGGACCAGCACGGCGGCTGGCTGAGCGACCTCGCGGAGTCCTCGCGGGATATGGCCAACGGCCTGGACAAGTTCGCCGACGGCATCGACGACGCGATCAACAAGCTCTGGGCGCGGATAGGCATCGACGCGCTCGTGATCGCGGGCGGCATCACGCTGGCCGTACTCACCGCGGGCATCGCCACCGGGGCGGCGGCAGCAGCGGCTGACGCGGTCATCGAGTTCGGCGCCACGGTAGGCGTCGGGGTCTCCACCTTGGTGGCCGATGTCATCGGAGGCGCCTTCGCCGGCGTCGCGTTCGGCGGAGTCGAGTCGGTCACCGTCGACCTCGCCGTGGCCCAGCCGCTGCAGATCGCCGCGGGTCTGCAGCACGGCTTCAGCCTGGACGAGGTCAACCAGGCCGCCAAGGACGGCATGATCTTCGGCGGCGCGCTCGGAGCGGGCGACGGCCTGCTGAAGGCGAGCATGGAAGGAGGACTCGCCGACACCACCCCACTGCTGCTGCGCCCGCCGTCGCTCCGCCCCGACCTGGTCGATCTGGGCACGGCGGCCCGCACCGCCGACGACATGCCGTGCGTGGGCGAGCCGATCGACGTGGCGACCGGCGCCATGCTGATGACGCAGACGGACCTGGCCCTGCCGGGGAGTCTGCCGCTTCAGTTCACGCGAACCCACCTGTCCTCGTACCGGGGAGGTGTCTGCTTCGGCCCGACGTGGATCTCCACCCTCGACGAGTGCCTCCAGATCGACGGTGAGGGGGTCGTCTTCGCGGCTGCGGACGGTATGCGCCTGGTGTATCCGGTGCCGGAGCCGGGCGTGCCGACGATGCCGGTGAAGGGCGCCCGCTGGCCGCTGGAGTGGGACGGCAAGCCAGACGGCGCAATGACGGTCACCGACCCGTCAACGGGCGTGACACGGACCTTCGCCGCCCCTGTCCCCGCTCCCACCTTCGGCGTCTTCCACCTGGCACTGGACTCCTGGACGGACCGCAACGGCAACCGCATCGACGTCGAACGCGACGACGAGGGCATCCCGTTCGGCATTCGCCACTCCGGCGGCTACTACGTCGCCGTCGACACCCAGGGCCCCCGCATCACGGCCCTGCGCCTCCTGGATGAGCCGCCATCGCGTTACCGCCCGGGCGCCGCGCTCGACGAGGGCACGGTCGTGATGCGCTACGGCTACGACTCGTCGGGCAACCTGACCGAGGTCATCAACTCCAGTGGTGAGCCGCTGCGGTTTGCCTATGACGGCGATGGACGCGTCACCCGCTGGACCGACCGTATCGGCACCTGGTTCTCATACGTCTACGACGACCGCGGCCGTGTGGTCCGCACCGAGGGCGTGGATGGCATCCTGTCCGGGACGCTGAGGTACGACGACGCAGCACGCACGACTACATATACAGACTCCCTGGGCCTCGTCTCAGTGCACCGCTACAACGCCGAGGGCCAAGTCGAGGAGGAGACGGACCAGCTGGGGCACACCACCCGCACCCGCTGGGACAAGTACGGTGTCCGGCCTGTCGCCGTCACCGACGCCCTGGGACGCACAACGCAGTACGCCTACGACGCCTCAGGCAACCTGACGGAACTCAGCCTGCCGGACAGGTCGATCGCGCGGGCTTCGTGCAATGCGTTCGGGCAGCCGACAGACGTGGTCGAGCCGGGTGGTGCGGTCTGGCGGCACACATACGACGAACGTGGCAACCTCCTCACGACCGTCGACCCCACGGGCGCCGAAACCTGGTACACGCACGACGATGAGGGCCGCCCGACGGCGATCACCGACGCCCTCGGCCACACCCGCACCGTCGCGTACAACCCGGCCGGCCTGCCCGTCGCGGCGACCGATGAGCTGGGCCGCACCACGACGATCCGCCGGGACGCCTTCGGCCGGATCATCGAGGCAACCGATCCGCTGGGCCACACCACCCGCCTGGGCTGGACCATCGAGGGTAAGCAGGCGTGGCGCCAATACCCCGACGGCACGCGCGAGTCATGGGACTGGGACGCGGAGGGCAACCTTCTCAGCCACACCGACGCCGCGGGTAACACGACCCACCACACTCCGGGCCCTTTCGACGTCCCCACCACGCGGACGGACTCGGATGGCGCCCGTTACGAGTTCACCTACGACACCGAACTCCGCCTGACTGGCGTCACCAACCCGCAGGGGCGCACCTGGTCGTACACCTACGACGAGGCGGGCCGGCTGACCGCGGAGACCGACTTCAACGGCCGCACGCTGACATACGTCCATGACGCTGCAGGACAGTTGGTTTCCCGGATCAATGGCGCCGGGGAGACCCTGCACCTCACGCGGGACGCGGTGGGGCGGGTGGTTGAGCAGCGGTACGAGTCAGGTGCCGTCACGACGTTCGCATACGGTCCCGACGGTGGTCTCGCGCACGCGTCCAACGCCGACGCCGAGGTCGTTCTGGAGCGAGACAGCCTGGGCCGCGTGCTGTCGGAGACGGTGAACGGCCGCACGACCACGAATGCGTACGACGCTCTCGGCCGACGCGTCCGCCGGGTGACTCCGTCCAGGCTGGCCTCGGAATGGACGTATGATCCGGCGGGCCGCCCGCTCACCTTGCGCTCGCCCGTGGGCGAAGTCCAGTTCGCCCACGATTCCGCAGGCCGCGAGACGGAGCGCCGCCTCGGTACGGAGGTGAGGCTGACCCAGAACTGGAGCCCGCGGGACCTCCTGACTGGACAGAGCCTGACCTCAGGCCCAGCGGCGGACGGCGTGGACCGTCTCCTCCAGCACCGCACCTACACACACCGCGCCGACGGCTACGTCACCGAGATCCGCGAGCTGACCTCAGGCACCCGCCGCTTCGACCTCGACGGCATGGGGCGCGTAACCGTAGTGCGCGCCCACGGCTGGACCGAGACCTACGCTTACGACTCGACGGGCAACCTGGTGGACGCCACCGCACCCGTCCACGACGCGCCCGGCGAGCGCGAGTTCGACGGCACCCTCGTCCGCTCGGCGGGCGGAACCGTGTATGAGCACGACGCGCAAGGTCGCCTGGTCCGCAGAACCGGCAGGCTTCTGAACGGCCAGAGCCGTACGTGGAGCTACGTATGGAACGCCGACGACCGACTGACGCAGGTGGTCACTCCGGACGGCGACCGCTGGCGCTATGCCTACGACCCACTGGGGCGGCGCGTCTCCAAGCACCGGGTTGCCAGGGACGGCTCCGAGCACGACCGCACAGAGTTCAGCTGGGACGGCGCCCTCCTGGCCGAGCAGACCGCGCCAGACGGCCGGGTGCTGACCTGGGACTACAAGCCGGGCACCCCTCGCCCAGTGGCCCAGACCGACCACGAGCCGTCGGCCACGCTATCGAGCGCATCGTTCCTGGCGCGCCTGGCCGAGGAGACGAAACCCGAGCGCAACGCTCGCTTCTGCGCCGTGGTCACGGACCCCGTCGGTACCCCCATGGAACTGGTGTCGGCGTCCGGAGACCTGCTCTGGCAGCGCCGCAGCACCCTGTGGGGCCCATGCTTGCCGGGCCCGGCCCCGGACGCGGACTGCCCGTTGCGCTTCCCGGGGCAGTACGCCGACGACGAAACAGGGCTGCACTACAACCTCCACCGCTACTACGACCCCAGGACGACCCGATATATCAGCGCGGATCCCCTGGGGCTGGAGCCAGCGGACAATCACCACGGATATGTACGCACTCCGCTCACCTGGATCGATCCCCTCGGTCTCTCCCCCTGCAACTATGACCTCGACGACTTGTCCCAGGCAGCCACCACCATCAAGAAGGGCCAGCTGTCGCCCGCCGGCAGGGCTTTGCAGAAGCACGGCGACCCAAGCCCAGGTAACCTGGCCAAACGGGGTCAAGCTCACGTCGATATGTACAATTTCGGCAAGGTCACCAATAGTGAGCGGACCGAGATCGCCAATGAGATGATCCAGGACATACTCACTGACCCGAACGTGGTCGAGAAGGTCAACACCTCTGCATCGGCTCAATACGGCGGCATCACCCGCGACTTCAGAGTTCCCGGCGGCTGGGGCGCCCGATGGAGTTGGCGTGGGGGCCAACTCACTTTCGAAGGATTCCTGTGATGGCGGGGCAGCACCAGGCCGAACCGGCCTACCGGGCAGAGGACTTCGTGGCAGACGGAGCGCTGCGGGACGTTTGCGTCCTCGACACCACGCTCGACGATTGGCGGCGCATCTTCGACGGGCTGCGTGTGGCCCCGTGGAACTATGTCCTTACCTGGACGCTCGCCGGCACCACGGAGAGCGGCGCCTTGGACGCCTCTGTCGTATGGTCCCGTCTTGAGCAGAACCCGGAGGAATCGGCGAGCCTGGCCATCGACGTCGACGGTGTGTGGTTCACCTGCTACTTCTTCGACGTCGAAGAGATCGAGTTCACCTTCGATCCTTCCGACGTGGTCGACGAGGCGACCTTTGCACACGTGCGCACCTTCGTGACCTGGTTGGGAAGGACGACAGGCCGGGAAGTCATCGTGACGATGGAAGGCACCGACCACGCTGCGATGCCCGCGCTAATCCGATGGCAGCCGTTGTGACCACGATGGCTACCAGGCACTGGGCAGCGTTCGTGACCTGTGCTGATACCAAGTAGTGTCAATGGTCGGCGACATGGAGTTGGCACTCCGGTTCAGCCCAGGTCACGAGGCGTGTCGCCGCTAGGTTCTGTCTCCTCGGTCAGCGCCGTGCCCAGATGAGGATGGCTGCGAGGTGGAGCGCGGCCTGGTAGGCGACCGCGAGTTTGTCGGTCCGTGTGGCCAGGCCGCGCCACTGCTCGAGGCGGTTGATGCACCGCTCGACATGTTGCGCTGCTTGAAAAGCTCAGCATCGAAGCCGGGTGGACGGCCGCCGCGGCAACCCGCCGCAGACGGTCGCCGATCTGGTCCGACGGCTGCGGGATGACCGCGCGGATCTGCCGGTGGCGCAGGTGGCCGCGGATCGCGCGGGATGAGTAGGCACGGTCGGCCAGGACCATGTGCGGCGGGTCCAAGGCCGACCAGGGCCGGGTCCCGGCACCCGGATAAGGCTCATGAACGTCTCGAAGGTGGGCGCGTCACCGGTTTGACCTGCAGCCACGGTGAAGGCAAGGGGGCCGTCCGCGGCCAGTTGAATCTCGGTGCTCAGCCCGCCGCGGGAACGTCCGAGCGCGTGATCGTCCGGCTCGTTGCGGCCTGCGGCCCCTTTTGAGTACTCCGGCGGCGTACTGGTGAGCCCGGACGACGGTGGAGTCGACCGACGCGGTCCCTCCGATGTCGTTGATCACTAACCGGACAGGCACATCCGATCAACTGACGAGACCATCAGAGAGACACACTTTAGCTGACGGTGGACGTCACCATCCTGCGTGAGGCTCTGCGCGCACTGCATTCAGTGCCAACTATCCCTCTTCTGTGCTAACTAGAATTCTTTGTCACACACAAGGGCTCGTATGCCTAGAGCCCCACGATCCCGTTCCACCGCTTGGCGAACTCCACCCGCTCCGTGGAGGTGATGTCCCGGGCGATGGCGAGCCGCTCGCGCATGCCGGCGTCGGGGAAGATCAGCGGGTTGTCGGCGAGGGCCGCGGTGTCCTTGTCCTTCGAGGACGCCAGGACGTCCTTGGCGGCCGGGACCGGGCAGACGTAGTTGACCCAGGCGGCGAGCTCCGCGGCGACCTCGGGGTCGTAGTAGAAGTCGACCAGGGCCTCGGCGTTGGCCTTGTGGCGGGCCCGGTTGGGGATCATCAGGGAGTCCGACCACAGCTCGGCGCCCTCCTCGGGCACGACGAAGCGGATGTCGGGGTTGTCCGCCTGGAGCTGGATGACGTCGCCGGAGTAGGCCTGATAGGCGAGGACGTCCCCGCTGACCAGGTCCTTGGTGTAGTCGTTGCCGGTGAAGCGGCGGATCTGGCCGCTGCGGACCTCGCGCTCGACCTCGTCGCAGACGCGGTGGAAGTCGTCCGCCGTCCACCTGGTGATGTCCACGCCGTTGCCCTGCATCAGCAGCGCGAAGGACTCGTCCAGGCCGGACAGGAGCGTCACGCGGCCCTTCAGGTCGCTCGCCCAGAGATCCTTGACGTGCCGGATCTCACGGCCCAGCTTCTTCCGGTTGTAGGCGATGCCGGTGATGCCCGACTGCCAGGGCACGGTGTAGCGGCGGCCCTTGTCGAAGGCGGGCGTACGCAGCAGCGGGTCCAGGTGCTTCGCCACGTTCGGCTGCCGGGCGCGGTCCATCTCCTGGACCCAGCCGAGGCGGACGAACCGGGCGCACATCCAGTCGCTGATGACGATCAGGTCGCGGCCGGTGGGCTGGTGGTTCATCAGCGCGGGGCTGATCTTGCCGAAGAACTCGTCGTTGTCGTTGATCTCCTCGACGTAGTCGACGGAGATCCCGCTGCGCTTCTCGAACGCCTCCAGCGTGGGCCGCCGGCTGGCATTGTGGTCGTCGGTGTCTATGTACAGCGGCCAGTTCGCCCAGGTCAGCCTTTTGTCGTTCGCGGACGCGTCGGCGACGGCCCGGTCGCCGGGCGCGACATAGGCGGCGGGCACCCCACAGCCGGCCAGGGCACCGAGCGCGGCGGTGCCGCCGAGCGCGCGCAGGAGGGAGCGGCGGGACATCGAGGACGTACGCGAAGAAGTCTGGGGCACCCCGGAAGGATGCCGTTCCGCCCGGCGAAGCGACAATCGACGCTGCGTCGAGCATGCCATCGGCTGCCCGACACCTTGTCGATCACGGGAGGTTGCCGGGGTACGGAAACGTGCGACCGGACAGTCGTCCCGCATCACGCAGTGTCCCGCCCCCTTCCCGGGAGGACGATGGCCGGGTGCTGCCACGGGGGAAGCGGCGCCGCGAGGCGCGGGAGGAATCGTCCCGGTGCCAGGGCCAGTTGACGGCATTCGGTGAGCTGCTCGCGGGGCATCCGTTCACGGCCAGGACACCGGCCGGGCAGAGCCCCGACGCGCCCACCCCCACGTCACCCACCGGACCATGCGGCCCCGGCGATGGCGTGCTCTCGGTGGACAGGTCCGCCCGCGACGGTCTGCACGCGCCCGGGACGGGGCGGCCGCTCGGCGGCCGCGGCTGACGGAGCGCTACACCACCGGGCAGCTCCTGACCCGTGCCGCCCTCGTCGCCCTGCCCTGCTATTGCCTGGTGGTCGGCATCCTGGGCGGCTGGACCGCGGCGCTGGTCCGCGTCCCGCTCCTGAACTTCGGGGTCGGGATGGCCTGCGGCGGGGGCGCGCTCTGCTGGGGGGGTGATCGCGCAGACCCGGAGCGCGTTCAGAGGCGGACGCGTCGCGGCGGGGTACCGCGGCACCGAGCGCGCCTGCGGGCCGCGGCGGACCTTGGGCACAGCGCTGCGTCCCCACGGACGCCGACGGCCGTGAGACGGCGTACCCGCGCGGCGTGCCGCACGCGTCCCTGGCCGCCCTGCCGACCCGCCGCCTGTGACTTGTGGAGGGGCGCGAGGAGCGCAAGCTGATCACTTCCACGGACCTGTTCCTCAGTCCGCTCCTCCTGGTCGTGGCCTTCCCGGTGCTGCTGTGCGGGGTGGCGCTCACGCCGTGCGGGGTTACCGGGATGCTGATCGCCGCGTCGACGAACCTGTGGTGAGGATCGCCGTACCGCGGAAGGCTCACCGGTACGGCGCGGCCCCCGGACGAGGAGGTGAACCCGTCCGGGGGCCGCTCACTGCCGTTCCCGGTGCCTACTCGCCCAGGGACGTCATCACGTGCTTGATCCGCGTGTAGTCCTCGAAGCCGTAGGCGGACAGGTCCTTGCCGTAGCCGGACTTCTTGAAGCCACCGTGCGGCATCTCGGCGACCAGCGGGATGTGGGTGTTGATCCACACGCAGCCGAAGTCGAGCTTCTTGGACATGCGCATCGCGCGGGCGTGGTCCTTGGTCCACACGGAGGACGCCAGGGCGTACTCGACGCCGTTGGCCCACTCCACGGCCTGGTCCTCGTCCGTGAAGGACTGGACGGTGATGACCGGGCCGAAGACCTCCTTCTGGATGATCTCGTCGTCCTGCTTGACGCCGGAGACGACGGTCGGCGCGAAGAAGTAGCCCTTGTCGCCGACGCGCTTGCCGCCGGCCTCCACGCGCGCGTGGGCGGGCAGCCGCTCGATGAAGCCCTCGACCTGCTTGAGCTGGTTGGGGTTGTTGAGCGGGCCGAACAGGACGTCCTCGTCGTCCGGCTGGCCGGTCCTGGTGTCCTCGGCGGCCTTGGCCAGCGCGGTCACGAACTCGTCGTGGATCGCCTCGTGGACGAGGACGCGGCAGGCGGCCGTACAGTCCTGGCCGGCGTTGAAGAAGCCCGCGACGGAGATGTCCTCGACGGCCTTGGCGATGTCGGTGTCCTCGAAGACGACGACCGGGGCCTTGCCGCCCAGCTCCAGGTGGACCCGCTTGACGTCCTTGGACGCCGACTCGGCCACCGAAATGCCGGCGCGTACCGAGCCGGTGATCGACGCCATCGCCGGGATGTCGTGCTCGACCATCAGACGGCCGGTCTCGCGGTCGCCGCAGACGACGTTGAAGACGCCCTTGGGCAGGATCGAGCCGAGGATGTCGGCGATCAGGACCGTCGACGCCGGGGTGGTGTCCGACGGCTTCAGGACGACCGTGTTGCCCGCGGCGATCGCCGGGGCGAACTTCCACACGGCCATCATCATCGGGTAGTTCCAGGGCGCGACCTGCGCGCAGACGCCGACCGGCTCACGGCGGATGATCGAGGTCATCCCCTCCATGTACTCACCGGCGCTCCGGCCCTCCAGCAGCCGCGCCGCACCCGCGAAGAAGCGGATCTGGTCGACCATCGGCGGGATCTCCTCGGAGCGGGTGAGCCCCGTGGGCTTGCCCGTGTTCTCCACCTCGGCCGCGATCAGTTCCTCGGCGCGCTCCTCGAACGCGTCGGCGATCTTCAGAAGGGCCTTCTGACGCTCGGCGGGGGTCGTGTCGCGCCAGGCCGGGAAGGCGCGGGCGGCGGCCTCCATCGCGGCGTTGACGTCCGCCTCGCCGGACAGCGGCGCGGTCGCGTACGCCTCGCCCGTCGCCGGGTTGACCACCTCGGTGGTCCGTCCGTCGGCGGCGTCCCGGAACTCACCGTCGATGTAGTTGCGCAGACGACGCAGCTCGGTGCTCACTGCCGGCCTCCTGATCTGGTTCTTTCCGTCCACTCACTGAGACACCCACACTAGCTGCCAGGCTCACGTTTTCAACAGCCCCACCGCCGCGACTGCTGCGAAATCCGCAAGAGTGCGACTCTCAGACAACGGATTTCATTGATCAGGCCTTGCAAAACTGTCGAGACGTCGTGCACAGTGAGGTCGTGGCCAGTCGAAGCGCAGACCAGAGGGACTCCTCCCGCGAGTCCAGGAACGGCACCAGCCCACAGCTGGACGCCGTCTCCCTCGCCATCATTCAGCAGCTCCAGGAGGACGGCCGCCGGCCGTACGCCGCGATCGGCAAGGCCGTCGGCCTGTCGGAGGCGGCCGTGCGCCAGCGCGTCCAGAAGCTGCTGGACCAGGGGGTGATGCAGATCGTCGCCGTGACGGACCCGCTCACCGTGGGCTTCCGCCGGCAGGCGATGGTCGGGATCAACGTCGAGGGCGACGTCGAGTCGATCGCGGACGCGCTGACTGACATGTCGGAAGTCGAGTACGTGGTGATGGCCGCGGGCTCGTTCGACATCCTCGCCGAGATCGTCTGCGAGGACGACGACCACCTGCTGGACGTCATCAACAAACGCATCCGGTCCCTGCCCGGAGTGCGCTCCACCGAGAGCTTCGTCTACCTGAAGCTCAAGAAGCAGACCTACATGTGGGGAACCCGATAACCGTGAGGACCCGATAACCGTGAGCACCAAGGACCTCAGCCGCACCGCGTACGACCACCTGTGGATGCACTTCACCCGCATGTCCTCGTACGAGAACTCCCCGGTCCCGACCATCGTCCGGGGTGAGGGCACCTACATCTACGACGACAAGGGCAAGCGCTACCTCGACGGTCTCGCGGGTCTGTTCGTGGTCCAGGCCGGTCACGGCCGTACGGAACTCGCCGAGACCGCGTTCAAGCAGGCCCAGGAGCTCGCCTTCTTCCCGGTGTGGTCCTACGCCCACCCGAAGGCCGTCGAGCTGGCCGAGCGCCTGGCCGACTACGCCCCGGGCGACCTGAACAAGGTCTTCTTCACCACCGGTGGCGGCGAGGCCGTCGAGACCGCGTGGAAGCTCGCCAAGCAGTACTTCAAGCTGCAGGGCAAGCCGACCAAGTACAAGGTCATCTCGCGTGCGGTCGCCTACCACGGCACCCCGCAGGGCGCCCTGTCCATCACGGGTCTGCCGGGCCTGAAGGCGCCGTTCGAGCCGCTCGTCCCGGGCGCGCACAAGGTGCCGAACACCAACATCTACCGCGCCCCGCTCTTCGGCGACGACCCGGAGGCCTTCGGCCGCTGGGCCGCCGACCAGATCGAGCAGCAGATCCTCTTCGAGGGCCCGGACACCGTCGCCGCGGTCTTCCTGGAGCCGGTGCAGAACGCCGGCGGCTGCTTCCCGCCGCCGCCCGGCTACTTCCAGCGCGTGCGCGAGATCTGCGACAAGTACGACGTGCTGCTCGTGTCGGACGAGGTCATCTGCGCCTTCGGCCGCCTCGGCACGATGTTCGCCTGCGACAAGTTCGGCTACGTCCCGGACATGATCACCTGCGCCAAGGGCATGACCTCGGGCTACTCCCCGATCGGCGCCTGCATCATCTCCGACAAGCTCGCCGAGCCGTTCTACAAGGGCGACAACACCTTCCTGCACGGCTACACCTTCGGTGGCCACCCGGTCTCCGCCGCGGTGGGTCTCGCCAACCTCGACCTGTTCGAGCGCGAGAACCTCAACCAGCACGTGCTCGACAACGAGGGCGCCTTCCTGCAGACCCTGCAGAGGCTGCACGACCTGCCGATCGTCGGCGACGTCCGCGGCAACGGCTTCTTCTACGGCATCGAGCTGGTGAAGGACAAGAACACCAAGGAGTCCTTCAACGAGGAGGAGACCGAGCGCGTCCTGTACGGATTCCTCTCCAAGGCGCTGTTCGACAACGGCCTGTACTGCCGTGCCGACGACCGCGGCGACCCGGTGATCCAGCTCGCCCCGCCGCTGATCTCCAACCAGGAGACCTTCGACGAGATCGAGCAGATCCTGCGCGCGACGCTCACGGAGGCGTGGACCAAGCTCTGAGCACGCAGAAGCTGTGATCATCCGACTGGATGATCGATCACGGCCCCGGTGCCGTCCGTTCGAGTGGGAACGGCGGCCCGGGGCCGTGTGCTGTCCGGCCTCTCCGTGGTGGCTGCCTAGCGTTCCAGTGACCGATCGGCCCAGCCTTCGTTCCCCCGGACGGGGGAACAGGCACGGGAAAACGGATCAGAACCGAGGTGTACGCCCATGGAGGCCCCGCCGGACAACGACGTGCTCTGGGCACGCTCCCTGCACTTCAGGCACCCCGACGGCTCCCCCGGACTCGCCGGGATCTCGCTCGGCGTGCGGGAGGGCGAGATCTTCGCCGTCACCGGCCCGCGCGGCAGCGGCAAGACGACCCTGCTGCGCTGCCTTTCCGGCCAGCTGCGCGTGGGCAGCGGCGAGGTCTGGTTCAACAGCGCGCCTCTGCACACCCTGGGCCCGATGGGCCGGGAGCGGCTGCGCCGGGACCGGTTCGGCTGGATCGACCCGCTGCCCGCCCTGGTCCCCGAGCTGAACGTGTGGGAGAACGCCGCGCTCCCCCTGATGCTGCGTGGCACCGGCCGCCGCCGGGCCAAGATCGCCGCGCTGGAGTGGCTGGAACGGCTCGACGTCGGCGACAAGGCCCGTAAGCGCCCGCACGAACTCCTCCAGGCCGAACGCCAGCGCGTGGCGATCGCCCGGGCGCTGGTCCCGTCCCCCGCGATCCTCTTCGCGGACGAGCCCACGGCTGCGCTGCACCGCGCCGACCGCACCCACGTCCTGCGCACGCTCACCACGGCCGCCCGCTCGCACGGCATCACCGTCCTGCTCGCCACCCACGACCCGGACACCGCCGCCCTCGCCGACCGCACCGTGGCGCTGCTGGACGGCCGGTGCGTACGGACCGTGCACCTGCCGGACGCCCCCGAGACGGAAGGCCGGGCCGCGTGGTCGCTTTCCGTCTGACCCGCGCGGCCCGGCCCGCCGTCCAGCTGCGCCGCCTGCTGGTGGCCGCGGCGGCCGGCGGCACCGGTTTCCTGCTGCTGGCCTGCCTCGGCTACGCCCTCCGCCACCCGGAGCACGCGAACGCCGCAGTGCTGCGGCTGGCCTGGTGCGCGGTGCCGCTCGCCGCCACGGTGTACTTCGCGCTCGCCGTGGCCCGCACCGACCCCGGCACCCGGCCACGCCCGGGCCTGTCCGCGGTGGGTCTCGGCCCGGCGCGGCTGATGGCGATCTCCGCCCTGACCACGGCACTGTCCTGCACCCTGGGCTCGCTGCTGGCCCTGGTGGTCTTCCTGTATCTGCGCGGCTACCTCACGGGCATGCCCTTCGGCGGCGCGGCGGCGGACTTCCTGGCAGCGGACGAGCACCTCCCGCTCCCGGCGGTCCTCACGTTGCTGGCCGTGGTCCCGGCCACCGCGTCGGCGGCGGTGGCGCTGGCCCTCCGCCCGAAGGACCCCCGCCCCGCCGCCCCGGCCCTGCGCGGGTACGGCCGCTTCGGGGCGTACGGCCACTCGGTGGTGCGGGAGACGTTCGGGGCGTACGGGCGGTTCGGGGCGCGGCTGCGGCCGGGGGCCGGTACCGCCCCGGGCGAGCGGGCGGACGCGGCGGCACGGGCGGGGACGGGCGGCGCGGTCACGGCGCCGGGCGGCGCGACCGGCCCCGGGACCCAGGCCCCGGACAGGGACACAGCCGCGGACACGGACACAGTCACCGTCACGGACACAGTCACGGACGAAGACACAGGCACCGTCACGGACAGGGGCACGGACGGGGACAGGGACGCGGCCGCGGACGCGGACTGGAGCGAACTCCACCGACAGCCGCCCGAGGGCGCCCCGGTCGGCCTCCCGTGGGGCATCGCCCTCCTCGCCACCGGCCTGGCGGTCCAGGCCTACGCCGGCCACTCGCACGTCGCCGTGCTGCTCGGCCGGCTGCTCACCGCGACCGGCCTCGTCCTCGCCGCCCCCGGCATCACCCACCTGTGCGGCCGCCTCCTGCAGTCCACCCGCCCCGGCGCCCTGCGTCTCCTCGCCGGCCGGGTCCTCATGGCGGAGGCGATCCGCATCGGCCGCCCCCTGGGCGTCGTCTGCGCGGTCGCGTCCGCCGGGTACGCCATGACCGCGCTGTACGCCGACTCGGACCCGGCACCGGCGTTCGGTCCGCTGACCACCCTCGGCGGGCTGCTCGTCACCGGCTGCACGGTCGCCACCCTGTTCACCGCGGCGGTGGAGACCCGCCAGTGCCGGGCGGACACGACCGCGGCGCTGGTCCGCCTCGGCGCCCCGGCCACGATGCTGCGCGCGGCCGCGGCCCTCCGCGCGGCGGTCCTGGTCGCGGTGTTCGGCCCGCTCACCCTGGCGGTCGCCGCTCTGGCGGCCCTCCCCGTGGAGCGCTGACCCAAAAGGGCCCACGGCGACCGATGAGTTCTCCCGCGGCCCTCGGTCTACCCACCGAACACGCTGACCCCAGCACGGACCACCTCGGGAGAGAGGCCCCTGATGTACCAGCAGATGATCTTCGTGAACCTGCCCGTGAACGACCTCGACGCGTCGAAGAAGTTCTTCACGGAACTCGGCTACACCATCAACCCGCAGTTCAGCGACGACAAGGCCGCCTCCGTGGTGATCAGCGACACCATCGTCGCGATGCTGCTGACCAAGCCGTTCTACGCGACCTTCACCCAGAAGGAGATCGCCGACGCCACGAAGACCAGCGAGGTGCTGGTCGCGCTGAGTGCCGAGAGCCGCCAGAAGGTGGACGAACTCGTCGACAGGGCCCTCGCGTCGGGCGCCACGCCGAGCGGCCGGACCCAGGACCACGGCTTCATGTACGGCCGCGCCTTCGACGACCTCGACGGCCACACCTGGGAGGTCATCTGGATGGATCCGGCCGCTGTCGAGGGCTGATCGCGTCGCCGCGCGCAGGGGGCGAGCGGGCACCGGAAACCGTCAAACGTCCAGATGGTTAATAAGCAGGTAAAGCCAACGGCCGGTGTGGGCATATGCATTGACACTGCTTACGGAGCGCTTATAAACCTGTGAGCCTCTTGGGGGTGATGGGGCCTCACCTCATCCGTTCGCCCCAACGCCCCCTCAGCCCCCCGCAGTTATGCACTCTGTAAAGGACAAACGTGTCCATAACTCGCCGTAGCGCGCGCCGTTCCGTTCGCATCCTGGGTGTTGCCTCCGCCTCGGCCGCGGTGGTGCTGGGTCTGTCCAGCTCCGCGCTCGCGTGCAACATCCGTGACTTCAAGGCCGAAGCCAAGTGCGACGGCAACAAGGGCGTCATCGTCGTCACCGACACCGACATCTCCGGGACCCCCGCCACCATCACCGTGTTCTTGCAGAACAAGGGCGGGGTCGAGAAGCAGATCGGCGAGCAGGAGGTCAAGGGCTCGGCCGAGGGGACTCCGGTCACCTTCCCGGAGAACTGGAAGCCGAACGCGTCGTACCGCGTCCACGTCAAGGCGGCCAACATCGTCGACGAGGACATCGAGAACGGCTTGACGGCCCCGGCCACCGCCTGCAAGACCGACAGCCCGACCCCGCCGGCCTCGTCGACGCCGAAGCCGTCGCCGTCGAAGTCCGCCCCGGCCGAGTCGGCGACCCCGACCCCGTCGGCCTCCGAGTCCAGCTCCGCCCCGGCGACCGCGCCGAGCAACGCGCCGTCCCCGGCGGCCGGTAGCTCGAACCTCGCCGAGACCGGCGCCAGCTCCAACACCGGCCTGATCGCCGGCATCGCGGGTGCGCTGGTCGTCGTCGGCGGTGGCGCCGTCTACTTCGGCATGCGCCGTCGTGGGGCGCGCGGCAACAGCTGACGCCTCGCCGGCAGGTGCACGAACATCGCCGCGGCCCGTCCTCCTATCCCCAGGGGGCGGGCCGCGGTCGTGCGAAGGCCCTCACCCGAAGGTCGCCCGTGACAGCCAGAACTCCAGCACCTCGCGCTCGCCCTGCACCTCCAGGCCGGGCGCGTCCAGCGGCAGCCGACGGTAGAAGGCGAGCAGCACGGCGGTGAGCGGGCCGCGCAGGGCGACCGTGGCCTTCTCGTGGCCGCGCCACCAGCGCACGCCGTCCGGGCCGAACTCCAGCAGCCACTCGGCGTTCAGCGCCGGGTCGGCGTCGGTGGCGTGCAGGTGGATGGAACGGGTCGGGCCGTCCAGGCGCATGGCCTCTTCATGGCCCCGCATCTGCTGGAGAAGGATGGCGAAGTCCAGCCACTCGTCCATCGTGTCGACGGCGATCGCCGGTGCCAGTTCGTAGTCGAGGCCGGCCGCGAGGGAGGCGTCGGCACGGTGGATGCTGATCTCGTGGGTCATCCGCCGGGCCCAGAACCCGGAAACGGCTTTCCCCGGGAGGAAGCTCCACACGGCGGTGTCCGGCCCGGCCTCGCGCAGCGTCGCGACGACCAGCTCACCGGTCTCGGCCAGCCACTTGTCGAGTGCCGCCGCGTCGCCCCGCTCCGCGGGCCCGGCACCGAGCGGCACCTGGTCACGCGGAACGCGCTCCTGCGCCCGGGTGCGCACGATCGTCTCCACCCACCGCAGGGCCCCGCCCATATGGCGTACGAGGTCTTCCAGAGACCAGTCGGGACAGGTCGGCACGGTCGCGGACAGGTCGGCGCCGGAGGCCACCACGGACCTCAACTGCTCCACCTGGCGGGCGATCTCGTCACAGTAGCGGTCATGCGCGAGCAAGGTCATGCCGCCTACCCTAGGGCCGCGACGATCAGTCGAGCACGACGATTTCGGCCGCGTCGAACTCCACGCCCACCGCGTCCCCGACGTCGGGTGCCTCCCGCAGCGCGCAGGCCGCCTCCAGGCGCGGCCCGTCCGCGGGCTGGAGGTGGACGGCCACATGAGTGCCCTTGAAGGTGCGCGCGGTCACCGTGCAGGACAGACCGGCGTCGGCCGCCACGAGCCGTACCCCGGCGGGCCGGACCAGCAGCGTCCGGTTTCCCTGCGGGGAGCCGTCGGGCACCGGCAGCTTGCCCCACGGGCTGTCGGCCGCCGCACCGGCCACGGTCGCCGGCACCAGGTTGTCGAAGCCGAGGAAGCGGGCCACGAACGCGTCGGCGGGCCGCTGCCAGACCTCCAGCGGCGCGCCGGACTGCGCGATGCGCCCGTCCCGCATCACCACCACCCGGTCGGCCAGCGCGAACGCCTCGCCCTGGTCGTGGGTCACGGCGAGCACGGTCGTGCCCAACCGGCCGAAGAGCTCACGCAGTTCGACCACCAGGCGTTCGCGCAGCGACCGGTCGAGCTGGCCGAGCGGCTCGTCCAGCATGAGCAGCCGGGGCCGGGGGGCGAGCGCCCGGGCCAGCGCCACGCGCTGCTGCTCGCCGCCGGACAGGGAGGCCACGGCCCGCTCGGCGGCCCCGGGCAGGCCGACCAGTTCCAGCAACTGCCCGACCTCGGCTTCC
Organism: Streptomyces sp. NPDC046759; assembly: GCF_040645475.1. Classification (NCBI taxonomy): domain Bacteria; kingdom Bacillati; phylum Actinomycetota; class Actinomycetes; order Kitasatosporales; family Streptomycetaceae; genus Streptomyces; species Streptomyces sp. NPDC046759. Next base: position 193,603 of record NZ_JBEYYJ010000007.1, on the reverse strand, counting down.
CGTTCGCCCCTGGCGAGGCCGTGCATGCGCAGCCCGAAGGCCACGTTGGCGCCGACGTCCCGCTGCGGGAAGAGCTGGTGGTCCTGGAACATCAGGCCGACGCCCCGCCGGTGCGCGGGCACGCACGCCTGGTCGCGGCCGTCGAGCAGCACCCGCCCGGAGTCCAGGGGCTGCAGGCCGGCCACCGCCCGCAGCAGCGTCGACTTCCCGCTGCCGCTGGGCCCGAGCACGCACACCACCTCGTGCTCGGCGACATCGAGGCCGACGGCGTCGAGCACGGCCCGTCCGCCGAAGCGCACGGTCGCGCCATCGAGGCTCAGCAGCATCCAGAACTCCCTCGTCCGGCCGTCAGCATCTAGAACTCCCCCGTCCGGTCGGTGCGCAGCCGCTCCAGGACGAGCAGCGCGGCGGCGCACACCACCATCAGGATCGTCGAAAGAGCCATCGCCTGGCCGTAGTTGAGGTCTCCGGGGCGGCTGAGCAGGCGGGCCACGGCGACCGGGAGCGTCGGGTCGTCGGGCCGGGCGATGAACACGGTCGCCCCGAACTCGCCGAGTGAGACCGCGAACGCGAACCCGGCGGCCACCAGCAGCGCCCGCCGCACCAGCGGCAGATCCACCTCCCGCCACACCCGCCAGGGCGAGGCCCCGAGCACGGCGGCGGCCTCCCTCAGCCGAGCGTCCACCGCGCGCAGCACCGGCAGCATGGTGCGTACGACGAAGGGGGCGCCGACCAGCGCCTGGGCGAGCGGCACCAGGATCCAGGACTGCCGCAGATCGAGCGGGGGCTTGTCGAGGGCGATCAGGAAGCCGAAGCCGACGGTCACGGCGGAGACGCCGAGCGGCAGCATCAGCAGCGCGTCGAAGCCCCGGATCAGCCGTCCGGCGTCCCGGCGGGCGAGCGCGGCGGCGGCGAGACCTCCGATCACGACGGCGATGGCGGTGGCGGTGGCGGCGTACTGCAGAGAGGTCCACACGGCGTGTACCGGCGGCTGCAGGAACGTACCGCCGTCGGTGTGCGCCAGGGCCCGGTAGTAGCCGAAACCCGGTGCGTCCAGGGAGCGGCGGACGAGGACGGCCAGCGGCAGCACGAGGAGCAGGGCCACGGTGGCGAGGACGCCGGCGAGCAGCGCCCACTGTCCGGCGCCGCGCGGGCGGCGGGCGGTCAGCTTCGGATCGACGAGCCGCAGGGCGGTCTCCCGGCGCCGCACCGTCCAGGCGTGCACGGCGAGGATCGCACCGACGGCGACGAACTGGACGAGGGTGAGGACGGCGGCCGTTGACAGGTCGAAGATCTCGGAGGTCTGCCGGTAGATCTCCACCTCGAGGGTGGAGAAGGTGGGGCCGCCGAGGATCTGGACCACACCGAAGGAGGTGAAGGTGAACAGGAACACCATCAGCGCGGCGGCGGCCACGGCGGGTGCGAGCGCGGGCAGGGTCACCTTCCGCCACGCGCTCAGCGGCGAGGCGCCCAGCATCCGGGCGGCCTCCTCCTGCCGGGGATCGAGCTGGGCCCACAGCCCCCCGACGGTCCGTACGACGACCGCGTAGTTGAAGAAGACATGGGCCAGCAGGATCGCCCACACCGTCGTGTCCAGCCGTACCCCCCACAGCTCGTCGAGCAGCCCGCCGTGCCCGACGAGGGCGAGGAACGCGCTGCCGGCCACGACGGTCGGCAGCACGAAAGGGACAGTGACGACGGCTCGCAGCAGCTGTTTGCCCGGGAAGTCGAGCCGGGCGAAGACATGGGCGGCGGGCAGCGCGAGCAGCAGGGTGAGCACGGTGGAGGCGAGCGCCTGCCAGGTGGTGAACCACAGCACGTGCCGCAGGTCGGGCTGGGTGACCACGTCCGCGAGCCGCCCGAACTGCCAGGTGCCGTCGGCCTTGAGCCCGCGCGCGACGATCGCGGCGACGGGCCAGGCGAAGAACACGGCGAAGAACGCGACGGGCAGGGCCATCAGCCCGAACCGCGCCGCGTTCCCCCGCCGGGGACGGACTACTTCAGTACGAGCGAGGTCCACGACTTGAGCCACTGGTCACGGTTGGCGGCGATCTTCCCGGGGGCCATGATCTCGGGGTGCTGGGCGGCCGGCCCGTACTTGGTGAAGTCTGCGGGCACCTTCGCGCCGTCGACCACCGGGTAGACGAACATGTTCAGCGGCATGTCCTCCTGGAACTCCCTGGAGACCAGGAAGTCGACGAACGCCTTGGCGCCCTTGGTGTTCCCGGCGTTGCTCAGCACTCCGGCGAACTCGATCTGCCGGAAGCAGGTGCCGCTCGCCACACCGGTCGGGGCGGTGCCGGGCCGCTTCTTGGCGTAGATCACCTCGGCGGGCGGCGAGGAGGCGTACGACACGACGAGCGGCCGGTCGCCACCCGCCTTCCTGCCCTCGGACGACCCCGAGAACTCCTGGTAGTACGCCTGCTCCCAGCCGTCGACGACCTTGACGCCGTTGGCCTTGAGCTTCTTCCAGTAGTCCGGCCAGCCGGTGTCGCCGAACCGGGCCGCGCTGCCCAGCAGGAAGCCGAGGCCGGGCGAGGAGGTGGCCGCGTTCTCGGTGACGAGGAGGTTCTTGTACGCCGGCTTGGCCAGGTCGGCGAAGGACTGCGGCGGCGTCAGCCTGTGCGCGCTGAAGTAGGCCTTGTCGTAGTTGACGCAGATGTCGCCGTAGTCGATCGGCGTGACCCGGTGCTTGTCCTTGTCGAGCTGGTAGGCGGCGCCGACCTTGTCGAGGCCCTTGGCGGTGTACGGCTGGAACAGGCCGTTGTCGAGGGCTCGGGAGAGCAGGGTGTTGTCGACGCCGAAGAACACGTCGCCCTGCGGGTTGTCCTTGGTCAGGATCGCCTTGTTGACGGCCTGCCCGGCGTCGCCGTCCTTGAGGACCTTGACCTGGTACCCGGTCTTCTTCTCGAAGTCGGCGAGCACGTTCTTGGAGACGGCCCACGAGTCGTGGCTGACGAGGGTCACGGTCTTGGAGTCCGTGGACGACTCGGAGTCCGTGGACGACTTGGCGTGCGTCGACCCGCACGCGGACAGCGTGATCAGGCCGAGCCCGACCGCCACGGCCACGAAGGTCTTGTTCTGCACTGGATGTCCTCCTGGGGTTGGCCAGGAAGAGACGCGGCCCTGCCCGGGGCTTCGGTGGGAAGGACCCGGGCAGGGCGCAACAGCTTGAGTGGTGACCGAACTTCCTACCCAGAATGACCTGGGCGAGGTTCAGAGGGTCTGCGGCCCTGTCCGCCGCACTCTCAGCGCTGTGGCGCTCCCCTGTCGGAATATGAAGATATGTGGACGTGGCCAGATTACCGCTCGGTGGCCGCGAGCTGGCCACAGGCCCCGTCGATCTCCTGACCACGGGTGTCCCGGACGGTGACGGGCACACCGTGGGCGGCGATGGCTTCCACGAACGCCTTCTCGTCCTCCGGCCGGGAGGCGGTCCACTTCGACCCCGGCGTCGGGTTCAGCGGAATGAGGTTGACGTGCACGGGCTTGCCCTTGAGCAGCCGGCCGAGCCGGTCGCCGCGCCAGGCCTGGTCGTTGATGTCGCGAATGAGCGCGTACTCGATCGACAGCCGGCGCCCGGACTTCTCGACGTACTCGAACCCGGCGTCCAGCACCTCGCGCACCTTCCAGCGCGTGTTCACCGGGACGAGGGTGTCGCGCAGCTCGTCGTCCGGGGCGTGCAGCGAGACCGCGAGGCGGCACTTGAAGCCCTCGTCGGCGAACCGGTGGATGGCCGGCACGAGCCCGACGGTGGACACGGTGATCCCGCGCTGGGACAGTCCGAGCCCGTCCGGAGCCGGGTCGGTCAGCGCGCGGATCGCACCCACGACCCGCTTGTAGTTGGCGAGCGGCTCGCCCATGCCCATGAAGACGATGTTGGACAGCCGGGCCGGGCCGCCGGGCACGTCCCCGTCCCGGAGCGCGCGCATCCCGTCGACGATCTGGTGCACGATCTCGGCCGTGGACAGGTTCCGGTCGAGCCCCGCCTGTCCGGTGGCGCAGAATGGGCAGTTCATGCCACAGCCGGCCTGTGAGCTGATGCACATGGTGACGCGGTCGGGGTAGCGCATCAGCACGGACTCGACGAGCGTCCCGTCGAACAGCCGCCACAGCGTCTTGCGGGTCGTCCCCTGGTCGGTCGACAGATGCCGGACGACGGTCATCAGCTCGGGGAACAGCGCTTCCTGCAGCTTGGCGCGCGAGCCGGCGGGGATGTCGGTCCACTGCTCCGGGTCGTGCGCGTACCGCGCGAAGTAGTGCTGCGAGAGCTGCTTGGCACGGAACGGCTTCTCGCCGATCTCGGCCACCGCGTCCTTGCGCTCGGCGGGCGTGAGGTCGGCAAGGTGCCGCGGCGGCTTCTTGGCTCCGCGCGGGGCGACGAAAGTGAGTTCTCCGGGCTTCGGCATAACCCTTCCAGTGTCGCAGATCAACTCGGGGAGCCCAGGCCAGAGCGGGGTGGGGGCGGTCACCCGTGGGTGCCGACTGTCAGCGTTGGCCGGCCTCGGACGGCCCAGGGACGGCCCAGGACTCGGTCAGCCCGTACCGGTCGCGTCCGGGCCACGGCGCATCCGCCCGTCACTCCAGGTGCACGGGAGCGACCGGGCGGCCAGCGTCAGCCGGACCAGGGCCTGCCCGCTCTGAGGCGCAGGCCTGGGAGCGTCCACCAGGTGGAGGACTTCGTAGTCGCCGAACCGGTCGTATTGGATTGCTCGCATCGTCGTGGCCTTCCAGGTGTCCGCTCGTGAGAGGCGAGGCGCTTTCGCGCGGCGCACGCCGCCAAGGGCGATCACGAGCAGCGGGCCTGGATGCGGAGCAACTGGTCGACTGCCGTGGTCACTGCGATGAGGACGATCGGAACGAATAGCAACGCGCTGCTTGACCGTCGCAGCTGCCGCACACCGGCTGAGCTGTCCCCAGCGTTCACATCTTCCACATTGCCACCGTCGAGAATGCTCGACGATATGAGGGGCCGCTTCGGCTCCATAAGTCCGTGGAACCAATGACCGCGCCGAGGCCAGCAGCCGCCTTTCCCCGTGGTACTGGATGACTTTGGGGGCAGGGAGTCCAGCGGAATACGACCGTGCAACGCCAGGACCAGCTCTCCAGGCCTGGGAGCCGGAGGAGCAAGACGGGACGACGCAGCACCGTCAACTGGCCTGTCGCAGGCGGGATATGTGCGGTGAGCTGTGAAGTTCTGCTGACGAACGGTCGGGTTTCCTGGTCGGGCCTTGTCCCGTCCCGCGCGCTCACGTAACCACATGAGCCATGAACCTTTTCGGCCGCAACTCCTTCAACCGGCACGCTCAGCCGTCCGCCGCTCCCGTCGCCCACGCCACCCCCGTGGCCAACGGGACTGCCGTCCTGCCGGATCCCGGCCTGGCGTCCCTCACCGGCGAATGGCTGATCGATCCCGCCCACAGCAGGATCGGGTTCTCCGTGCGCCACGCGATGGTGACGACGGTGCGAGGTGCCTTCACCGAGTACGAGAGCCGCCTGTACTTCGACGGCCGCGACCCGTCCCGCTCCCGGGCCGACCTGGTGCTGTACACGGCCAGCGTCGACACGGGCGTCGAGCAGCGCGACGCGCACCTGGTCGGCCGGCAGTTCCTGGACGCGGGGACCTATCCGCGGATGACCTTCACGAGCACCGCGGTGCGGCTCTTGGGCAACGACGTCTACCGCATGACCGGCGATCTCACCATCAAGGACACCACCCGCCTCGTCGACCTGGAACTCACCTACATCGGTCACGTGACCGACGCCTTCGGCGACGAGCGGGTCGGCTTCGACGGCACCACCACCATCAACCGTGCCGACTGGGGTCTGACCTACGACGCCCGGCTGGCTCAGGGTGGGGCCATGGTGAGCGAGAAGGTCCGCCTCCAGTTCGACATCGCCGCCATCCGGGCCACCTGACAGGCGCAGGCGCGCCGCGTCGACATCGCACACGCGCGAGAGGCGTCCCCCGCACACGTAAGGAAAACGGGCGCCCCCGCACACGTAAGGAAAATCGGGCCCCCGCTCCTCATACAGGGAACGGGGGCCCGCAAGGCACACCGCAGGGCACATGGCGCACGCCAACCGGCACCAGGCACCCGGCACCCGGCTCACGTCGAGCCGACGAACACCACCATCAGCAGCCACACCACCGGAGCCGTCGGCAGCAGGGAGTCCAGGCGGTCCATGATGCCGCCGTGGCCGGGGAGCAAGGTACCCATGTCCTTGATGCCCAGGTCGCGCTTGATCATGGACTCGCCGAGGTCGCCCAGCGTGGCGCTGGCCGCGACGGCGACACCCAGCAGCAGGCCCTGCCACCATCTGCCGTCGTCGATCAGAAACTGCATGCACAGCGCGCCCGCGATCATCGCGAACAGCACCGCGCCCACCAGGCCCTCGCGCGTCTTGCCGGGGCTGATGCGCGGGGCCAGCTTGTGCTTGCCGAAGCGCCAGCCGACCGCGTAGGCGCCGGTGTCGCTGACGACCGTCAGGAGAAGGAAGGTCAGGACCCGCCAGGGGCCGTCCTCCGCCGTCAGCATCATCGCGACGAACGTGGCCAGGAAGGGGACGTAGAAGGCCGCGAAGACACCCGCCGTGACGTCCTTCAGGTAGCCCTCCGGCGATTCCGTCATGCGCCAGACCAGGGCCGCCAGCGCCGTCAGCGCCATGGCGACCCAGGCGCCCTCGGCGCCCCGGACGTACCCGGCGACCACCATCGCCGCGCCGCCGACCGCGAGCGGCACCAGCGGCGCCTTGACGTCCTTGCGCTCCCGCAGCCTGCTGGTCAGCTCCCACAGGCCGACGACGACGGCGACCGCGATCACGCCGACGAACACGGCCTTGTAGACGAACAGCGAGGCGACGATCACCACACCGAGCCCGACGCCGACCCCTATGGCCGCGCTCAGGTCACGGCCCGCGCTCTTCTTCTGCGGCGCTGGGGCCGGCTGGTGGGCGTCGGGCATGGGCTCCGGATTCTGGTTCTCGGCCGGGAGTGTGCGGGCCTGCGGAGGCTCGGGGCGGGACCCGTGCTGGAATTCCTGGTACAAGGGGCCGCTCCGCCGAGCGGCCCCCCGGTCGCCGTCCCGGTCTCCGCCGTAGGCGGGTCCGTCGGGCACGATGGGCATGGGGCGAGTGTGCTGCGCCTCAGGCGCATCGTACGCGGGCCCCGCCGGGGCGGCCTCCTGGGCAGGCCTGCCCTCGGTGGGCCCCCAGTAGCCGGCCTGACCCGCCGGTGGCGGCGCCCCCCAGGAAGAGTCGCTCATCAGACTTCGAGCAGTTCCGCTTCCTTGTGCTTCAGAAGCTCGTCGACCTGAGCGACGTACTTCGCCGTCAGGTCGTCGAGCTCCTTCTCCGCACGGCGGCCCTCGTCCTCACCGATCTCGCCGTCCTTGATCAGCTTGTCGATGGCGTCCTTGGCCTTGCGCCGCACGGAACGGATGGACACCTTGGCGTCCTCGCCCTTGCCCTTGGCGACCTTGATGTACTCGCGGCGGCGCTCCTCGGTCAGCTCGGGGAACACCACACGGATGATGTTGCCGTCGTTGCTGGGGTTGACGCCCAGGTCGGAGTCACGGATCGCCTGCTCGATGTTGCGCAGCGCGCTCTTGTCGAACGGGGTCACGACCGCCATACGCGGTTCCGGCACGGAGAACGAGGCCAGCTGGTTGATCGGCGTCGGGGCACCGTAGTAGTCGGCCACGATCTTGTTGAACATCGCCGGGTGCGCACGGCCGGTGCGGATCGCGGCGAAGTCCTCCTTGGCGACCACGACGGCCTTCTCCATCTTCTCCTCGGCCTCGAGGAGGGTCTCTTCGATCACCACTTGCTCCTGCGTGTCTTGAGTGAGGCCCGGCTGCGGTTCCTCTGACGGGCGGCGGCCGGCTGCGTCGCGTCTTCTTCCTGCACGGTTCCCGACCGGCAGGACATTGTCCATCCCCCGGCCAGGGACCGGGCCCCTCACAGGGCCGCGAGCCACCGGCCGGGTTGATTCCAGGTCAGTCCCGGCTGTCCTGGTCACCCACCAGCGTGCCGATCTTCTCACCCTTGACGGCGCGGGCGATATTGCCCTCCGCGAGAAGCTCGAAGACGAGGATCGGAAGCTTGTTGTCGCGGCACAGCGTGATGGCGGTGGCGTCGGCGACCTTGAGGTCGCGGGTGATGACCTCGCCGTAGCCGAGGGCGTCGAACTTGACGGCGTCCGGGTTGGCCTTGGGGTCGGAGTCGTAGACACCGTCCACGCCGTTCTTGCCCATGAGCAGCGCCTCGGCGTCGATCTCCAGGGCGCGCTGGGCGGCGGTGGTGTCGGTGGAGAAGTACGGCATGCCCATACCGGCGCCGAAGATGACCACACGCCCCTTCTCCAGGTGGCGCACGGCACGCAGCGGGATGTACGGCTCGGCGACCTGACCCATGGTGATGGCGGTCTGCACCCGGCTGTCGATGCCCTCCTTCTCCAGGAAGTCCTGGAGGGCGAGGCAGTTCATCACGGTGCCGAGCATGCCCATGTAGTCGGAGCGGGCGCGGTCCATGCCGCGCTGCTGGAGTTCGGCGCCGCGGAAGAAGTTGCCGCCGCCGATGACGACCGCGACCTGCGCCCCGTCACGGACGACGGCCGCGATCTCGCGGGCGATCTTGTGCACCACGTCCGGGTCCACGCCCAGGCCCCCGCCTCCGGAGAAGGCCTCTCCGGACAGCTTCAGCAGAAACCGGCCGGGTACTTTGCCGTCGTCGCTCTTCTGGGCCTTGGTGGTCATGGGAGATCCCGCCTCTTTCACGTGTTGCACATACGAAGAAGGCCATTGCCGGTGGGGTCGCTTTTCGCTCCCGTGCGCGGCAATGGCCTCCTCGTCAGATCTGCTGCCGTCCACCCCACACCCGGGTGTGGCGGTGTGCGCGGACGACTGCTGTCGACCCTATCGGGATTTCTCCGCGGGTCGCGCGTCGATCGCTGTACCGGCTCAGATGCCGACCTTGATGCGCGAGAAGCGCTTCAGGGTGACACCGGCCTCGTCCAGCACCTTCTGGACCGACTTCTTGTTGTCCAGCGCGTACGGCTGGCCGAGCAGCGTGGCGTCCTTGAAGAAGCCGTTGAGGCGACCCTCGACGATCTTGGCGATCGCGGCCTCGGGCTTGCCCTCGGCGCGGGTGGTCTCCTCGGCGATGCGGCGCTCGGACTCGACGACCTCGGCCGGCACCTCGTCCTTGGAGAGGTACTTCGGCGCGAAGGCGGCGATGTGCTGGGCGACGCCCTTGGCGACCTCGGCGTTCGGCTTGTCGAGCTCGACCAGGACACCGATCTGCGGGGGCAGGTCGGGCATGGTGCGGTGCATGTAGGCGGTGACGTAGCCGTCGGAGAACTGCGCGAAGCGGTCCAGGACGATCTTCTCACCGAGGTTGGCGTTGGCCTCGTCCACGAACGCCTGGACGGTCTTGCCGGGCTCGATCTCGGAGCCGAGCAGGGCCTGGAGGTCGGCCGGGTTCGTCTTGGCGACGTGCTCGGCGATGGCCTTGGCCACGGCCTGGAACTTCTCGCCCTTGGCGACGAAGTCCGTCTCGCACTTCAGCTCGACCAGCACGCCGGAGGAGTTGTCGTCGGCGATGATGGAGACCACGGCGCCGTTCTCGGCGGAGCGGCCCTCGCGCTTGGCGACGCCCTTCTGACCCTTGATGCGGAGCGCCTCGACGGCCTTGTCGACGTTGCCCTCGGCCTCGTCCAGCGCCTTCTTGCAGTCCATCATGCCGGCGCCGGTGAGCTCACGGAGCTTCTTGACGTCGGCGGCGGTGTAGTTCGCCATGAGTCTGTGAGTCTTTCTCGAAGTCTGGAAGATCTTCAGATCAGCACGGTGTGCGCTTCACATGTGAACGCGGAGCGCGTACGTCGCGCCGACCTACGGGTGAACAGCGGGGGCGGACTTCACCGCGCCGGAGCGCTCTTGGTTGCAGTACCGCCCCCGCCGTCAACGCGTGCTTCAGGCCTGCTCGCCCTCGGCGGCCTTCTCCTCGGCCGGAGCGGCCTCGGCGGCAGGAGCCTCGGCAGCCGGGGCCTCAGCGGCGGGAGCCTCGGCGGCCGGGGCCTCCTCGGCCTTCTTCTCACCCTCGAGCAGGTCGCGCTCCCACTCGGCGAGCGGCTCGCCCGCGGCCTTCTCGCCCTTGTCACCGGTGGCGACGCGAGAGCGGGAGATGAGGCCCTCGGCGACGGCGTCGGCGATCACACGGGTGAGCAGGGTGACGGAGCGGATCGCGTCGTCGTTGCCCGGGATCTTGTAGTCGACCTCGTCGGGGTCGCAGTTGGTGTCGAGGATCGCGACGACCGGGATGTTCAGCTTCCGGGCCTCACCGACGGCGATGTGCTCCTTCTTGGTGTCCACGATCCAGACGGCGCTCGGCACCTTCTGCATCTCGCGGATACCACCGAGGGTCTTCTCCAGCTTGGCCTTCTCGCGCGAGAGCACGAGAAGCTCCTTCTTGGTGAGACCGGACGCCGCGACGTCCTCGAAGTCGATCTGCTCGAGCTCCTTCAGGCGCTGCAGGCGCTTGTAGACGGTCGAGAAGTTGGTGAGCATGCCGCCCAGCCAGCGCTGGTTGACGTAGGGCATGCCGACGCGGGTGGCCTGCTCGGCGATGGCCTCCTGCGCCTGCTTCTTGGTGCCGACGAACATGACCGTGCCGCCGTGGGCGACGGTCTCCTTGACGAACTCGTAGGCGCGGTCGATGTACGACAGCGACTGGAGCAGGTCGATGATGTAGATGCCGTTGCGCTCGGTGAAGATGAAGCGCTTCATCTTCGGGTTCCAACGACGGGTCTGGTGACCGAAGTGGACGCCGCTCTCCAGCAGCTCCCGCATCGTGACGACGGCCATGGCCGTATCTCCTCGAGTTTCTCGGTTGTGCCGCGAAAGCCGGACGGCTCCCGCGCCTGACGCCCGCGACGCGCCTTGCCACTGAGGACCGAGAGGCGCTGACACCGACCGCTTGACGGCCTGGTGTCGGGGCGTGCGAAGTCGACCCGGTGACCCGGATCGCCAGAAGAAGTGTACGGGACCGCCGGGCCACCGGGTGACGCCGCTGTCCACAACCGGTGAGTAGTCCACAGACTCCGGCCGTGATCGGCGGCGGTGCGGGACGGTTGCGGCATGCGACGAGCGATGCGATGCGTCTTGGTACCGCTGGGCCTGTTCCTGGGTCTGGCGATGGCCCTGCTGAGCCCCTGGGCCTGGGCGGACACCCCTCCCCCGGACCCCGCACCGCCGCCTCCTCGGGTCCCGGTCCCGGCCGTCGCACGCACCTGGCCGGTCGGGGTCCACCCCCTGGTCCTGCGCGGCTGGGAGCCGCCGGCGACGCCGTACGGCGCCGGTCACCGAGGCGTGGACCTGGCAGCGCCGGCCGGTTCCCCCGTGCGGGCGGTGGCGCCGGGCCGGGTGTCGTTCGCGGGGCGGGTCGCGGGGCGCGGGGTCGTCTCGGTGGACCTGACCGGCACGGATCTTCGGATGACGTACGAGCCGGTGACTCCGTCGGTCCGCAGGGGTCAGGTGGTGAGGGCGGGAGAGACGGTGGGCCTGGTGGAACGGGCGGGCTCCCACTGCACCGCCCTGTGCGTGCACTGGGGTCTGCGCCGGGGCACGGCGTACCTGGACCCCTTGTCGCTGCTACCGCCCTGGCTGCTGCACAGGGGACCGCCGAGACTGCTGCCGGTGCTGGGGGTACCGCTGCCGGGGTAGCCGCGGCCGTGCATGACTGCGACAGGGCTGCGGGCTCCGACTACGGCTATGCCTCCGGCTGCGGGCTTCGACTACGGCCACGGGTGCGGCTAGGGCTGCGGCTGCGGCTATGACTGCGGCTGCTGGCTCCGACTACGGCTGCGGCTATGACTGCGGCTGTGGGCTCCGACCTCGGAGGCGGCCTGACCGCGGTGAGGACCGGCGCGGCAGGGCTGCGACTCCGACCACGGCGGCGGCTGCGGCTCCGACTACTGCTGCAGGCTCCGACCACGGCGGCGGCCTGACCGGGGCGGGGACCGGAGCGGCAGGGCTGCGACCCACGGCTGCGGCTGCGGCTCCGACTACGGCTGCGGGCTGCGACCACGGCGGCGGCTTGACCGCGGTGGGGGCCGCTGGGCCTTGTGGGGCCTATCGCGCGCTTCCCCGCACCTCCGGGGGAGCTGCAGCGCCGCCGGCCCCGGGCGCAAGCCGATCTCTTCCCCGGCCGGCGTCCGCCGGTGTCAGCCCTTCACGCCCCGCAGCGCCATGGCGACCGCCGCATCCGTCACCACGCCGGGATCCTCCGCCGCCCCGAGCTCGATGCGCCGCACCGCCGCATCCACCACTCCCTGCAGCAGCATCGCCGCCAGCCGGGGCTGGTCGTGCCCCATCTCCCCGAGCGCGTCGGCGATCATCGTCACGAGCCCGCCGTGGGCCGCCCGGATCTTCTCCCGCGCGCCGGCGTCCAGCTCGCTCGCCGAGATGGCGACGACAGCCCGGTGCCGCCGGTCCCCGACCAGCGCCAGCTGCTGCCGTACATACGCCTCGACCTTGCCCTCGGCGGACTCGGCCGGCTCCATCGCGGCAGCCACCTCCGCCGCCCACACCGGAAAGTCGACCGCGCACAGTTCTTCGACCACGGCGGCCCGCGACCGGAAGTACTCGTACACGGACGAACGCGCGAGTCCCGTCCGTTCGGCCAGTGCGGGGAACGTCAGCGCTTCGGTTCCGCCCTCGGACAACAGCGACCGCGCCGCATCCAGCAGGGCGGCTCGCTGCATCGACCGGTGCTCGGCCACGGAGGCCGCTCGAATCCTTGGCACGTCAACCACTTTACGGAGGCCCCCACCCGAACGGGAGGCGTTCACGCCCGCGACGCCGACCGCACCACCCGAACCACCCGAACCACCGAGCGTAGGGCCGATCCGCCGGTCCGCCCCGGTGCCGTCGGGCTCACCGCCCGAAGCCCGCCAGCTTGGCCCGGAGCTGCAGCACCGACTTGGTGTGGATCTGGCTGACCCGGCTCTCGGTGACCCCGAGGACGTTGCCGATCTCGGCCAGGGTGAGCCCCTCGTAGTAGTACAGCGTCACCACGGTCTTCTCCCGATCGGGCAGCGTGTTGATCGCCCGGGCGAGAAAGCGCCGCAGCTCGCGGTCCTCGGCGACCTCCACGGGATTGTCCGCGGCGGTGTCCTCGAGCGTGTCCAGGAAGCTCAGCCCGTCGCCGTCCTCGCTGCCGACGTGCAGCAGCTCCTCCAGCGCGACCACGTTGGCCAGCGACAACTGGCTGAACACTGCATGCAGTTCGTCGACCTCCATGCCCAGCTCCACCGCGACCTCGCCCTCGGACGGGGTACGCCGCAGCCGCGCCTCGAGGGTGGCGTAGGCCCGCTCCACGTTCCGCGCCTTCTGCCGCACCGAACGCGGGATCCAGTCCAGCGCCCGCAGCTCGTCGATCATGGCGCCCCGGATCCGGGTGATCGCGTACGTCTCGAACTTGATCTCCCGGTCGACGTCGAACTTCTCGATCGCGTCGATCAGTCCGAAGACGCCGGAGGAGACGAAGTCGGCCTGCTCCACGTTGGGCGGCAGGCCGACGCTCACCCGCCCCGCGACGTATTTCACGAGCGGTGAGTAGTGCAGGATCAGCTGCTCCCGCAGCCGGTCGTCCCCCGTCGCCTTGTAGGACCGCCACAGCTCGTCGAGCGTCGAGGGAGCGGGCGGCCGCACGCTGCCACCGTCGCGGGCGGCTGGGGGGATCGCCGCCCGGTCGGACCCGGAGGTGTGCTGGGGCATTCGTCGCCTTGTGCCGTTCTGCCGTGAAGTGCCGTGAAGTGCTGTGAAGTGGGAGGGGGTGGTAGGTCGTGGGGGAAGGTGGGCTTCCTGGGTGAGCTGTCGGACTGGTGTCGAGTTCGTGCGGTCTGTGTCGGCGTCTTCGTGAGCGTAGCGTGACTGAGGTGTCGCGGTGTGCGAACACCGAGGCTCCACCCGCGCGCGGGGCGCTCCGGCGGGGCGCGCGCGCTCGTTCCGCGACTCGCTCTGCGTGACCGGCCGGGGCGCCAACTCCTGCGAACCTCAAGGGCGTCGGGCTTTCCCCCGGACGGCCGAACACACTCGGTCAGCACGGACCGCGGCCGGCGCGGACCGACATCACGGCCTGGCGTGTCAACTTCCAGCCATCGCCGTGTCGTTCGACGTACCCAAGTGCTCGGAGTTCGTACAATCTCGCGATCGCCTCGTCCCGGGCCGTCGGCGTGCCGAGCGCGACCTCCTCGACGGTGGCCGGGCGGCTGCCGGGCAGGGCGGCGAGGACGGCACGCGCGGCGGGTTCCAGCAGGTCACGTGGGAGTACGGGGCCTCGCCGGGCCGGGGCCAGCTCACCCATGTCGCCCACGAGTTCGACGACCTCCGCGGCATCGGTGACCAGGGCGGCCTCCCCGCGCAGCAGTTCGTGCACACCGGCGGAGAGCGCGCTGGTGACGGGGCCTGGCACGCCCATGACGAACCGTCCGAGGCGCCCCGCGGCCCGCGCGGTGGCCAGCGAGCCGCTGCGGCAGGCGGCCTCCACGACGACGGTTCCCCTGGTCAGGGCGGCGATGACGCGGTTGCGGAGGATGAACCGGCTCGGGGTCGGATGGTCGCCCGGAGGCAACTCGCCCACCACCAGTCCCTGTTCCGCGATCCTGCCGATCAGCGCGGCGTGGCCGCGCGGGTAGGGCCGGTCGACGCCGCAGGCCAGGACGGCGACGGTGGCTCCGCGCGCGGCGAGGGAGCCTCGGTGGGCGGCGCCGTCGATGCCGTACGCGCCGCCCGAGACCACCACCCAGCCCCGCTCGGCGAGCCCTGCGGCGAGGGTGGCGGCGACATGAGTGCCGTACTCGGTACAGGCACGCGCGCCCACCACGGCGACCGACTTGAGCGCCCACATCCGCAGACTGGGCCGCCCACGCACCCACAGCCCGATCGGCCGGGCGTCACCGAGGTCGTCGAGCTGCCCGGGCCACTCGGCGTCCCCGGGCCCCACGAATCTTGCCCCGGCCCGCCCGGCCAGCGCGAGATCCTGTCCCGGCTCGGCCCGCCGGGCCCGCCCGACCAGCCCGCTCCACCGCGCCTCACTCACCCCGGGCAACGCCGGCGCCCCCTCCCGCAGCCGTCGTACCACCTCTCCCACCCCGAACTCCCGGATCCACCGCCCGCCAGCCTCGTCCCCCGGCTCGATGGCCCGGCAGAGCAGGACCCGCCCGAGCAGTTCGCCTGCCGAGTCCTCGCCGGCGGTCATGTCAGCGCCCCGATCGCCATCGGCACCCCTCGCGGAACGCCGGTGCGCAGGTGCAGGGCCAGTGCGACGTCGGTGGCGTCCGGGCGGTCGTGCCCGACGAGGTCGGCGACCGTCCAGGCGACGCGCAGCACCCGGTCGATGCCGCGGGCGGTGAGCACACCACGCTCGAGGTTGCGCTCGGCCTCGTCCATCGCGCCGGCCACGGGGTGGTAGCGGCTGCGCAGCTCTCTGCCGGGCACTTCGCTGTTGGCGCGCCAGGGGGTGCCGGACAGGCGGGTCCCCGCCCGCTCGCGGGCCTGCCGTACCCGCTCGGCCACCGTCGCCGTGGACTCGCCTCGGGCACCGGGTTCGGTGAGCTGGGCCCGGGTGACCGGATCGACCTCGACGCGCAGGTCGACCCGGTCCAGCAGCGGACCCGACAGGCGGGACTGGTAGCGGCGGATCACCGACGGCGGGCACTCGCACAGCGAGTCCCGTTGCGAGAAGCGCCCGCAGGGGCACGGGTTGGCCGCCAGCACCATCAGGAAGCGCGCCGGGAAGCGGACGACACCCGCGCTGCGTGCGATCACGACGTGCCCCGACTCCAGCGGCTGGCGCAGGGCGTCCAGGGTCTGGCTGTGGAACTCGGGTGCCTCGTCCAGGAACAGCACGCCCCGATGGGCGAGGGAGACCGCTCCGGGGCGTGGGATGCCGGGGCCTCCGCCGACGAGTGACTGCATCGTGGCCGAGTGGTGCGGGGCGCAGTAGGGGGCGACGTCGATGAGCGGCTTGCCCGGTGGCAGCAGCCCGGCCACCGAGTGCACCGCCGTGACCTCCAGCGATTCCTCCCTGGTGAGGCGGGGAAGGACGGCGGGCAGGCGCTCGGCGAGCATGGTCTTGCCCGCACCCGGCGGCCCCTCGAGGAACAGGTGGTGTCCGCCGGCGGCGGCCACCTCCAGGGCCGTGCGGGCCGAGGTCTGGCCCACGACGTCCGCCAGGTCATGATCATGGTCGTGCTGTACTGCGCCGCCGCTGTGCATGCCGGTGGCCGCGCCCGTGCCCGGCACGCGCAGGCCGGCCAGGAGGGGATCGGGGCGGCCTTGCCCGTCGGGTTCCTCCTCGGGGACGGGTTCCTCGGTGAGGACCGCGACGAGCTGCCGCAGGCTGCGGACGCCGAGCACCGAGACGCCGGGGACCAGCGACGCCTCGGCGGCGGCGCACTCGGGGACGACCACTTGCTCGTAGCCGGCGTCGGCCGCGGCGAGGACGGCCGGCAGGATGCCGCGGACCGGGCGGACCCGGCCGTCCAGGCCCAGCTCCCCGATCATGACGATGTCCGCGAGGACACGCGGATCGATCCGTTCGGCGGCGCCGAGCACCGCGCAGGCGACGGCCAGGTCGAAGCCCGAGCCGGCCTTGGGCACCGATGCCGGACTGAGTCCGACGGTGAGCTTCTTCTGCGGCCACTCGCCGCCCGAGTTCACCACCGCCGCCCGGACCCGGTCCCGGCTCTCCGTCAGGCTCTTGTCCGGCAGGCCGACCAGGGTGAATGCCGCGACGCCGGGTTCGAGGCCGGCCTGGACCTCGACGACCACTCCCTCGACGCCGGCCAGGGCCACCGAGCAGGTGCGGGCGAATCCCATTCAGGCCACCCCCCGCGCGTGCTCGAGGGACGGGGCGCCGCGGTGGGGCAGCAGGACGCCGATCAGGTCGATGCGCACGCCGCCCGGCGGCGCTCCTCCGTGGGCCTGGATCCAGTGTTCGGCCAGTTCGCGCAGCCTGGCCGCCTTCTCGGGCGTCACCGCGGCCATCGGGTGTTCGTAGCCACTGCCGCGGCGGGTCTTCACCTCGCAGACGACGAGCGCGTCGCCGTCCCGCGCGACGATGTCGATCTCGCCGGAGCGCCCGCAGCGCCAGTTGCGCTCCACGATCGTCATTCCGGCCTCGGCGAGCCGCCGGGCGGCCAGTTCCTCGCCGTACCTGCCCAGTGCCTCTCGTGCGTTCATGTCGGCACCACCTCCGGCGCCAACGGTCACGCATCACCGCGAAACTTGTTGATCTTGGTGAGTTACTCGCCGGTTGTGGAAAACTCCGTCACCCGGACGAGCAGAACGGGAGCAGGACGGCTCAGCCGCCCGGGAGCTCCAGGTCGCTCTTGTTCAGCTCCTCAATGTTCACGTCCTTGAACGTGAGAACCCGAACCTGCTTCACGAAGCGAGCCGGCCGGTACATGTCCCAGACCCAGGCATCGGCCATCGACACCTCGAAGAACACCTCGCCCTGGACCGAGTGCACCTGCATCTCGTAGTCGTTGGTGAGGTAGAAGCGCCGCTCGGTCTCGATCACGTATTTGAACAGACCGACGACATCTCGATACTCCCGGTAGAGCTTCAGCTCCATCTCGGTCTCGTACTTCTCGAGGTCCTCGGCGCTCATGGCATGTTCCCCTTCAGCCGTGCGATCCCCCCATTGTGCGCCAGTCCGACGGCCCCTCAGACGATTTCCGCGTCGAGGGTCACGGGACTGGCCGGGGGACCTTCGTCGAGCAGCGTGCGCAGCAGCTCGGCGAGTCTGGTCGGATACACCGTCTCATGTGCCCGGGTCAGTTCCTGACACGTCCACCAGCGTGCTCCAGCGACACTGCGCCGTTCCAGCTCCGTCAGCCCCTGCGCCGCGGTGGCCGTCTGCGTCGTACGGGCCAGGTAGTACCACTCGTCCTGGTCCCAGCGGCGGCCCGCGAACGGGAAGGAGCACCTGCGCCGCCACAGCACGGGCCCGAGCGCGACGTCGGTGATGCCGGTCTCCTCGGCGAGTTCCCTGAGCGCGGCCTCCTGGCGCGTCTCGGCGCCCTCCAGGCCGCCGCCGGGGGTGAACCACCAGTCGTCGGCCGGGTCGTCCGGCTCGTGGCCGTGCAGGAGGAGGATGCGGTCCTCGGGGTCGAGGAGGATCACCCGGGCCACCTTGCGCAGCGCGCCGTCGTACGAGTCCTCGCCGGTCGGCGTGGTCTCAGCGGACACCGGCCGTCTCCGTGCGGGCGGTACGGGCGCGGGAGCGGCCCATGCGCCCCGCGATCGGCCCGTAGGCACCTCCGGCGAGCACCAGGACGGCACCGCCGACGATCAGCAGCTCAATGGTGGACAGCGGACCGGGCTGGGAGAGGGTGCCGAGGGCCTGGAAGCCGGTGGGGCGCTTCAGCGAGCCCTTCCAGGGCCAGACGACGGCGTCCACGCGTGCGGTCACGGCGCCGCGGGCGACCGTGCCCTTGGCCGCGTCGGTGAGGTGGGCCGTGGAGTCCAGGGAGCCCTGACGCTCGTCGCCCAGGAGGAACAGGCGGCCCTTGGGGACGGTAACCGTCGGGAAGTTCTTGATCTCGGCCAGGCTGCCCTTGGGCAGGTACGGCTCGTCGATCTGCCTGCCGTCGACGGTCAGCTTGCCGTTGGTGCAGCAGGAGACGGTGTCGCCGCCGACCGCGACGACACGCTTGACCACCTTGGCGCCAGTGACCCAGCTCTTGTCCGTGAAGACCACGACGTCGCCGCGCCGCACCTCACCGCCGTCGACCTTCTGGGCGAGCACCCGGTCACCGGCGTCGATCGTGGGGGTCATGGAGCTGGTGGGCACGGTGTACGGCCGGTAGGTCACCGCCGCCCAGCCGAATCCGCCCAGGAACAGCACCAGCCCCAGTGCCACGGCCCATGAGGACAGCCGCTGTCCGAGCCGGCTGCCGCCGGCCTGTGCCGTGCCTGTCCCGCCGCTGTGCGGGGCCGTACGCGTCGTGCTCTCGCCACCCATGGACCCGCACCCTACCCGGCAGTACCCGGCAGGGGCAGCCCCCGTTTCGCGACCGGGACCGGACCGGCACGACGGGCCCGGCCGTCGCCGGACTCACGGATTCCGGATCACTCGGGGGAAAACGGGACCGCCCGCGCGACACCGGAGTGCGTGCGCGGGCGGTAGGCCGTCCGGCCGTCGGGAAACGCTGCGGACCGCTCCGGTCACCGGCTGCCCGCGGTCGTCTTCTGCTCGGCCTTGGACTGCAGCCGGTCCGTGCGCCGGCGCCGCCACACCACCACCGGCAGCGCCGCGGCGACGGCCACACCCTCCGGAGCCACCGTCAGGGCGGCGGACGCCGAGGTCTGCTGTCCGATGCCCGGCTGGTCGAAGGTGTCCGGGATCGGCAGGGTGCCCCAGCGGTTGATCGGCCAGGCCTTGACGATCGCGCGGCCCACCACGTCCTTGACCGGGACCATGCCGTGGTGCTTGTCGGACTGGTTGTAGCGCGAGTCGCGGGAGTTCTGGCGGTGGTCGCCCATCACCCAGATGTAGCCCTTGGGGACCGTCACCTTGAACTGGCCGCCGATCTCGTCGTCGGTGCACGGCGTGTTGCCGGGGTAGACGTACGGCTCGTTCAGGGCCTTGCCGTTGACCAGCAGCGGGCCGCTGCCCTTGCACTGGACCGTGTCGCCGCCGACGCCGATCACGCGCTTGATGAGGTCCTTCTCGTTGGCGGACGGCATCAGGCCGATCCAGCTGAGGACCTGCTGCACGGGGTTCGGTGTCGGGGCCGGCTCGCCTGCCAGCCAGTCGTCCGGGTCGTGGAAGACGACGACCTCGCCGCGCTCGGGCTGGGAGCCGAACCACGGGGTCAGCTTGTCGACCAGGACGCGGTCACCCACCTGGAGGGTGTTCTGCATCGAGGCGGACGGGATCGAGAACGCCTGTACCAGGAACGTCTTGATCAGCAGCGCGAGGACCAGCGCGATCACGACGAGGATCGGCAGCTCCTTCCAGAAGGAGCGCGGCTTCTTCTGCTGGCCGGCCGTCCGGCCCGCGCCCACGCCGTCGGTGCCCGGCTTCTGCCCGTCCTGCGGCGTGTCGTCGCCCGCCGCGTCATTCTCTGAGGTCATGGCGCCGTTCGGCACGGGGACGTTCGCTGCCACGGGGTGCCCGCGGTGCTCCTCGCCGTCGTGCCCCGACCGTGCGCCAACCGCCACATCCCCCACGCCAACTCCTTACTCTGTGCCGCCGCCTGCCCCGCATACGGTGCAGGCCCACCACTCCCATAACGAGCGGGAGTTCCGCAGGGGTCGGGAGCTGGGTCATTGCGTTCGGATTCTCGGAGGCAACCCTATGCGACAGCCGGCTACCGGCGGTCGTACCCGACGCTGAGTCGGCGACGCTTGCGAAGGTTTTAGGTTCCTGCAGGCGTGTCCAATGGCCGATCGGCCAGCCGATGGCGACGGCACGGCCGACGACGGAGCTCTCGGAAACCGTGCCGCCGTACGGCGTGTTCTGGTGGAAACGGGAGTCCGCCGAGTTGCCCCGGTGGTCGCCCATGACCCACAGCCGGCCCTTGGGGACGGTGATGTCGAACGGCTGGGCGGACGGAACATCACCCGGATAGATGTAGTCCCCTTCGGTGAGCGGTACGCCGTTGACGGTGACCCGGCCCTGCTGGTCACAGCACTTGACGTGATCACCACCGACCCCGATGACCCGCTTGATCAGGTCCTTCTCGTTGTCGGAGGGCAGCAGGCCGATGAAGGTGAGGCCTTCCTTGAGCTGCTTGACGACGACCGGGTCGTGCTTCTTGGTCGTCTTCTCGTCGGCCAGCCAGCCGCCCGGGTCGTGGAAGACGACGACGTCCCCGCGCTGCGGTTCGGAGCCGAACCAGGGGGTGAGCTTGTCGACGAGGACGCGGTCGCCGATCCGGATCGTCTGCTCCATGGAGCCGGACGGGATCACGAACGCCTGGACGAGGAAGGTCTTCAGGACCAGCGCTATGAGGACGGCGACACCGACCAGAAGAGGGATCTCCCGAACGGCTGAACGGCGGCGTTTGCGTTTGACCTTGCGCTGGAGCTTCCGCCGTTCGGCGCGCGTACGGCCGCCGCCGGGCGCGGAGGTCCGGCGCGACCCGGTGGGCAGCAGATTGTCGGCGGGGTTGCTGGGCACCCCGCGCGGTTTGCCGCGGTTACCCATGAGCGCCTGCCCCAGCCGGCTGCTCCGCCCGGGGGGCCGGCACGCGCGCGTAGGCGGAGGGACGCGTGAGATGGCTCCGGTGGTCGTACGGCCACAGGATCCAGTCGGCGCGGCCGACGACGTCACCGACCGGGATCATGCCACCGCCGGGCGAGCCCAGATGATCGCGGGAGTCGCTGGAGTCGCTGCGGTGGTCGCCGAGGACGAACAGACGGCCGGCGGGCACGACGACGTCGAAGGGCACGCTGGAGGCGCTGTCCCCCGGATAGAGGAACGCCGACTCGTCGACCGCGCGGCCGTTCACCTCGATCCTCCCCTTCTCGTCGCAGCACACGACATGGTCTCCCCCCACTCCGACCACGCGCTTGATGTAGTCGGCGTGCCCGAAGTACCCGGTGCCGTCGAACACGATGACGTCGCCGCGGCTCGGCCGGGCACCGAAACGGTACGCCAACTTATTTACGAGAACGCGGTCCCCGATCCTCAAGCCCTGTTCCATCGATCCGCTCGGAATTTGGAAGGGTTGCACCACGAACGCGTTGAGGACCAGCAAAAACACCAGGCAGGCGACGAGGGTGAGGGTGATCCGGCCGCCCGGCAGCCACTCGGCGACCCGCGGCACCCACGCAAAACGCGACCGTCCCTCCGGCCCCGGGGAATCCGGGTGGGAGGAGCGGTCGCGTTCCGTCGGCTGTGCTTCGGTGTCCATCGGGGCCAGATGCTATCCGGCCCCGCTGTGACACCGGGGAAGCGCTCAGCTCTCGCGCTTCTCCTTGATCTTCGCGGCCTTGCCGCGCAGCTCACGGAGGTAGTACAGCTTGGCGCGGCGCACGTCACCACGGGTGACGAGCTCGATCTTCTCGACGATCGGGGTGTGCACCGGGAAGGTGCGCTCGACGCCGACGGAGAACGAGACCTTGCGGACCGTGAAGGTCTCGCGGACACCGGAGCCCTGGCGGCGGATCACAACGCCCTTGAACTGCTGCACACGGGAGCGGTTGCCCTCGATGACGCGGACGTGCACGTTGACGGTGTCACCCGGGCGGAAGGCCGGGAGGTCGCTGCGCAGCGACGCGGCGTCGACGGAGTCGAGCAGGTGAGACATTTCGTCTGCTTTCTTCGTTGATGCCACAGGTCATCAACGGCAACTAGGTGTTTGCATGAAGCCGTGTGCGGGTCGTGGCGGGCGTCGTGTCCCCCTGTGGCAGGGGCGCACGCCGGACGAGCGCACAACAGCGGTCTATTCTTCCACGCCCCGGGCCCGCCGCCAAAATCGGCCGTGCGGGTGTCCCTCCCGGTCCGGTTCCCAGCCCAGGATGGAGAGCATCTCCCGGTCCTTCTTGTCGAAGGCCTTGGGGTCGCAACGCTCGATCAGGTCGGGGCGGTTGAGGGTCGTACGCCTCAGCGCCTCGTCGCGCCGCCAGCGGGCGATCCTGCCGTGGTGGCCGCTGAGCAGCACGTCGGGGATGTCCCGGCCGCGCCAGACGGGCGGCTTGGTGTAGACGGGCCCCTCCAGAAGGCTCGCCATCGCGCCGGGAGCGAAGGAGTCGTCGCGGTGCGACTCGGCGTTGCCGAGGACGCCGGGCAGCAGCCGCGCGACGGCCTCCGTGATGACCAGGACGGCGGCCTCACCGCCGGCCAGCACGTAGTCGCCGATGGAGACCTCGTGGACGGGCATGCGCGTGGCGTACTCGTCCATGACCCGCCGGTCGATGCCCTCGTAGCGGGCAGGCGTGAAGATCAGCCAGGGGCGCTCGGAGAGTTCCACGGCCAGTTCCTGGGTGAAGGGGCGGCCGCTGGGCGTGGGGACGATCAGTGCGGGGGCCTGGGCGCCGGTCTCGTAGCCGTCGGCGAGGATCGTGTCCAGGGCGTCGCCCCAGGGCTCGGTCTTCATGACCATGCCGGGGCCGCCGCCGTACGGCGTGTCGTCGACCGTGTTGTGCCGGTCGTACGTCCATGCGCGCAGGTCGTGCACGCGCACGTTCAGCTGCCCGCGCGCGCGTGCCTTGCCCACGAGGGAGACGTTCAGGGGTTCCAGGTACTCGGGAAAGATCGTGACGACGTCGAGGCGCATCACGACTCTTCTTCCGAGTCGCGGGAGGAGGCGATCTCGGCGCGGTCGTCGATCAGGCCCGGCGGCGGGGCGATGACCGCCTTCTGCTCCTCGAGGTCGATGTCGGTGACGATCTCCTCCACGAAGGGGATCAGCACCTCGCTGCCGTCGGGCCGCTCCACGATGAACAGGTCCTGCAAGGGCAGGTGCGAGATCTCGGTGATCCGGCCGACCTCCACCCCGTCCTCGGTGACCACGTCGAGGTCGATGAGCTGGTGGTCGTAGTACTCGTCCTCGCCCTCGGGCAGTTCCTCCGGGTCGATCTCGGCGATCAGGAGGGTGTTGCGCAGGGCCTCGGCGGCGTTTCGGTCGGCGACGCCCGCGAAGCGCAGCAGGAGGCGGCCGCTGTGGACGCGCCCCGTCTCGATGGTCAGCGGCCCCGCGGAGGCGGGATCCGTGGCCAGTACGGCGCCGGGCGCGAGCCTGAGTTCCGGCTCGTCGGTACGTACCTCGACGGTGACCTCGCCCTTGATGCCGTGGGCACGGCCGATCCGTGCGACTACGAGCTGCACGTGTCCAATTCTCCTGTCATCTCCTGTGCTCCCGCCAGCTGCCGCTCCTACGACTGCGGGCCGGGGACGGCCCAGTGGCCCTCCCCGGCCCGAGCCGGTTGCGATGAAGCGTCAGCGGACGTGGTCCACGTCGACGAGGTCGACGCGGACACCGCGACCGCCGATGGCGCCCACGACGGTGCGCAGGGCACGCGCGGTACGGCCGTTGCGGCCGATCACCTTGCCGAGGTCGTCCGGGTGGACCCGGACCTCGAGCACGCGCCCGCGGCGCAGGTTGCGCGAGGCGACCTGCACATCGTCAGGGTTGTCGACGATGCCCTTCACGAGGTGCTCAAGCGCCTCTTCGAGCATGCTGCTCAGGCCTCGGTCGACTCGGACTCGGCAGCCGCCTCGTCCTTCTTCTCAGCCTTCTTCTTCTGGGTGATCGCCTCACCCTTGCCCTCGTCGTCACCGCCGAGAGCCTCGAACGACGGACGCGCGGCCTTCGGCTCCGCGACGAGCAGCGGCGCGGGAGCCGGCTCGCCCTTGAACTTCTGCCAGTCGCCGGTCTTCTTCAGGATGGCGAGAACGGGCTCGGTCGGCTGCGCGCCGACACCCAGCCAGTACGCCACGCGCTCGGCGTCCACCTCGATGACCGACGGGTTGTAGGTCGGGTGGTACTTGCCGATCTCCTCGATGGCCCGGCCGTCACGGCGGGTCCGGGAGTCGGCGACGACGATGCGGTAGTGAGGCGAACGGATCTTGCCCAGACGCTTCAGCTTGATCTTGACTGCCACGGGAGTGGGTTCTCCTGGATTTGACGTGGTTGGGCACGGCGAGCTGCCGCGTGGGGTTGCGGTACCCGAGTGCCCGATGGACGCGTCAGCCGGAGGAGAGAGGGGTCCTGTGCGGCTGTCGAGTACAGCTAGCCATTGTGCCATACCCGGCGGGTCGCTCTTGGCCGAGGGTCGGTGAGCTGCGGCTGGGCGCTCTTCAGCGGCACCCGGCGTGGAGGTGAGGTCACGTCGGGTGCGCTGCACTGCTGTGAAGTTGCCGGCCGACCGCCTCCGGCACCCACGAGATGCCGGTACTCGCGGCCCGTGATCACGCCGCTCCCGCGACCTCCGGGATTCTGAACGGCTTGCCGCAGCCGCCGCAGACGATGGGGGCCTGGGCGAGGACCGAGGGGACCACCCGGACGTTGCGGCCGCAGTCGCACACGGCCTTGACCCGGACGCCGCCGCCGGAGGAGCCGTGTCGGGCGGCGGGACCGCGGAAGCTGCGGGCGGTGTCCGAGGAGGTGGCCGCCGTGTGGGCCTTCAGCGCCCGCTGCAGCCGCTCGATGGTCGGGCGGTAGCGCCGCTTGGCCTCGGGATTGAGCGTGACCAGGGAGAAACCGCTGCTCGGATGTGGCTCCTCGGGGTGGTCGAGGCCCAGCTCCTCGGCGATGGCGAGGAAACGACGGTTGTGATAGCGGCCGGCGCGGGAGGTGTCGCGGATCCCCCGGGCGGCGGCGATGCCGTGGACTGCCTCGTGGAGCAGTCGTTCGAAGGAGAGCTCGTGACCGCATGCGGACGACGACTCTCCGATCAGGGACTCTGGCGCGGCGAGGTCAGGCAGCTCGGGGTGGTACCGCTGAATGTCGGCCCACGCCTGCGCCAGCTCTGCGGCGAGAACAGGTGGTGTCTGTGTCGTGCTCACGTAATGACAACGAGCGGGAGCTCGAATGTGTTCCTATTCCGGGTCATCCCAAATAATTTGCACTTACCCGTCAGTTGCCGCTGATGCGTCCGGACGAGGGCGGGTGCGCTGATCTGCGGAGAAGCTTCACAGCTCCTACCAAGCTGGTGCGTAGGCCGCCGTACGACCCGGCATGTAGTGCCTGCTACGAGAGTGGTCGGCGAATGCGCAAGAGACGTTTCGGCCGCTCTCGTCATGAGGCCACACCCCGGTCAGCGTCCGTGACGCGCGTGGCGTTACTGCGCGCTGTCCACCCGCCCGGCACCGGCTCGTTTCCCCGGAGCGGACACCGTACGGCCATCCGGATTGCCAGGACGTGAAATCTCGCCACACCCGCACCCACACCCCAAGCCGGGCCCCACGACCCCTGGACGGGGCCGCGAGCCGGGAGTTACCTGGCATACGTGGAGAGTGCGCGCGCACGGCACGGGGGCCACGCAACCGGGCACAGCGGCGAACCGTCGGCGGATTGGGGCGCTTACCTATGACACCTACGCTCGTGCGACAGCACATGTCTCACGCGGGTCCCGCACCCCGCGCGGACCTGTGCGCACGCGCGCGTGACTGGTCCGAGATCCAGGAGCGGATGCTGGTGCCGCTCTACGAAGCCGTCCACGAACGACTCGAAGTGGGCCCTGCCACCCGGCTGCTGGGCCTGCGCTGCGGCTCCGGGCTCGCGCTGCTGCTGGCGGCCGGCAGAGGTGCCGCGGTCACCGGTGTCGACGCGGCATCCCCCGAGCGGCTCGCCCTCGCCCGCGCCCGCCTGCTCCCGGACGCCGCGTCCGGCAGCAGCAGCGGCACGCGCGCGCGTGCGGCGGTGGAGCTCGTCGCCGGCCCACCCGCCGACGTGTCCGGCGCGGAGACGGCCGCGTACAGCCTGGTGACCGTCTTCGAGCCGATCGGCTGCCTCGCGGGCGACTCCGAGGGGCTCGGCGAGCTGCTGGAGGACGCGCTGCCGCTGGCCGTGCGCGGCGCCGCCGTGGTCCTGGCCGGCTGGGGTCCGCCGGAGCGCTGTGCCACCTCCTCGGTGCTGCGGGTGGCGACGAAGCTGGCCGATCCCCTGCGCAGCGCGCGCAGCTGGCGGCCCGCCCGGCGGGACGACCTGGAGGAGGTCGCCCAGCGCGCGGGGCTGAAGCCGGACGGCTCTGGACGGGTGGCCTGCCCGTTCGGATACGCCGACGTCGAGAGCGCCCTACGGGGGCTGCTGTCGACCGGCCTGTTCGACGCGGCGATCGCGGCGACGGACGCCAAGCAGGTCGACAAGGAGCTGACGGAGGCCCTGCACCCGTACCGGCGCCCGGACGGGACCGTGTGGATGCCGAACGTCTTCCGGTACCTCGTCGCCCGTGTGCCCTGAGCAGCCGGACGCCGCCTACACCTCTTCGGCGTCCTTGGCCAGGCGCGGGATCCCCGCGATCCGGTACGCGTCCGCCTCCTCCAGCGTCTCGTGCTCCAGCAGGGCCTGCGCCAGGGCGTCCAGCCGGCTGCGCTGGTCGCGGAGCTTGCGGCACGCCTCCTCGTAGCACTCGTCCACGATCCGCCGCATCTCGGCGTCGATCACGTCGAGGGTCTGCGGGGCGGCGGAGAGCCCGTACGCCTGCTGGGCATCGCTCGGGAGGGCGGACAGGCGGCCCACCCGCTCGCTCATGCCCCAGCGGCCCACCATCCCGCGCGCGATGTTGGTGACCTGTTCGAGGTCGTTCTCCGCGCCCGTGGTGACCACTCCGTAGACGACCTCCTCCGCCGCCATCCCGCCCAGCGCGCCGATGATGCGACCGCGCAGGTACTCCTCCGAGTGGGCGTACCGCTCGACCTCGGGGGTGGACATGGTCACGCCGAGCGCCCGGCCGCGCGGCACGATGGTGATCTTGCGGACGGGGTCGGCGCCGGGCTGCAGCATGCCCAGCAGGGCATGGCCGCTCTCGTGGTACGCGGTGCGCCGGCGGTCCTCCTCGGGCATCACGAGGGTGCGCTCGGCGCCCAGCTGGACCTTTTCCAGCGCCTCGGACAGGTCCGGCCCGGTCACCTGCTCCTGCTTGCGCTTGACCGCGAGCAGAGCGGCCTCGTTGGCGAGGTTGGCCAGGTCGGCGCCCGTCATGCCCGGGGTGACGCGGGCCAGCTGGGTCAGGTCGACGTCGGGCGCGAGCGGTATCTCCCGGGTGTGGATCCGCAGGATCGCCTCACGGCCGCCGCGGTCCGGCGGGGCCACGTTGACCACCCGGTCGAAGCGGCCGGGACGGGTCAGAGCGGGATCCAGGATGTCCGCGCGGTTGGTCGCGGCGATGACGATCACGCCCTCCGAGCCCGAGAAGCCGTCCATCTCCGTGAGGATCTGGTTCAGCGTCTGCTCGCGCTCGTCGTGCCCGCTCATCGAGGCACCCCCGGCGCGCGCCCGGCCGATGGTGTCGATCTCGTCGATGAAGATGATCGAGGGCGCCACCTTACGGGCCTCGGCGAACAGTTCACGGACGCGGGAGGCGCCGACACCGACGATCATCTCGATGAACTCGGACGCCGATGCGGAGAAGAACGGCACGCCGGCCTCACCCGCGACGGCGCGTGCGAGCAGCGTCTTCCCGGTGCCGGGCGGACCGGCGAGCAGCACACCCCGGGGCAGCTTCGCGCCCATCCGGCGGTAGACGTCGGGGTGTTCCAGGAAGTCGACGACGTCGTCCAGCTCGCCCTTGACCTCGTCGATGCCGGCCACGTCCGCGAAGGTGGTGCGCTCGGAGCCCGGCCGCAGCCCGACCGGCTTGGGCGGCGCCCGGCGGCCGAACAGTCCGCCCGCGCCGGGCAGCGCCCCGCCGAGCCGCCGGGTGAAGTAGATCCACACCACGACCAGGACCGCGATCGGGATCAGGGAGATCAGCACGTTGGACACCAGGCTGCGCTGCTGCACCACCGGCCGTGCGGTGACCGTGACGCCGTGGCTGTTCAGGTGCTGCCACAGGTTGTCGTTGGCGAAGGCCGGGCGCTGTGTCCTGAACCGGGTGTAGGAGCCGTGGCCCTCGGGGTTGGCCCGCGCGCTCCTGAGCTGGCCCTGGATCGCGTCACCCTTGGAGTAGATCTTGGCGACGTTGCCGTCGGCGACCTGTCTGCTGAACTCCGTGTACGAGATCGTCGGTTCGTTGCCCTGGCCGAGATAGTTCAGGCCGAGATAGGCCAGCAGAAAGACGATCACCGCGGTGACGAGCAGGCCCCACCACTTTCCGCCGCGGATCCTTCCGCCGCCGGGCCGCCGGGGCGACTCGTCGGGGGTGCCTTCGGTGCGCCACGGCTGGTCAGGGGTTTTGCGTGGTGGCGCCGCATCGCTCATATCTGGACGTTACGGCATATGGCGGACCTTGGCATGCGCTGCAGCACATACAGTGGGCCGCCCACGCGCAGAGGGCGCCCCTCGGCGGAGGGGCGCCCTCAGGGACGTACGAACGGGACTCAGCCCATGAACTTCTTGAACTCGTCCGGCAGCTCGAAGTCCTGACCGCCCTGCTGCGGCAGTCCGAAGGCGTTGCCGCCCTCGGCCGCGGCGGCCCGGCGGGCGGCCTCCTCCAGCTCCTGCTGCCTGCGCTTCATCGGGTTGCCGGAGCGCTGCTTGCCCTTGGCCTTCTTCTGCTGCTTCTTCTGCCGGCCGGGGCCGCCGCCCATGCCCGGGATCCCCGGCATGCCCGGCATACCGCCGCCCTGGGCCATGCGGGACATCATCTTGCGGGCGTCGAAGAACCGCTCGACCAGGTTCTTCACCGCGCTGACCTCGACACCGGAACCCTTCGCGATACGGGCGCGGCGGGAGCCGTTGATGATCGTCGGGTCCTGGCGCTCGCCCGGGGTCATCGACTTGATGATCGCGGCGGTGCGGTCGACGTCCCGCTCGTCGATGTTCTGGATCTGGTCCTTGATCTGGCCCATGCCCGGGAGCATGCCGAGCAGCTTGCTGATGCTGCCCATCTTCCTGACCTGCTCCATCTGGGCCAGGAAGTCGTCCAGGGTGAAGTCCTGGCCCTTCTTGGACGCCAGCTTCGAGGCCATCTTGGCGGCCTCTTCCTGGCTGAAGGTCTTCTCCGCCTGCTCGATCAGGGTGAGCAGGTCACCCATGTCGAGGATGCGGGAGGCCATCCGGTCCGGGTGGAAGGCGTCGAAGTCGTCCAGCTTCTCGCCGTTCGACGCGAACATGATCGGCTTGCCGGTGATCTGCCGGATCGACAGGGCCGCACCACCGCGGGCGTCGCCGTCGAGCTTGGAGAGCACCACGCCGTCGAAGCCGACGCCGTCGCGGAAGGCCTCGGCGGTGTTGACGGCGTCCTGACCGATCATCGCGTCGACGACGAACAGGATCTCGTCCGGGGAGACCGCGTCCCGGATGTCCGCGGCCTGCTGCATCATCTCGGCGTCGATGCCGAGGCGGCCGGCGGTGTCCACGATCACGATGTCGTGCACCTTGGACTTCGCGAACTCGATGGAGTCCTTGGCGACCTTCACCGGGTCGCCGACGCCGTTGCCCGGCTCCGGGGCGAACACCGCGACACCTGCACGGTCGGCGACGACGCTCAGCTGGTTCACTGCGTTCGGGCGCTGGAGGTCGGCGGCGACCAGCAGCGGCGAGTGGCCCTGCTCCTTCAGCCAGCGGCCGAGCTTGCCCGCGAGGGTGGTCTTACCGGCACCCTGCAGACCGGCCAGCATGATCACGGTGGGCGGCTGCTTGGCGAAGCGCAGGCGCCGGGTCTCGCCGCCGAGGATGGTCACGAGCTCGTCGTTGACGATCTTCAGGACCTGCTGGGCGGGGTTCAGCGCCCGGGAGACCTCGGCGCCGAGCGCGCGCTCCTTGACGTTCTTGATGAACGTGCGGACGACCGGCAGGGCGACGTCCGCCTCGAGGAGCGCGATGCGGATCTCACGTGCGGTGGCGTCGATGTCCGCCTCGGAGAGCCGTCCCTTGCCGCGCAGGTTCTTGAAAGTCGCTGACAGGCGATCGGAGAGAGTGTCGAACACGGCGCTCGCGGTCCTCGGGGTCGGTGACGGTCTTGATGTGCGCCCTCCAGGGTATCCCGGCCCCGACGTCAGCGGGGCAGGGTCGTCCCCCGGCTCATCCGCGCAGGGTCTCCTCCAGCACCCGGGCCGTCGACGCGGCGTCCTGCGCCGGCAGCGGCAGGCCCGTGCCGGTGGTGACGTAGAAGGCGTCCACCGCGTTGGAGCCCAGCGTGCTGACGTGCATGCTGCGCACCCGCACTCCGGCCTTCTCCAGGGCCATGCCGATCCGGTGCAGCAGGCCCGGGGCGTCCTGGGCGCGTACCTCGATCACCGTGGCGTGGTGGGAGGCCGCGGAGGCCACCGTGACCCGCGGTGGCGGGGCGGCCCAGCCCCGCCGGCGCGGGTAGGCGGCGTCCCGTTCGGCGAGGCGGCCGGCGATGTCCAGGGTGCCGTCCAGGGCGCGCACGAGGTCGGCGCGCAGCCGGGTGGCCTGCGGCAGGGAGCCGTACTCGGCGGCCACCCGCCAGTTGAGCAGCAGCACCGAACCGTCCTCGACGTCGTCGGGCAGGCGCAGGCTGCGCAGTTCCGCCGTACGGACCGTGAGGCGGTGGACGGCGAGGACGCCGGCGACGGCGGGGAGGACGGCGGGCTGGTCGGGTACGGCGATGAGCAGCTCGACGCCGAGGGGCTCGGGCGCCCCGGCGGGCTCCTCCTCGGCGACCGGTTCGGTCTGGGCGCGCAGCGCGAGGACCGGGCCGCCGGTGCGGACCGCCTCGATCGCCAGCCGCTCCTGCTCGGCGGTGGGCGCGGCGGGCTCCGGCTCCTCGGGCGCGTTCCCGGCGAGCACGGCGGAGACCCGCCGGACCAGGTCGGCGACGAGGGAGCCGCGCCAGGAGGACCAGGCCGCGGGTCCGGTGGCGAGTGCGTCGGCCTCGGTGAGGGCGTGCAGCAGCTCCAGGGTGCTCTGGGTGCCGACGGCCTCGGCGACCGAGCGGACCGTGGCCGGGTCGTCGAGATCGCGGCGGGTGGCCGTCTCGATGAGCAGCAGGTGGTGGCGGACCAGCAGGGACAGTACCGCCACGTCCGACCGGTCGAAGCCGATCCGCGTGGCCACGTCCTTGGCGATGATCTCGCCGGCCACCGAGTGGTCGCCGGGCCAGCCCTTGCCGATGTCGTGCAGCAGGGCGGCGACCAGGAGCAGGTCGGGGCGGCTGACGCGGCGGGTCAGTTCGGAGGCGCGGACGGCCGTCTCGATCAGATGCCGGTCGACCGTCCAGATGTGGACGGCGTTGCGCTGCGGGCGGCAGCGGACCCGCTCCCAGTCCGGCAGCAGTCGGCTGATCACGCCCTCCGCCTCCAGCGCCTCCCAGACCTCGACGGTGGGGCGGCCGGAGCCGAGCAGGGTCACCAGCTGTTCGCGGGCCTCGGCGGGCCAGGGCGTGGGCAGGGGGCGTGTGGTGGCGGCCATGCGCCGTACGGCGTGCAGGGAGAGCGGGAGGCCGGCCTGGGCGGCGGCGGCCGCGGCCCGCAAGGGCAGCACGGGATCGCGCTCGGGGCGCGCGGCACGGGCGAGCACCACCTCGCCGTCCTGCTCCACCACGCCCTCGGCGAGCGGCGAGCGCTCGGTGACGGGCTTGCCGCCGCCCAGCATGGCGCGCAGGCGGGGACGGACGGCGCGCGAGCGCAGCACGCGCCCCACTTCGCGCCAGGTGACGTCGCTGGCGTAGGAGACGACCCGCGCCGCCTCGTAGACCTGCCGCAGCAGGGTGTCGGCGTCCAGCAGCCCCAGTTCGGCCGCCACCTGGTCCTGCTCCTGGAGCGCGAGCCGGTCGGTGGCGCGGCCCGTCGCCAGGTGCAGCGCGTCCCGTGCGTCGAGCAGGCGCCGGCGCGCGTCCGCGAGGCCCTCGCGCGGGGCGTCGGCGAGCCAGGAGGCGGCGACGGCGCGCAGGGCGGTGGCGTCCCTCAGTCCGCCGCGGGCCTCCTTGAGGTCGGGCTCCAGCAGGTACTGCAGCTCGCCCTGGCGTGCGGCACGCTCGGCGCAGAGCTCCTGCAGTTCGGGGAGGCGTCTGGGGGCCTGGTTGCGCCAGTCGGCGAGGACGGCCGTCCGCAGTCCCGTGGTGAGACCGAGGTCACCTGCGAGATGGCGGGCGTCCAGCAGGCCGAGGTGGGCTTTCAGATCCTCCCCGGCCGTCTTCCTGGCCTCCGTGGGAGTGCGTACCGAGTGGTCGAGGGCGAGGCCGAGATCCCAGACGGGATACCAGAGGCGGTCGGCCAGGGCGGCGACCGCGCCGGGATCGGAGCCGTCGTGCAGCAGCACGAGGTCGAGGTCACTGCGCGGGGACAGCTCCCCGCGGCCGTAACCGCCGACGGCGACCAGGGAGACCCCCGGCGCTCCCTGTCCCGCCGCCGTGAACAGCGCGGCGAGCCAGTCGTCGGTCAGTTCCGCGAGGGCGGCACGGCGCGGCGGCCCGGACCGCGCCCCCTCGGTGAGGAGGCGCAGCCGGGCCGCCGCGTAGCCGACGGGTCCCGAGTCCTCTGCTTGCGTGCCCACGTCCGCTCCCGTCACCCGGCGACTCCCGTTTCCCGACGTTGAGGTCAGAGCGCGTCCGGACCGCGCTCGCCGGTGCGGACCCGTACGGCCGTCTCGACCGGCAGGGACCAGACCTTGCCGTCACCGATCTTGCCGGTCCGGGCCGCCTTGACGACGACCTCGATGAGCTGCTCGGCGTCGTCGTCCTCCGCGAGCACCTCGATGCGGATCTTGGGGACCAGGTCGACGGTGTACTCGGCACCGCGGTAGACCTCGGTGTGGCCCCGCTGACGACCGTAACCGCTGGCCTCGGTGACCGTCAGGCCGTGGACGCCGAACGCCTGAAGCGCCTCCTTGATCTCGTCCAGCCGGTGCGGCTTGACGACGGCGGTGATGAGCTTCATGCGTCCACCTTCTTGGTCTGCGTGGCGGCCAGGGCCGGGGCGTGGGCGGTGGAGCCGATGACACCGCCGCCGGCACCGCTGAAGTCGTAGGCGGTCTCGGCGTGCTCGGCCTGGTCGATGCCGGAGATCTCCTCGTCCTCGGTGACCCGCATCCCGATCGTCTTGTCGAGCAGGAAGGCGAGGACCGCGGAGACGATCAGGGAGTAGGCGAGGACCGCGCCGACGCCGGCGCACTGCTTCCACAGCTGGGTGAAGGTGTGGGGTCCGTAGAAGACACCGGTCGCGGTGGACTGGCCCTTGCCGGTGGCGAAGAAGCCGATCAGCAGGGAGCCGATGATGCCGCCGACCATGTGGACGCCGACGACGTCGAGGGAGTCGTCGTAGCCGAACCTGAACTTGAGACCCACGGCCGCGGCGCAGGCGACACCGGCGATGGCGCCGACCGCGATCGCGCCGAGCGGGGAGACCGCACCGCCGGACGGGGTGATCGCGACCAGACCGGCGACCGCGCCGGAGGCGGCGCCCAGCGTGGTGAACGCGCCGTGCCGGATCTTCTCGTAGGCGAGCCAGGCCAGCATGGCGGCGGCCGTCGCGACCTGCGTGTTGACGAACATCAGCGCGCCCACGCCGTCGTCGTTGCCGAGCCAGGAGCCCGCGTTGAAGCCGAACCAGCCGAACCAGAGCAGCCCGGCGCCGAGCATGACCAGCGGGAGGCTGTGCGGGCGCATCGGGTCCTTCTTGAAGCCGACGCGCTTGCCGATGACGAGGATGACACCGAGGGCCGCCGCGCCCGCGTTGATGTGGACCGCCGTGCCGCCCGCGAAGTCGATCACACCGAGCTTGTAGGCCCAGCCGTCGGCGCCCCAGACCCAGTGGGCGACCGGGACGTAGACGATCGTGAGCCACAGGGCGATGAACAGCGACCAGGCCGAGAACTTCACGCGGTCGGCGAGGGCGCCGCTTATCAGTGCCGGTGTGATGATCGCGAACATCATCTGGAAGACCATGAACACGAAGATCGGGATGGTGTAGCCGGGCCAGAGCTCCGTCAGGCCGATCTTGCGCAGACCGAACCAGTCGGAGTCCCAGCCGATCAGGCCGTTGTGCGTGCCGAAGGCGAGCGAGAAGCCGTAGAGCACCCACAGCAGGGTGACGATGCCCATGCTGATGAAGCTCATCATCAGCATGTTCAGGGTGCTCTTGACCCGGACCATGCCCCCGTAGAAGAAGGCGAGACCCGGTGTCATGATCAGTACCAGGGCGGAAGCAATGAGCATGAAGCCTGTATTGGCGGACGACAGCTTGGGTGCGTCCGCCGCAAGCATGATGGCTGGTGCCATCGGCGTCTCCTCGTCGGTTGGTACGGCCCCGTGCGGGCGGTGCCTGAGCGGTCCGGCGGGTTGTGGGGGCGGCCGGTTATGCGCCATGAGACTGGCGCAGCGCGGTTTCGGTGGAAGCCCCTCGTTGTTTCGCCGGGGTGACGAAGGCGCCTGGCGTGTTACGCGTCCATGAACTGCCGGATCTCGGCCGTGAGGGTCGTCGGCGTGACGCAACCATCGTGAGTCCGGCCGCGGCGGGCCTCTCCGATGACCTGGCGTGGGGGAGCCGAGTCGGGCAGTTCGGGAGGACCGGCCGCGGCCGGGGCTGAGAGCCGGGTGTCAGACCGCCTCGGCGGTTTCCGGCAGGTCGACGGCGAGCTGGTCGGTGAGGTGTAGGACGACCGCGAGGTCGCCGTAGTCCCGTACCGCCGTGTCGACCGTCTTTCGGATACGAGTGTTCACACGCTCGGACCGGACCTTCCTGGCGATTTCCATCGCCTGGGAGGCATACCTGGTGCTCTGCTCCGGCTCGCGCTCGAGGAGGTGCACGGTGGCCATGCCGATCAGGTTGAGCGCGTACGACCGCTGGTGCTCGGGATCCTCGGCGAACAGCTCCACGGCCCGCTGCATGAGCGGCTCGGCGAGGGAGGCGTAGGTGGGGCTGCGTCCGGCGACGTAGGCGAGGTCGCGGAAGGAGTGGGAGTTCTCGCCGTACAGCTCGGCCTCGGAGAAGAAGCGGATCCAGTCCGGGTCCGGCTCGTCCCACTCGTCGGCCTCGGCGAAGGTGTCCTCGGCCATGCGGACCGCGCGCTTGGTCTTGCCGGGCTGGCCCATGTTGGCGTAGGCGCGGGCCTCCATCGCATACAGCATCGACTGGGTGCGCGGGCTCGCGCAGTCCCGGCTGCCGTACTGGGCGAGGTGGATCAGTTCCAGGGCGTCCTCGGGCCGGCCGAGGTGGATCATCTGGCGGCTCATGCTGGAGAGGATGTACGAGCCGAGCGGCTTGTCGCCGGCCTCCTTCGCCGCGTGCAGGGCCAGGACGAAGTACTTCTGCGCGGTGGGCTGGAGACCGACGTCGTAACTCATCCAGCCCGCCAGTTCGGCGAGTTCGGCGGCGACTTTGAAGAGCTTGCGGGTGGTGGCCTCGGGCTGGGGCTCCTGGAGCAGGTCGGTGACCTCGTGCAACTGGCCGACGACCGCCTTGCGGCGCAGACCGCCGCCGCACTGGGCGTCCCACTGCCGGAACATCCGCGTGGTGGACTCCAGCAGGTCCAGTTCGGGTTTGGACAGCCGGCCGGGCCTGCGCGAGTCGACCGGGTCGGGTTCGGCGGGGGCCGGGGAGGCGGGGCTCGGGACGAGCCAGCGCTGCATGGGCTCGATGAGGGACGGGCCGGCGGACAGCGCCAGGGAGGTGCCGAGGAAGCCGCGCCGGGCGAGCATCAGGTCGCTGCGCGAGAACTCACCGAGCAGGGCGACCGTCTGCGGGGCCGTCCAGGGCAGGTCGACGCCGGACGCGGAGGGTGACTGACGGGCGGCGCGCAGGCCGAGGTCCTCGATGGAGACGACACAGCCGAAGCGCTCGGAGAACAGCTCCGAGAGGATGCGGGGGATCGGCTCGCGCGGATTCTCCCCGTCCAGCCAGCGGCGCACGCGCGAGGTGTCCGTGGAGATGTGGTGGGCGCCCAACTGGCGTGCCCGGCGGTTCACTTGGCGGGCGAGCTCACCCTTGGACCAGCCGCTGCGCACGAACCACGAGCCGAGCAGCTCGTTGGAGCGCTTGTCGGCGTTCGCCTCACTACCGCCGTTGCCGCTCACTGGAACGCCCCCATCCCTGAGACCACTTGTCGTCGAGTGCGCCAAGCCCTATCAGAATGCCGGTAAATACGGCCTCTGTCCGCCGGTTCTCAGCCTTCGAACGAGCTGACGACTCGCCTCCGGCATACCCATCCATGCATATGCCGACCGGACTCGCGCACTCACAGTAATCCTACGATCACCCGCTCAGCCACGGGAATCCCGGAAACGCCACCATTCGCCACCCCTTCGAATGAACTCACGGTCTCCCGCACGCGATTCACTTGACATAGGACGGCTGGAAGTGGGCGGAGTGAAGCACGCGGGGGCGCGAATGCCCCGATGCGCCACCCGGTGCGCTTCAGAGCGCCGCCATGCTCTTGCGTCGGCGAGGGGAGGCGGAGCCGTAGCGTTACGTTCCGCTTCCGTCTCGTTCCGTGTCGTAACCACCGGCGCGCCGGACCCGTTGGAGGGGGCATGGGCTTCACGATCGGCGGCATTCGCGAGATTCGCTCCGGTACGCGTCGGCGCGGCCGTTCGTCGGAGTGCACCGCCGTCGGCGAGTTCACCGGGCTGTGGGGCTGGGACGTGGTGCCGGGAGCGCGGGCCGCGGCGGGCTCCTGCTCCTGCGGTCGCGGCGACTGCCCGGCGCCGGGCGCGCACCCGCTGGACTTCGCGCCCCGGGTGCCGGCCGGGGCCACCCTCGACGAGGTGAGCAAGGCCTGGTCGGAGTTCCCGGGTGCCGCGATGATGCTTCCGGTGGGCCGGGCGTTCGACGTCGTCGAGGTCTCCGAGGCCGCCGGCCGCCACGCGCTGGCCCGCCTTGAGCGGATGGGCCTTCCCCTCGGTCCGGTGACCGTGACCCCGGACGGCCGCGCCCACTTCCTCGTCGCGCCCGGCGCCGCCGCCGAGCTCCCCCGGCTGCTCTACCGCATGGGCTGGGACGATCCCTCGGCCCTGGACCTGCGCGGCCTCGGCCCCGGTGCGTACATCACGGCGCCGCCCTCGGACCGGGGCGGCCTGGGCCCGGTGCGCTGGCTGCGCCCGCCCGCGCTGGACTCGGCGACCCGGCTCCCGGCGGCGCGCCTGCTGCTGGGCACGCTGGCGTACGTGGCGCACCGGTCGCGGGCGTAGGTGCGCCGGAAAGGCGAAGCGCCCGTCCCCGGCTGCACCTGGGGAACGGGCGCTTCTCGCAGACCCGGCGGGTCGTGGATCTCCAGCCCTCAGTCACCGATGAGCGCGTCCACGAACGCCTCCGGCTCGAACGGCGCGAGGTCGTCCGCGCCCTCGCCGAGTCCGACCAGCTTGACCGGCACACCCAGCTCGCGCTGGACCGCGACGACGATGCCGCCCTTGGCCGTACCGTCCAGCTTGGTCAGCACGATGCCGGTGATGTCGACGACCTCCGCGAAGACGCGGGCCTGCACCAGGCCGTTCTGGCCGGTGGTGGCGTCCAGGACGAGCAGCACCTCGTCGAGCGGCGCGTGCTTCTCCACGACCCGCTTGACCTTGCCCAGCTCGTCCATGAGGCCGGTCTTGGTGTGCAGGCGGCCGGCGGTGTCGATGAGGACGACGTCGACCCCCATCTCCTTGCCTTCCTTGACCGCGTCGAAGGCGACGGAGGCGGGGTCACCGGCCTCGGGCCCGCGCACGGTGTAGGCGCCGACGCGCTCGCCCCAGGTCTGCAGCTGGTCGGCGGCGGCGGCACGGAAGGTGTCCGCGGCCCCCAGGACGACGCTGCGGCCGTCGGCGACGAGCACACGGGCGAGCTTTCCGGTGGTGGTGGTCTTGCCGGTGCCGTTGACGCCGACGACCATCACGATGCCGGGCTTGCGGTCCTCGGGCTCGGTCTTGACGGTGCGGTCGAGATCCGTGCCGATGATCTTGAGCAGCTCTTCGCGCAGCAGGCCGCGCAGCTCCACGGGGGTGCGGGTGCCGAGCACCCTCACCCGCTCGCGCAGGCTCTCGACCAGCTCCTGGGTGGGCTGCACGCCGACGTCGGCGGTGAGCAGAGTGTCCTCGACCTCCTCCCAGGTCTCCTCGTCCAGATGCTCGCGCGAGAGCAGCGTGAGCAGGCCCTTGCCCAGGGCGTTCTGGGAGCGGGACAGGCGGGCGCGCAGGCGGACCAGCCGCCCCGCGGTGGGCTCCGGGATCTCGATCTCGGGAGCCTCGACAACGGCAGGGGGCTCCTCGACGGCGACCGGCGCGGGGCCGCCCGGGAGATCCACCTCCTCGATCGTCCGGCGCGGTTCGTCGCGCGGCGTCTCGGCCTCGTCGCCGACGTGCGGCTCGGCCGGTGGCGCGGTGATGTCGGGCGTCTTGGGGGGCGGCGGAGGCAACGGCTTGCGGCGCCGGCTGCCCACGATCAGCCCGCCGAGCGCGCCGAGCACGACCACGGCGATGACTACAGCAAGGATGACGGTTTCCATAACGCGTCCAGTATCAGCCATGGGCTGCGGCGGGCGTGTGTTTGTGGCTTCCCCCGAGAGACAAACGCCGCTTAATACAAGGACTCGGATCAAAGTACGATGGCGGGGCTTCCGTTGACGCGCGTAGAGTCCGGACCGTCCCCCGTCCCCCCACGTCTGGCCCCTTTTTCATGAGCAAAACCGTCGAGACCGAAGGCGCTCTCGAGACCCGAGGCATCGAGCAGGTCCCGGATCACGAGCGCACCGCCAGGACCCGTGAGCTGTTCCCCACCTGGGTCGGCGCCAACATCAGCGTGCTGCTGCTGACGATGGGCGCGAGCCTGGTCGTGGCCTACCACCTGAACATCTGGCAGGCGCTCGTCGTCGCGGTGGCGGCGCCGGTCGTGTCGTACGGCCTGGTCGGTCTGATCGGCATCGCCGGCAAGCGCGGCGGCGCCCCGGGCATGGCGCTGTCGCGCGCGGTCTTCGGCCAGCGGGGCAACCTGCTGCCCGGCTCGCTGATCTGGGTCGCCCGCTGGGGCTGGGAGACGATCAACGCGGTGACCGGCGCGTACGCGATGCTCACCATCCTGGACATCCTGTTCGGCCTCAAGGCCAACAGCGTGCTGGACATGGCGATGCTGCTGGTGTTCGTCGTGGCGACCTTCGCGATCTCCGGGCTCGGCATCAACGCCGTGCAGAAGTGCAACAAGTACGCGACCTATTTCTTCGGCGTCTTCTCGGTACTGGTCCTGGTGTACCTGGCCGTGAGGACGGACTGGTCCGAGGTGATGCACCACGGCGCCGGCTCGACGGCCGCCGTGATCACCGGTGTGGGCATGATCGCGGCCGGCGGTGTCAGCTGGATCCCGACCGCGCCGGACTTCACCCGCTATCTGCCGCGCACGGCCTCGTCGAAGGCGATCGTCGGGACGGCGGTCGGCGGCGCCGGAGTCGTCGTCCTCCCCATGGTCCTCATGGGCGCCGTGATGGCGGTCTCCACGCCTGACCTTGCCTCGGCGACCGACCCGGTGTCCTTCCTCGGCCAGATCCTGCCGACCTGGATCGCGGTGCCCTACCTGTTCATCGCGCTGATCGGCATGCTGCTGATCAACTCGATGTCGATGTACTCGGCGGGCTTCACCGCGCAGACCCTCGGCTTCAAGGTGCCGCGGCACTGGGCGGTCTCCGTGAACGCCGTGATCTCGCTGATCTTCGGCGGGGTGCTGATGCTGGTGGCCACGAGCTTCATGGGCTCGTTCATCGCCTTCCTGTCGCTGCTCGCGGTCGCCTTCTCCGCCTGGGTCGGCGTCTTCGGCGCGGACATGCTCCGGCGCACCGAGTACGACGGCGAGGCCATGTCGGACACGTCCCGCACCAGCGCCTACTGGTACAAGGGCGGCTTCTCCCCCGCGGCCGTGGCCTCCTGGGCGATCGGCCTGGTCTCGGGCCTGATGTTCACGGCCTCGGACTGGTTCACCGGCCCGCTCGCCAAGAACAACGTCATCGGCGAGTACGGCCTCGGCTGGGTCGCCACGATCGTGATCTCGGGCGCGCTGTACCTGGCGCTGCCGAAGCCGGCGGTGACGAAGCCGGCGGTGACGAAGCCGGCCGGGGTCACCGAGCCGGCCGAGGAGCGCGCGACCGCCTCCGTGTGACGGGCGGCCTCAGCCGGGCAGGCCGCTCCCGTGCAGAGCGGCACCCGCCCGGCAACGGAGGTGGCCGCAGCGGTCCCGGGCGCCCTGGTCGGCGTCGTCGAGGCAGCAGCGGTGGCCGGCCCGGCCACCGCAGGTAGTCCGGGTCGAGCCGGAGCGCGGCCCGGCCCCGGCCGGCCTCCGCCCGCGGACCGGTGGGTATGGCGTCGGTCATCCCGCGGCTCCACCTCCCGCTCCCCCATAGCCATCTGATGCTTCGTCAGCTACCGTCCCCCTCCACCGCATCGCACCGGAGGGGGACTTCCCATGCCCGTCACGGTCGTCCGTTTCAACCTCGTCGCTCCCGGCGCCGGCCCCGCCGTCCTCTCCGCCCGCTACCGGGCCGCCCTGGAGATGGCCGCGTACGCGGACGCGCACGGGATCAGCACCGTGCAGACCGAGGAGCACCACGGCGCGGAGAACAACTGGCTGCCGTCGCCGTTCGCCTTCGCGGGCGCGGTGTTCGGCGCCACCCGGAACATCGCCGTGACGGTGTCGGCGGTGATCGGCCCGCTGCACGACCCGCTGCGGCTGGCCGAGGACATCGCCGTACTGGACCTGCTGAGCGGCGGGCGGCTGGTCACGGTGGCCGGGATCGGCTACCGGCCCGAGGAGTACGCCCTGTTCGGCGTGGACTTCGAGCGCCGGGGCCGGATCCAGGACGAGCTGCTGCAGACCCTGCTGAAGGCATGGTCCGGTGAGCGGTTCACCCACCGCGGCCGTACGGTGCGGCTCACTCCGCGTCCCTACACCGATCCGCACCCCCTTCTCCTGGTCGGCGGTTCCTCCAAGGCCGCCGCCCGCCGGGCCGCCCGTCTCGGCCTGCCCTTCTTCCCGAGCGCGCACCTGCCGGAGCTGGAGGCGTACTACAAGGAGAGGCTCGCCGAGTACGGCACCGAGGGCTGGGTGATGATGCCGGCCGCCGAGACCCCGCTGCTCCACATCGCCGAGGACCCCGACCGGGCCTGGGCGGCGTACGGCGAGCATTTCCTGCACGAGGCGCGGACCTACGCGTCCTGGCAGTCGGGCCGGATGCGCTCGGCGGTGACGTCGGCCGCCACGACGGTGGGGGAACTGCGCGCGGAGGGTGTCTACCGGGTCCTCACACCGCAGGAGTGCGTGGCCCAGGGCCTGGAGAGCCTGGTGCTGCATCCGCTGGTGGGCGGGATGCCGGTGGAGGAGGGGTGGCGGAGCCTCAGACTGTTCGCGGAACGCGTGGTGCCGGCGGTGGCGGGCTGAGCCACGGCGCTGTCCGGTGGCGCGGCCCGGTCCGTGGCTGGTCCACTGCCGCCATGAGTCCTCTGGTGGAGGTGT
Organism: Streptomyces sp. NPDC046759; assembly: GCF_040645475.1. Taxonomy (NCBI): domain Bacteria; kingdom Bacillati; phylum Actinomycetota; class Actinomycetes; order Kitasatosporales; family Streptomycetaceae; genus Streptomyces; species Streptomyces sp. NPDC046759. Next base: position 151,612 of record NZ_JBEYYJ010000007.1, on the reverse strand, counting down.
TCGTCCGCGAGCCGGGCGGAGCGGTACGCGTCCTGGACGTGCCGGACGACGTGTACCAATCGGGCGGTTTCGAGTCGTGGCGTACGGCGGTGTGGGGGTCGCAGACGGTGCGCTCGCTGGGCGCCCGTCTCCTGCCGAAGCCGGCCGAGGACGATCTCTGCGTCGAGGCCGCCGAGGTGACCGGCCTGCGGAGCGAGGCCCTGCTGCGTGCGCGCCTGGACGACGTCGCCCGGGGCACCGGGCGTCCCGGGCACCGGATCGAGCTCCGGTTGCGGATCATCGAGGAGAGCTGTCGCAAGGCGCTGGAGATCGGGGGCGGGGTCCTGATCCGGTGAGTGCGCCTCGTGACACCGCCGCCCCCGGACCGGGCAGTGGCCGGTGCGGGGGCGGCGGGTGGTGCGAGGAGAGGGGCAGCGGGGTCTTGGGCCCGTTCTCCTCGGTCTCGGGGGCTGTCCGGGTCAGCCCATCTCCTCCAGTGTCTTGCCCTTCGTCTCCTTGACGAACTTCAGGACGAACGGGATGGAGAGCGCCGCGAAGGCGGTGTAGATGATGTACGTGCCGGACAGGTTCCAGTCGGCCAGCGACGGGAAGCTCGCCGTGATGGCCCAGTTGGCGATCCACTGCGCGGAGGCGGCGACGCCCAGCGCGGCGGCGCGGATCTTGTTCGGGAACATCTCGCCGAGGAAGACCCAGACCACCACGCCCCACGACAGGGCGAAGAAGAGGACGAACACGTGGGCGGCGATCAGGGCGACCCAGCCCTGGGTGCTCGGCAGCTTGCCGTCGACCAGGTGGTAGCTGAACGCCCAGGCCTCCAGCGCGAGACCGACGGCCATGCCGACGGAGCCGATGAGGGCGAGCGGCTTGCGGCCGACGCGGTCCACGAAGATCATCGCGATCACGGTGCCGATGATGTTGATGATCGAGGTCGTGAAGGAGTAGAAGAACGAGTCCGTCGGGTCGACGCCGACCGACTGCCACAGCGTCGAGGAGTAGTAGAACGCGACGTTGATGCCGACGAACTGCTGGAACACCGACAGGCCGATGCCGATCCAGACGATCGGCTTGAAGAAGAAGCCGCCGCCGAGCAGGTCCTTGAAGGTGGACTTGTGCTCGCTCTTCATCGCGTGCTCGATCTCGGCGACGCGGGCGTCCATGTCGACGTCACGCCCCTCGACCTCGGCGAGGATCTCCTTGGCACGCTCACGCTTGCCGACGGAGAGCAGGAAGCGCGGGGACTCGGGGATCGCGAAGGAGAGCATGCCGTAGAGGACGGCCGGGACGACCATCACGCCGAGCATGACCTGCCAGGCCTCCAGGCCCATCAGGTGACCGCGCTGGTTGCCCCCGGCGGCGTTGAGCAGACCCCAGTTGACCAGCTGGGAGATGGCGATGCCGACGACGATCGCGGCCTGCTGGAAGGAGCCGAGCCGGCCGCGGTAGGCGGGCGGGGCGACCTCGGCGATGTAGGCCGGGCCGATGACGGAGGCCATGCCGATGGCGAAGCCGCCGACGATGCGCCAGAGGGCGAGGTCCCACAGCGCGAAGGGCAGCGCGGAGCCGACGGCGCTGACGGTGAAGAGGACGGCGGCGATCTGCATGCAGCGGATGCGGCCGATGCGGTCGGCTATGCGGCCGGCCGTGGCGGCGCCGACGGCACAGCCGATCAGGGCGACGGCGATGACCTGGGCGAGGGCCGCGGAGCCGATGTCGTACTTGGTGCGGATGGCCTCGACCGCGCCGTTGATCACGGAGCTGTCGTAGCCGAAGAGGAAACCGCCCATGGCGGCGGCCGCCGCGATGAAGATGACGTGCCCGAGATGTTCGGGATGAGCCGTCCTGACTCCTGACTGAGGTGCCTGCGCTGTGCTGGTCACGTTGAATCTCCTCGGGCGCGGCAACGCTGCCGCGTGGGGGGCGAGCCCTTCCAGGTGAGACCTGAAGGTAAAAGCAACGTTGCAGAGACTATGCCTTCAAGTTTCGAAGTCAATACTTCAACGGCTGTGAATTTAACGATGTCCATGGACACTCCGCGTTCACTTCTTGAACACAGAGTAGGCCGATCTTGACGAGGGTCCCCGCTAACGGAGGCGCTGGGAAATGACCTTGGAGACGCCGTCGCCCTGCATCGACACGCCGTAGAGCGCGTCGGCGACCTCCATCGTGCGCTTCTGGTGCGTGATCACGATCAGCTGCGAGGCCTCCTGCAGCTCTTGCATGATCCGGATCAGCCGCTGGAGGTTGGTGTCGTCCAGGGCCGCCTCGACCTCGTCCATGACGTAGAACGGGCTCGGGCGGGCCTTGAAGATCGACACCAGCAGCGCGACCGCCGTCAGCGAGCGCTCGCCGCCGGAGAGCAGGGAGAGCCGCTTGACCTTCTTGCCCGGCGGGCGCGCCTCGACGTCCACGCCCGTGGTGAGCATGTTGTCGGGGTCGGTGAGCAGAAGCCGCCCCTCGCCGCCCGGGAAGAGCCGGCTGAAGACGCCCTCGAACTCACGGGCGGTGTCCCGGTAGGCCTCCGTGAACACCTGCTCGACGCGCTCGTCGACCTCCTTCACCACCTGAAGCAGGTCGGCACGGGTCTTCTTCAGGTCCTCCAGCTGCTCGCTGAGGAACTTGTGCCGCTCCTCCAGCGCCGCGAACTCCTCCAGCGCCAGCGGGTTGACCTTGCCGAGCTGCTGGTACGCCCGCTCGGCCGCCTTGAGCCGCTTCTCCTGCTCGGCCCGCACGAAGGGCCGGGGCTGATTGCGGGGATGCTCCGGGTCATCCGGCAGCACCTCGCCGTCGGCGGGGGGCGAGGGCGGCACGGGCTGCTGCGGGCCGTACTCGGCCACCAGCCCCTCCGGCTCGACACCCAGCTCCTCCAGCGCCTTGGTCTCCAGCTGCTCTATGCGCAGCCGCTTCTCGGCACCGAGTACCTCGCCGCGGTGCACCGAATCCGTCAACTTGTCGAGTTCGGCCTTCAGTTCGCGTCCGGCGGTGCGCGCGGCGGTCAGCTCCTGCTCACGCTGCGCCTTCGCGGCCTCGGCGGCGGTGCGCTCCCGCTCGGCACGGGCGAGCGACACCTCGATGTGCGCGAGCAGCTGCCGGGCACCGGAGGCGACGGCCTCCGCCACGGCCGCCTCGTGCCGCAGCCGGGCGCGGCGCTGCTCGGCACGCGCGCGTGCCTCGCGTTCGGCACGGGCGGCCCGGTCGAGTGAGTCGGCCCGCCCGGCGAGTCCCTTGACCCGTTCCTCGTGGGTACGGACCTGGAGGCGGGCCTCCATCTCGGTCTGCCGGGCGTTGGCGCCGTCGGCGGCGAGCCGGTCCCGCACCGAGGTGTCCGGCTCCTCCTCGACGGGCATCTCCTCGGCGACCGCCAGCCGCTCGGCCAGTTCCTCGGCCTCCTGCACGGCCTTCTCCAGCGCCTCCTGCGCTCGCGCGGCGGCCGCGGCCGACCGCTCGGCCTCCCCGGCCGCACCCCGCGCCTGTCCGGCGAGCCGGCCGAGCTGCTGGGCGACGGCCGACTTCTCCCGGTCGGCGGCCCGGCGCCGCTCGCCGACGTCCTCCACCAGCATGGCGGCCTCGGAGCGCCGTTCCGCCGCCGCCCGCTGCTCCTGGGCCAGCTGCGCACACCGCACCGCCAGCTCGGCCAGCTCGGCCGCGGCCTCGTCGACGGAGGCCTGCACCTCCAGCAGACTCGGCGCGCCGGCCGACCCGCCGTGCGCGAAATGGGCGCCGAGCAGATCGCCTTCGGCGGTGACGGCGGTCAGCTCCGGGTGGGCCTGGACCAGGGCCTCGGCTTCCTCCAGGGTGCCGACGACCGCGATTCCCTGCAGAAGACGGTGGACGGAGGTCGTGAGGTCGGCGGGGCCGCGGACGAATTCAGCGGCGAAGCGCGGCGCCGGGACGGCGGTGCCGGACGGTCCGGCGTCCGCGGGTCCTCCCAGGCCGGTCGCGCCCCGAGGCGGAGCCGCATGGTCATGCTGCCCCGCGCCCCCGTGGGGCGCGTCGCCCTGCGCCGGCGGCTCAGGCGCCCCCGCAAGGATCAGGGCCGCCCGGCCGCCGTCCTGTGTGCGCAGGAGTCTGATCGCCTCGGCTGCCGCCGCGGGGGTCGACACGGCGATCGCGTCCGCCGCCGCGCCGAAGGCGGCGGCCAGCGGGATCTCGTAGCCCGGCGTGACCGTCAGCAGTTCCGCCGCCGGGCCCAGGACCCCGGTGAGCCGGTCCCGTGCGGCGAGGAGTGTTCCGGTGCCGTCCTTGCGGCGGAGGCCCAGAGCCAGGGCCTCGTGGCGGGCCCGGGTCGCGGCGCGGTCACGTTCGGCCGCGGTGGCCGCCTCCCGGGCCGTGCTCAGGGCCGCCTCGGCCTCGGCGAGCTGCCGCTTGGCCGCCTCATGCTGCTCGGCGAGATCCGCGTCGCCGGCGTCGAGGCCGTCCACCTCGGCCTTCAGGGCCTCGTACTCCTCCTGGGCACGTACCGCGCGCTCGTGGGCCTCGTCCCGGGCCGCGGCCAGGCGGTCGATCTCGGCCTGCGCCGAGGCCGCGCGCGAGCGGGCCGCGTTGACCTGCCCGGACAGGCGGGCCAGGCCCTCGCGCCGGTCGGCGATGGCTCGGGCCACGTCCTTCAGCCGGCGTTCCTCGACGGCCAGTTCCCGTTCCAGTTCGGCGCGGTGGGCGACGGTGTCGTCGAGGGCGTGCTGGGCCGCCTCAAGGGCCGCCTCCAGCTCGGCCTCCTGCTCACGGACACGGGCCGCCTCCCGCTCCAGGTCCTCGGGGTCGCGGCCGCGCCGCTCCTCGGGGGACGCGGAGGTGGCGCTCTTCACCCGGGCGTCGGCCAGCGAGACGGTGCCGCGGACGCGTTCGGCCAGCTGGGACAGCTCGTACCAGGTCTGCTGGGCACGCTGGAGGCGGGGCGTGAGCTGCCGTACCTCGTCCTCCAGCAGGCCCTCGCGGTACAGGGCCTTCTTCAGCTCCTGCTCGGCGATCTCCTTGCGCTCCTTCAGGGCCGCCTCGTCGGCGATCTCGGCGCTGAGCGCCTCGCGCAGTCGTACGAGGTCGTCGGCCAGCAGCCGCAGGCGGGCGTCGCGCAGGTCGGCCTGGATCACGGCGGCCCGGCGGGCGACCGCCGCCTGCCGCCCGAGCGGCTTGAGCTGGCGGCGGAGTTCGTCGGTGAGGTCCTGCACGCGCGCGAGGTTGGCCTGCATCGCGTCCAGCTTGCGCAGGGCCTTCTCCTTGCGCTTGCGGTGCTTGAGCACACCCGCGGCCTCTTCGATGAAGGCGCGGCGGCCCATGGGATCCGCGTGCAGGACGGAGTCGAGCTGCCCCTGGCCGACGATGACGTGCATCTCCCGGCCGATGCCGGAGTCGCTCAGCAGCTCCTGGATGTCCAGCAGACGGCAGGTGTCGCCGTTGATCTGGTACTCGCTGCCGCCGTTGCGGAACATGATCCGCGTGATGGTGACCTCGGCGTACTCGATGGGCAGGGCGCCGTCGGAGTTGTCGATGGTCAGGGACACCTCGGCGCGGCCGAGCGGAGGGCGGCCGGTGGTGCCGGCGAAGATGACGTCCTCCATCTTGCCGCCGCGCAGCGACTTGGCGCCCTGTTCGCCCATGACCCAGCTGAGCGCGTCCACGACGTTGGACTTGCCCGAGCCGTTCGGGCCTACGACACACGTGATGCCCGGCTCGAACCGGAGTGTGGTCGCCGAGGCGAACGACTTGAACCCGCGGAGGGTCAGGGCCTTGAGGTGCACGCCGCCGGACTCTACCCGGCACCGCTATCTCACTGCATGAACCCTCGCAACCGCGCGGTTTCGCCGTTGAACATGCAGGGCACACCGTACGTTAAAGACAGTGAAAGGATGCGCGGGGCAAAGAAGGAAGGGACGCCGAAGCGTCCCTTGCGACTCTGACGGCCGGGTTGCGGTCGTCGGGATCAACTGAGCGGTTGATACGGCAGCCCCATCACTGCGACTGCTGTCGTGGAGCGATGCAGTGATCAGGTGAGCGCAGGCTCCGCCTGGTGTGCGTCGATGCTCTCCATGATCCTGTCCTGAGAGGCGGCAGCCGTCAGCGCTTCGTTCTCCGCCTGGATCCGTACGAGCTCGGACTCCAGGTCCTGAACGCGCTGCTGCAGCCGTCGCATCTCGGCGAGGAGTCGAGGGTCGGAGCCGCCGACGTAACCGAGAAGCGCCTTTGCCATGATGGATGGTCCTCCACAATGAGTGACCGACCGATGCGGTGTGGGTCGTGAGGGATTGCACCCGCGGTGCTTGGCACATCCGGGTGTTGCTCTGCTGTTGCTCCATGCCAAACAGCTAAGGTGCGCGGGGCTTTCAGCGTCTCACCAAAAAGTTTGACGGTCAACACGATCACGCCCCGTATTGGCGGGCGAGCCGGGGCGCGCGGCCGGAGAAGCGGCGGCGCTGCGAGTCATCCGGGGCCCTCAGGGCGTGGCGATCAGCTGTATCAGCGGAGCCTGCCATGCCCGGCCGTTCTTGGCAACCACCAGGTCGTTTCTGCTGTGCGCATGTGCCCCCGGCAGCTCCCCGTGCGCCTGCCTGCGCCCCTTTACAGGATCGGCTCAGCGGATGGCGAAGCCGTCGTAGCCACCGCGGGGTGTGTCCCAGATCTCCGTGACGCCGTCCACATGTCCGGGCGTGTCGTCTCCCTGAAGCCAGTCCAGGAGCCCCTCGCAGCCCTCCCGGGAGCCCTCCGCGACCACCTGGACGCGACCGTCGGCCAAATTGAGAGCAAAACCACTCAGGCCGCCGATCTCCAGCGCCTTGGCCCGCGTGAACCAGCGGAAACCCACACCTTGCACACGTCCGCGCACCCAGGCGACCAGTCGCACATCCTCGCTCATGGGTGCAACCTAACCGGCCGATGTCGTTCGGGACACATCACCCTTCAGCGGCATGCGGTACCGTCCCGACCCGATGAATCTCATATGAAACTCACTCGATCGAGTGAATCCGGTTGGCCAGAGGGAGTCACGCACCGGTGCCGGTCGACCGCGAGACGAGGGAGAGGGCAAGGACATGGGCCGCCACCGACGCTCCGCCGCCGGCCGCGCCGCCAAGGGCCGCGCCACGCGGGTCACGGACACGCAGCGCACCCTTCCCGGGAGCGTGGACCCGCAGGACTCGTACACGGGTGAGCTCGTCCGCCGCGAACAGCCGCCTCGCGACATCGCGCCGTACCTGAGCGGTGAGCTCGTCCGCCGCGAGCGGACACCCCGGGGCATCGCCCCGTATCTGAACCCTGACGCCCACACCCCGTCGACCGGTCTGCAGCCGCTGGGCTACGCCGACGCGACCGCCCGGGCGCACGCCTACCTGTTCGCGGCGGAGGGCGACGGCCCCGGCGGCGCCGGGGGCGGTGGCTTCACGCCGGGCGGCGGCCACTCCCCCGGCCACCGGCGCCGCAAGACGGGTCCGCGGCCGGTGCGCACGGGCCTGCTCGGGGTGTCCGCCGCCGTCGCCCTCGGTACGGCCGCCGTCGCCACGGGCGTGGTGCCGGGTCTGCAGAACTACCGGCTCGGCGGCGTTACGCACACCACCGGCGGCGAGCAGGTGCAGGCGGCGGTCACGCCCAGCAACACGGCCGTCGAGCAGGGTGGCACCTCGGGCGGCGCCGACATCCACCAGGGCACCGCCGGCACCAGCCGGAACAGCACGCGCCCGCAGTCGCCGAGCCCCGCCGCACCGGCGTCGGCGTCGTCGTCCTCCGCGCCGGCGTCCTCCGCACCGGCGTCGGCGTCGTCGTCCTCCGCGCCGGCGTCCCCCGCGCCGACCCCGTCGCAGACGGCGACCGAGGAGCCGACGCCGACGGCGCCCCCGTCCGGCAAGCCCGAGAGCACCCCGTCGCCTACGGCGAGCAAGACACCGAAGGCGAGTTCCGCCCCGGTGTCGGTGTCGGCGGCGAACGCGGCCGAGGCGGAGGTGCTCAAGCTCGTCAACCAGGAGCGGGCGAAGGTCGGCTGCAGCCCGCTGGCGGCGAACTCCTCGCTGACCACGCTGGCCGAGTCCTTCAGCGACGACATGGCGGCACGGGGCTTCTTCGACCACACCGACCCGGACGGCAAGACGCCCTGGGACCGGGCCTCGGCGGCGGGCATCACCGACCTGGGCGGCGAGAACATAGCCCGCGGGCAGGCCGACGCGGCGGCCGTGATGGAGGCCTGGATGAACAGCCCCGGCCACCGCGCCAACATACTGAACTGCGACTTCAAGACCCTCGGGGTCGGCGTCCACTTCGGTGCGGGCGGCCCTTGGTGGACACAGGACTTCGGGTATTGAGAATCCCGCAGGTCAGCGACCTATGAGGCCCCTCGGGCCGCCTCGGGGCCGTCATCGGCAGCCGAGTCGTCCCGGAGGGCCGCATCGACGGCGGCCCGAGTACGGGTCGCGCCGGACGGCATCAGCATCAACATCAAGTGGGGGAAGGTCCGCAGGGTGGAGCCGACGGCCGGCCTCGGCATGCGAATCTTGTCCATGACCGGCTCAGACTTCGCCGCCGGACCGCTCCGCGCGGAGCATGGAGAAGATCACCTGATCGTGCCACCGGCCGCCGCGCCACTGCGCTGAGCGCAGCACGCCCTCCCTGACGAAGCCCGCCTTCTCCAGCGCACGCTGCTCGGCGAGGTTGGCACAGTCCGTCCAGGCCTGGAGCCGTTCGGCCCTGGTGTGGTCGAAGAGGTACTCGGCCAGCAGTCGCTGGGCCCGAGTGCCTATGCCGCGGCCGCGCGCGGCCGGCACCAGGCCGATCGCCAGGGTCCAGCAGGTGGAAGTGGCGGGCCGCCCCCAGGTGCCGGCGAACCACTCGACCCGGCCCACCGTCCGGCTCGCCTCCGCGACGCAGAGCACGCCCACGTCGGGGCCGAGCAGGCCGGTCTCCGCGAACTGCCGGCGCAGGCCGGCCGGTGAGCCGAAGCCGAACCACTGGTACGGGCCGGTCCCCTCCGGCCCGTTGAACTCGCGCTCGAACAGGTCGAGATCGTCGGCGGTCACGGGGCGCAGCGTGATCTCATCGGACATGCACGGCTCCTGATCCTCGACCACACGGGCGGACCTCGTGCGGCCTGCTGGGGCAACGGCGTCCGACTCTTCCACACATCGACCCGCGTCCGGGCAGGATGCCCGCAGACCGGGCGCGGGACCCCCGCCCTGCTCCCCGACGCGAGGCTCGTCGTGATCGACGGCGCCGGACACCGCCTCCACATGAGCGATCCGGACCGCTACAACAAGGAGACGCTCGCCTTCGCGCACACCCTGCCCCGCTGGAGCGGCACCACTTTCTTCTTGGACCAGCCGCTCAGCGGGACCCGGCCACGTCTTGGCGGACGGTCCGCCCTCGCCGCTCTAGGCCGCCGCCCGTCCCTGCGTGAACACGCGTGCCGTCGCGGCGACACGGCGGCCCAGGTGCTCGGCCGTGGCGATGTCGGCCTTGTGGACGCCCTCGGGGCCCTGGTCGTTGTTGCTCTGGGCGGCGGCGCCGGCGAAGAAGCCGAGGCGGTTGAGGTCGTTCTCCGAGGCGGTGCTGGCGTTCCAGCCGGGGAGCAGGCCGAGGTTGACCCAGTGCATGCCGTGCTGGGCGGCGAGGGTCTGGAAGAACTGCAGGGTGTGCAGCTTGTCGCCGCTCTTGGAGGCGGAGTTGGTGAAGCCCGCGGCCAGCTTGTCCTTCCAGTCCTGGCCGAACCAGCGCTTGGAGGTCGCCTCGGCGAAGACGTGGAAGGCCCCGGAGGCGGTGCCCATGTAGGTGGGCGAGCCGAAGACGATCGCGTCGGAGCGGTCCAGCGTCTCCCACTGCTCGTCGGTGATCTCGTCGACCTTGATCAGGTGCACCTCGGCACCCGCGTCGGCGGCACCGGCGCGGACGGCCTCGGCGAGCACGGCGGTGTGGCCGAAACCGGAGTGGTAGGCGATGGAAACGACAGGGGTGGTGACAGGGGTGGTCACAGGAACTCCTCGAATGGGCAGCTCGAAAGCAGTAACCTCAGGAAAGCACTAACTTCTAGTAAGTGCAAGCTGGTGGGTAGCGCTGTGCGGGCGTACCCTTGCGCCATGACCGCCACCACCCAGGACTCCGACGACCTCGCCTACGACGTCTTCGCCAAGGCCTGCCCGTCACGCGGCACGCTGGAGCACGTCACGGGCCGCTGGGGCGGACTGACGCTCGGCGCGCTGTACGAGGGCTCGCTGCGCTTCAACGAGCTGCGCCGCCGCGTCGACGGCGTCAGCGAGAAGATGCTGTCCCAGACGCTGCACGCGCTGGAGCGCGACGGCCTGGTGCACCGGGAGGCGCAGCCGACCAACCCGCCGCGCGTGGACTACCAACTGACCGACCTGGGCCGTCAGGTGGCCGAGCGGCTGCTGGCGCTCATCCACTGCGTGGAGGGCGCCATGGACGACGTACTGGCGGCCCGGGTGCGTTACGACGAGACGCGCGGCGCCCTCTGACACCTGGGGCAGAAGTAACTGGAGCGGTTCATCCAGGGCCGGCGGCGCATGGGGGTGCCGCAGCGGCGGCAGGGCTGACCCTCGCGCCCGTACGCGTCCAGGGACCGGTCGAAGTAGCCCGACTCGCCGTTGACGTTGACGTACAGGCTGTCGAAGCTGGTGCCGCCGACGGCGAGGGCCGCGTTCATCACGTCCCGGACGTGCCGCAGCAGTTCCGTGGTGACCGGGCGGGTGAGGTTCGCAGTCGGGCGCTCGTAGTGGATGCGGGCGCGCCACAGCGCCTCGTCCGCGTAGATGTTGCCGACACCGCTGATCAGCGACTGGTCCAGCAGGGCCCGTTTGACGGTGGTCCGCTTGCGGCGCAGCGCCCGGTGGAACGCCTCGTCGTCGAACAGGGGATCCAGGGGGTCACGGGCGATGTGCGCGATGACGTCGGGCAGGCCGTCCGGGGTGTTGTCGTGCAACGACAGCCCGCCGAAGGTGCGCTGGTCGACGAAACGGAGCTCCGTGCCCAGGGAGTCGGCGAACCGGAGCCGGATGCGCAGATGCTTCTCGTCCGGCGCCTCGTGCGGCTGCACCAGCAGCTGACCGCTCATGCCGAGGTGGGCCAGCACGGACTGGTTCGTCTCCTCCAGCGGCAGCCACAGGTACTTGCCGCGGCGGCTGGGCGTGCCGATGTGGTGGCTCTTGAGCCGGTGCGCGAAGTCGTCGGCGCCCGCGATGTGCCGGCGTACGGCACGCGGGTGCAGCACCTCGACCTCGGCGACGGTGCGGTGGGCGACCCAGCGCGCCAGGCCGCGCCGGACGACCTCGACCTCGGGCAACTCGGGCATCAGGACCCCCCGTACGGATGCGGTGGACGAGTACGGAAGCGGTGGACGAGCCGAGCGCCCGCTCCGTCATGGACGGGGAAGCGGGCGCTCGGTTCTGCTGCGGGTCAGGCGGAGGCGGACGACGGGTCGCCGTCCTTGGCAGCGAGCGCCTTGGCTTCCTCGTCAGCCTCCTGGGCTTCCTTGGCCGCCTTGGCGCGCTCGTCCGCCGCGGCCCGGATGGACCGCCATGCGGACTCGGCGGCCTGCTGCTCCGCCTCCTTCTTGCTGCGGCCGGTGCCGGTGCCGTACGAGACGCCTCCGACGCGGGCGGCAGCAGTGAAGGTCTTCTCGTGGTCGGGGCCGGTCTCCGTGACCAGGTACTCGGGCACGCCGAGCCCCTCGATCGCGGTGAGCTCCTGGAGACTGGTCTTCCAGTCCAGGCCGGCACCGAGGTTCGAGGACTTCTCGATCAGCGGGTCGAAGAGCCGGTGCACCAGCTCGGACGCCGCCTCGAGGCCCTGATCGAGATAGACCGCGCCGATCACCGCTTCCAGGGTGTCGGCCAGGATGGACGCCTTGTCCCGGCCGCCCGTGCCCTCTTCACCGCGGCCGAGCCGGATGAAGGAGCCCAGGTCGAGGCCACGGCCGACCTCCGCCAGCGCACGCGAGTTGACCACCGCGGCCCGCAGCTTGGCCAGCTGGCCTTCGGGCAGGTCGGGGTGGGTGCGGTACAGCGTGTCCGTGACGACGAGGCCGAGCACGGAGTCCCCGAGGAACTCCAGTCGCTCGTTCGTCGGCAGACCGCCGTTCTCGTACGCGTAGGAACGGTGGGTCAGCGCGCGCACCAGAAGGGCGGACTCGACCTGGTAGCCGAGCCGCCCTTCCAGAAGCGTGTGGGACGAGGCCTGGTTGTCCGCCTTCTTCTTGGCGGGTGCGTCCGCCTTGGCGTCTTCCGCCTTCTTGGGACTGGACACAGTGCCTCTCACCAGCCCGCTCAGACTTCGAGGACCTGGCGCTTGTTGTAGGTGCCGCAAGACGGGCACGCGATGTGCTGCTGCTTGGGCTCGTGGCAGCGCTCGCACGCAACCAGGGTGGGGACCGCAGCCTTCCACTGCGACCGGCGGTGGCGCGTGTTGCTGCGCGACATCTTCCGCTTCGGAACAGCCACGGCTACTTCTCCTGCTTCTCGTCGGCGCGTGCTGACTGAGGCGCGCCGCCGCTCATCTCGTCCTTCTCGCCGTCTTCGAGTGAACCGGCGAGTCCCTGCAAAGCCGCCCAACGGATGTCGACGGCGTCGTGTTGGTGGTCCGGGTCGTCCGCGAGCCGCGCTCCGCACTCGGAGCACAGGCCCGGACAGTCTTCCTGGCACACCGGCTGCATCGGCAGTGCGAGCACCACCGCATCGCGCAGCACAGGCTCGAGGTCGAAGAGTCCGTCCTCGAGGAAGAACCTGTCCTCGTCGTCCTCGGCGTCGTCGCCCGGTTCCGCGATCACGCGGCCCCGGTCGTCGGCGTCAGGGTACGAGAACAGTTCCTGGAAGTCCGCTTCGAGCTCCAGCCCGACCGGCTCCAGACACCTTACGCACTCCCCCTCGGCCTGTGCACGGGCGGTGCCTGTGACGAGCACCCCTTCCATGACCGACTCGAGCCGGAGTTCGAGCTCCACCGGCGCGCCTTCCGGCACTCCGATGACCCCCTGGATGCCGAGATCCGCGGGAGCGTCGATCGTGCGGGTCAGGCGCTGCAGCGCGCCAGGACGCCGCCCCAGCTCGTGCGTGTCGAACACGAGAGGGTTGCGGTGGTCGAGGCGGGCGTTGGAGGCCATTCCTGCTTTCGATCTTCGAGCTCGGAGGGCCGCCGCCCGACGATGTTCCGGGCAGCGGAGATCGCGGACGTACACGCGACCGAAGAGCCAGGATACTGGACCTTTCGCTCAGGGCCCAATCCGGGACGTCACTGCAGACCGCGCCCCTGCTCGTAGGCCCGCAGCTGCTCCGCGCTGATCATGCCGGTGTCGAAGAGGCTGGTCTCGTCCAGCGCGTAGCCCTGCTGCTGGTGCTGCTGGTGCTGCTGGGCCTGGTGCGGGTCGTAGGCGGCCTGCTGGGGGTCGTAGGAGCCCTGGTAGGCGGCGGCGTAGGGGTCGGCCTGCTGGTAGCCGTAGGGGTCCTGGCCGTAGTCGGGCTGCTGGGGGAAGCTCCCGTAGGGGTCCGGCTGCTGCTGCTCGTACGCATACGCGGGCTGCGGCTCGTACGACGGCTGCTGCGGCTTCGCCTGGGCGGACCGGTCCACGCGCTCGGCGGGGGCGTCCTGCTCGGCGAGCGCGGCGAGGTCGGCGAGGTAGTCGGCGTCGCTGGAGTGCTGGAAGGTCGTGGTGTCGTCGGCGAGGGCACCGAGGTCGTCCGTGGCGATCCGGCCGTGCAGCTTCTGCCGGCCGCGGCCGACGGCCTCCAGGGTCTTGGCGAGGACCGCCTCGAAGGCACCCAGCTTGGCGTCGACGTACTGGTCGGCGTTGTGGCGCAGGGTCTCCGGGTCGTGGCTGCGCTCGGGTGCGTCCTCGTCCTCGTAGCCGTTCTCGTCCAGACCGGGACCGGTGCCGAGCAGCTTCTCGCGGCCGCGGCCGACCGAGCCGAGGGTCTTGGTGAGGACGACCTCGAAGTTGGCGAGCTTGGAGTCCACGTAGTCGTCGGCCTCGGCGCGGATCTCCTCGGCCTCCTTGCGGGCCTCGGCCAGGATCCGGTCGGCCTCGGCCTGGGAGCGGCGGGCGACCTCGGTGTCGGAGATCAGCGAGCCGCGCTCGGCGTGGGCGTTGCCGATGATCCGCTCGGCCTCCATGCGGGCCTGCTCGACCATCTGCTCGCGGTCACCGATCAGCTCCTGCGCCTGCGCGAGGGAGCCGGGCAGAGCCTGGCGCACCTCTTCGAGCAGCGCGAGCAGCTCGGCGCGGTTGACCACGCACGAGGCCGACATGGGCATGGACCGGGCGCCGGAGACCGTGGAGACGATCTCGTCGAGCTTCTTCTGCACGTCCACCTGTGCTCGCCACTCTCTACAGCCGGGATGGAGACGGACGGGACGACTGTAGTCCCATCAGTCCTTGCGCAGGCGCTCGTTCAGGGCCTCCAGCACGGGTGCCGGCACCAGGTGGGAGACGTCTCCGCCCCATGCGGCGACCTCCTTGACCAGCGAGGAGGACAGGAAGCTGTAGGTGGGGTTGGTGGGCACGAAGAGCGTTTCGACGCCGGTGAGCCCGATGTTCATCTGGGCCATCTGCAGTTCGTAGTCGAAATCGCTGACGGCACGCAGGCCCTTGACGATGGCGGGGATGTCACGCTGCTTGCAGAAGTCGACGAGGAGGCCGTGGAACGCCTCGACCCGGACGTTGGCGTAGTCGGCGGTGACCTCGCGGATCAGCTCGATCCGCTCCTCGATCTCGAACAGGCCCTTCTTGGACTTGTTGATCATCACCGCGACGTAGACCTCGTCGTACAGACGGGAGGCTCGGGCGATGATGTCGAGATGTCCGTTGGTGATCGGGTCGAACGACCCGGGACAGACGGCGCGGCGCACTTGTGATCCCTCGCTCTCCGGTCCGGTCATCGTGCGTCTTCGCACGTAGAGGCGGCGCGACCGTACCAAAACGTTCCCTCGCCGTAGCGGCGGGACCGGATGGCCTCGAAGCCGTCCGGCCACCGGAATTCACCGCCTCTGGTGCTGCGCTCCACGGTGACGAGCGCTTGCTCAGCGAGCCAGCCTTCCGAGTGGAGTGTGAGCAGAATCTCGCGAAGATCGTCGTCCGTGACGGCGTACGGGGGGTCGAGGAAGACGAGGTCGTACGGCTCCTGCGGGGCCGGCGCCTTGATGATCTGTTCCGCTTTGCCCGCTCTGACCTCGGCGCCGGGCAGGCCCAGGTTCCTCACGTTCTCGCGGACGGTCCTCGCCGCGCGGGCGTCGGCCTCGACGAGGAGGGTGTGGCTCGCGCCGCGGGAGAGGGCCTCGAGTCCCACGGCTCCCGAGCCGGCGTAGAGGTCGAGGACCCGTTCGCCGTCGAGGGGGCCGCCCAACAGTGACTGCCAGGTGGAGAAGAGGCCCTCGCGCGCACGGTCCGAGGTGGGCCGGGTTCCGGTGCCGGGGGGTACCGAGAGGCGCCGTCCGCCGGCCCGGCCGGCGATCACGCGGGTCATGTGGGGTCCTTCTCCGTGGGCGGCTTTGCGTTCATTGTGGCTGGTCGCGCCCGCACGGCGGTAGCCGCATGGTCCGTACGGCCCCGCGCCCCTCGGGAACGCTGCCGCCTCACCCCTTCTCCAGGTACTGCTCCCTCTCCTCGTCCAGCAGGGCGTCCAGTGCTGTCCGCAGGCCCGGAAGGTCCCGCAGCTCGGGATCCGCGGTCACCACCGCCGTCGCCTCCTCCCTCGCCTCCGCGATGACCTCCTCGTCCTCGATGACCGCGAGGACGCGCAAGGAGGAACGGACGCCGGACTGGGCCTGGCCGAGGACGTCGCCCTCACGGCGCTGTTCGAGGTCGATGCGGGAGAGTTCGAAGCCGTCGAGGGTGGAGGCGACCGCGTTCAGGCGCTGGCGGGCCGCGCTCGCCTCGGGCATCTCGGTGACCAGGAGGCACAGGCCGGGGGCCGAGCCACGGCCGACGCGGCCGCGCAGCTGGTGGAGCTGGGAGACACCGAAGCGGTCGGCGTCCATGATGACCATCGCCGTGGCGTTGGGGACGTTCACGCCGACCTCGATGACCGTGGTGGCGACCAGGACGTCGGTCTCGCCGGCCGCGAAGCGGCGCATCACCGCGTCCTTGTCGTCGGGGTGCATACGGCCGTGCAGGACCTCGACCTTCAGACCGTGCAGGGGGCCCCCGGCCAGCTGGTCGGCCACGTCCAGGACCGCGAGCGGCGGGCGCTTCTCCGCCTCGTCCTCGGGGGACTTCTTCCCGCCGGCCTTCTTCGGGTCGGCCGCCTCGTCGATGTCGTCCCCGATCCGGGGGCACACGACGTACGCCTGGTGACCGTTCGCCACCTCCTCGCGGACCCGCTCCCAGGCGCGGGTGAGGAAGTGGGGCTTGTCGGCGGCCGGGACCACATGGCTCGCGATCGGGGAGCGGCCGGCCGGGAGCTGGTCGAGGACGGAGGTCTCCAGGTCGCCGAAGACCGTCATGGCGACCGTGCGCGGGATCGGGGTGGCCGTCATGACGAGGAGGTGGGGGGGCTGCCGGCCCTTGCCGCGCAGGGCGTCGCGCTGTTCGACGCCGAAGCGGTGCTGCTCGTCGACGACGACCAGGCCGAGGTCGTGGAACTGGACCTTGTCCTCGATCAGGGCGTGTGTGCCGATGACGATGCCGGCCTCGCCGGTGACCAGGTCGAGCAGGGCCTGGCGGCGGGCGGCGGCGCCCATGGAGCCGGTGAGCAGGACGACCTTGGTGGCGTGCTCGGTGCCTCCGTCCCGTCGCCCGCCGCCGCCCTTCTGCGGAGGCGCATCGCGCCACAGCCCCCAACTGGCCAGCTCGCCCATCATCTCGGTGATCGAGCGGTGGTGCTGCTGGGCGAGGACCTCGGTGGGCGCGAGCATGGCCGCCTGGCCGCCCGCGTCGACCACGGCGAGCATGGCGCGCAGCGCCACCAGGGTCTTCCCGGAGCCGACCTCCCCCTGGAGGAGGCGGTGCATCGGGTGGTCCGTGGCGATGTCGTCGAAGATCTCCCGGGAGACCTTCTGCTGGCCCTCGGTGAGGGTGAAGGGCAGGCGGTCGTCGAAGGCCGTGACGAGGCCGTCGGGGCGGGGTGTGCGGGGGACGGCCGGGAGCTGGGCGTCCGCGTGGCGGCGGCGGGCGAGCGCGACCTGGAGGACGAAGGCCTCGTCCCACTTCAGGCGGGCGCGGGCGTCGGCGATGTCCGCCTTGCTGTGCGGCCGGTGGATCTTCAGGAGGGCCTCGGGGAGCGGCAGCAGGCCGCGGCCCTCGCGCAGGGAGGGCGGGAGCGGGTCGAGGGCTTCCCGGGCCGTGGGCAGCACCGTCTGGACCGCCTTGCCGATCTTCCAGGACTCCAGCTTGGCCGTGGCCGGGTAGAGGGGGATCAGCGCGCCGGCCCAGCTCTCCACCGTCTCCTCGCTGTCGCCGCGCAGCAACTCGTAGGCGGGGTGGGCGAGTTGGAGACGGCGGTTGAAGAGCGAGACCTTGCCGGCGAACATCGCGCGGGTGCCCGGCAGCAGTTCCTTGTGGGGCTTGTGGACGCCGTTGCCGAAGAAGACCAGCTGCAGCCGGCCGCTGCCGTCGGTGATCGTGACCTCCAGGCGCTGGCCCTTTCCCCGCGGGGCCCTGGCGGAGGCGAACGTGTGCAGGCGGGCGTCGGCGACCTGGGCGACCACCGTGACGTGCTCGTCCATGGGGAGGTCGGCGAGGTGGGTGAGCTGACCGCGCTCCTCGTATCTGCGGGGGTAGTGGTGGAGGAGGTCGCCGACGGTGTGCAGGCCGAGGTGCTCGGCCATCACCTTCGCGGTGGCGGGGCCGAGCACTGACTTCAGTGGCTGTTTCAGTGGTTCTTCCAGTGCGGGCACGAGATCCATTGCACACCACGGCACCGACAATGCCGTAGCGCTGCCCTGCGGATTCGCCCGGGGCGTTGCCCTGCGGATTCGCGACGCCCTGCCGGACGAATCCGGAAACCCCTGGTCAGGTGGGCCTTTTCGGCTCTAGGATGACGCGCTCCGGCCATCCTTCGCGGTCACCGCCCCGCCGGGACCGCCCGACCCCGCGCCGCACGCTCTCCCCCTCCGGCGCAGTGACGATGGACTCCCAGACCTCACAGTCATCCCAGGCATCACGACCACCTCACCCACCTCACATGTTTCAGGTCGACCTGCGCGGTCTGGTGGACCTGCTCTCCCATCACCTCTACTCCAGCCCCAAGGTCTACCTGCGCGAGCTGCTGCAGAACGCGGTGGACGCCGTCACCGCGCGGCGCGCGGCCGAGCCGGGCGCCCCCGCACTGGTCCGGCTGCACCCGGCGGACGGCGGCCTGCGCGTGGAGGACAGCGGGATCGGGCTCACCGAGGCCGACGTGCACGACCTGCTGGCCACCATCGGGCGCAGCTCCAAACGGGCCGAGGGGCTGCAGGAGGCCCGCTCCGACTTCCTCGGCCAGTTCGGCATCGGGCTGCTCGCCTGCTTCGTGGTCGCCGAGCGGATCCGGGTGGTCAGCCGCAGCGCCCGTACGCCCGGCGCGCCACCGGTGGAGTGGACGGCGCGCGACGACGGCTCGTACACCGTGCGGACCCTGCCCGACTCCGCACGGCCCGAGCCCGGTACGACCGTCCACCTGACCGCGCGTCCCGGGGCGGCCGAGTGGCTGGCGCCCGAGCGGGTCCTGGCCCTGGCCCGGGACTTCGGCGCGCTGCTGCCCTACGACGTCCGGGTCGGCGAGGAGCCGGTCACGGATCTGCCCGCGCCCTGGGACCGGCCGTATCCGAGCCCGTCGAGCAGAAGGGTGGCGCTGGCCCGGCACTGTCACGAGCTGTTCGGGTTCGCGCCGCTGGACTCGATCGAGCTGAACGTGCCGCTGGCCGGGATCCGCGGGGTGGCGTACGTGCTGCCGTCGGCCGTGAGCCCCGCCCAGCGGGCGACCCACCGGGTGCATCTGAAGGGCATGCTGCTCACCGAGCGGGCCGAACAGCTGCTCCCCGACTGGGCGTTCTTCGTGCGCTGTGTGCTGGACACGGACAGCCTGCGGCCGACGGCCTCCCGGGAGTCGCTGTACGAGGACGAGACGCTGGCCGCCGTGCGGGAGGCGCTCGGCGAGCGGATCCGCTCGTGGCTCACGGGGCTCGCCGCCGGTGATCCGGAGCGGCTGACGGCCTTCCTCGCCGTGCACCACCTGGGAGTGAAGTCCCTGGCCCGGCACGACCGCGACATGCTGCGCACGATGCTGCCCTGGCTGCCGTTCGAGACGACCGACGGGCAGCTGTCCCTTGAGGAGTTCGCGCAGCGGCACCCGGTGGTGCACTTCACGCGGACCGTCGAGGAGTACCGGCAGGTCGCGCCGATCGCCTCCGCGCAGGGTGTCGGCGTGGTCAACGGCGGCTACACGTACGACAGCGACCTGGTCGAGGCCCTGCCGTCGGTGCGGCCGGGGACGGTGGTCGCCGAGCTGGACGCCGACACCGTCACCGCGCACCTGGACGCCGTCGACCCGGGCGAGGAGCTGGGCCTGTCCGGCTTCCTGGCGGCCGCGCGCGCGAAACTCGACCCCCTGGGCTGCGATGTCGTGCTCCGGGCTTTCCACCCGCTGTCGGTGCCCGCGCTGCACCTGGACGACCGGGCGGCCCGGCACGAGCAGGCGCGGGCGGCGGCCGAGGAGCAGTCCGACGACCTCTGGGCGGGGATCCTGGGCTCGCTGCGCGGCAGCGCCCCACGCGCGCGTCTGGTGCTCAACCATCTCAACCCGCTGGTGCGGCGCATCGGTTCACTGAGGGACCCGGAACTGATCGGCACCGCCACCGAGTCGCTGTACGGGCAGGCCCTGCTGATGGCGCAGCGCCCGCTCAGACCGGCGGACTCGGCGCTGCTGAACCGGGCGTTCATCGGCCTGCTGGAGTGGGCGACCCACGGGGAGCGTGACGGACGATGAGCGGGATCACGGACTTCCACGCGCTGCGCCGGGCGATGGCGGAGAACTCCGAGGAGCCGGAGGGCCCGGCCCGCAACGCGCGCGCGGAGCAGCTGCTGGCCGAGGCGGAGGGCCTCGGCATCCCGCTGGCGGTCGTCGAGGCGCTCGGGCACCAGCTGAAGGTCTACAACTACAGCTCCGAGAAGGACAAGATGTTCGTCCCGTTCGCGCGGCTGCTGCGCATGTGGGACGAACGGCCCGAGGACTTCGACGAGTACGAGGCGCACTCGCTGCACTGGGTGTTCAAGTGGATGTCGGCGGGCATGCTGGACCAGCCGCACATCCCGCTCGCCTCGGTCGAGAAGTGGCTCGGCGAGATGGAGCACCGCTACCGGCTCGCCGGATACTCCCAGCGCGCCGTGCGGAGCGCCGAGTTCAGCGTGGCCGCGCACATCGGTGACGTCACGCGTGCGGAGCGGGCGTACGCCGCGTGGCTGGCGGCGGACCGGGACCAGATGGCCGACTGCCCCGCGTGCGAACTGCACGTGCAGGGCACCTGGCAGGTCGAACGCGGCCGGGACGAGGAGGCGATCGGCCTCTGGCGGCCGGTGCTGGAGGGTGAGTTCGCCTGCGCGCACGAACCGCACACCGTGCTGGCCTCCTCGCTGGCGCCGCTGCTGCGGCTGGGCCGGCTCGACGCGGCCCGAGCGAACCATCTGCGCGGCTTCCGGCTGGTGCGGCCCATGGAGAGCATGCGCGGCGCGTACGCCGACCATGTGGAGTTCTGCGTGCTGACCGGCAACGAGGCGCGCGCCCTGGAGCTGCTCGCCGAGCGGCCGGCGTACTTCACCGACACCGGGCATCCGCGCAGCCGGCTGGACTTCATGGCCGTGGTGGCGCTGCTGATGGACCGGCTGGCCGAGCTGGGGCTCGCCGGGCAGCGGGTGCCGGGACCGGCCGGGCGTGCCTGGACGGCCGGGGAACTCGCGGCCCACGCGCGAGCCGAGGCGCTGGGCCTGGCCGAGCGGTTCGACCTGCGCAACGGCACGTCGCACGTCGGCGACCGGGCACGCGCGCGTATGGCCCAGCGGCCACTGGTGGACCGCCTCCCGCTGGGCGTGCGTACGGTCCGCACGCCGTCGGTCCAGGCGGCCGCGCCCCCGGCGCCGCGCGCGCACGAGGACGCGCCGGACCTGGCGGCCCTGCTCGCCGAGGCGCGGCGGCTCTCGGAGACGCTGCAGCCGTACGCCCTGGAGGCCTGGGCGGCGGTCGCGCGGGCCGCCCAGGACACCGAGCTGGAGCCGCGCGACCGCGCCGAGATCGCCGACCACGAGGCGATGGCCCGCGGCCCCGAGGGCATCGAGCTGTTCGAGCGGGCGGCGGCGCTGTACGCGGAGGCGGGCGATCCCGGCGAGGCCCTGGCGGCACGCGCGCGTGGCGCGTACGTCCGCGCCCTGGCGGGCGAGGTCGCCGCGGCCCTGGAGACGGTCACCGGCCTGTACGACGAAGCGCTCGCCCTCTATGCCGAGGAGGCCACCGGCGTACGGCAGGCGGCGTCGGTGGTGATGAGCCGGGCGCGGATCCTGATGCGGCGACTGCACGAGGGATCTGGGGAGACGGTCGCCCCGGAGACGTTCACTCGGACCGAGCAGGCCGTGCGTGAGGTGCTGGCGCTGGTCGCCGGGCGGGGCACGGACGACGTGCGGCTGGCCGCCCGGGCCGCGGAGGCGCGGGCGATGCTCGCCGAGCTGGCCGGGCTGCGCGGGGACGCGGGCCGGGCCGCGGAGCTCCTCCGGCGGGCGGCCGCCGACTACGTGGGCGCGGGGCTGCCGTGGTTCGCCGTGGAGTACGAGGTGCAGGTCGCGGCGCTGGCCCAGCAGACCGGTGACCCGGCGGGGGCCGAGCGGGCGCTGCGGTCCGCCCTGGAGCACGGCGGGCCGTACGTGGAGCCGGTCGGGCGGGCCCAGCTGCATCTGCAGCTCGCGGAGGTCCTCGGCGGCCGTGGTGAGGTCGCCGAGGCCACCGAGCACGCCTTGGAGGCCGCGCACCGGGCCGACGAGGCGGGTGAGGGCGCCACCCTGGGCGCCTGGGCGCGGCAGCAGCTGGGCGGGCTCCTGCTGCGGCAGGGGCGGTTCGCCGAGGCCGCCGAGGTGCTGGAGTCGGCGCTGGCCGACCTGTCCGCCGGGACGCACGGCGACGGGGCCGTCGTACAGACGCAGTGGTGGCTCGGCGACTGTCTGAGCGAGCTGGGCGACCACCGGGCGGCCGCCGAGCGCCGGCTGGGGGCGGCCGAGATCGCCCGGCGCTGGCCCGAGCAGGAGGACCATGCCACGCTCGCCCATCTCGCCGCCGAGTCCCTGAGCCGGGCCGGCCTGCTGCAGGAGGCTGACCAGGCCTACAGGCGCGCCGGCGACCTGTGGCGCGCGCTGGGCAACCCGGCCTTCCTGGTGCGCTCGCTGCGCGCCCGCGGCTGGCTGGAGCTGCGCGGGGAGGGCGGGGCGGAGGGCGCCCGGGAGCTGATGGCGGAGGCGGTGCGGGAGTGCGAGCGGGCACTGGAGGCAGTGGCCGACCCGGTTCTCCGGGCACAGCTCGGGGAGGAACTCGCACACACGCACCGCCAGTTCGGGGACCTGCTGGCACGATCGGCGGCCGAAGAAGCCGGGGAGGCTGAAGAAGCCGGGGAGGCTGAAGAAGCCGGGGAGGACGGGGAAGCCGGGGAAGCCGGGGAGGACGGGGACGGCGCGTTCCGGGCGGCGTTCGAGGCGGCGCTGGTCCAGATGGACCGGGCGGCCGCGCTGTTCGGCTCGCTGGGCGCGGACGGGCTGCACGACCGCACCGGCGCCGAACTGGCCGCGGGCCGGCTGGAGGCCGGCCTGGGCCGGCCCGCTCGGGCGGCGGCACGCGCGCGTGCCGTCCTCGCGGCCTACGCGGATGCCGGCGACGAGGACGGGACCGCACGGGCCCGGCGGGCGGAGGCGGCCGAGCTGCTCGACGAGCCGCGGTCCTGAGCCCGGGCCGGCCCGCTCACCGCCGCCCGGGCGCCGCCGCTCGCTCCCCCGGCCGGCTCGTCACTCCACGCCGATGAGCAGCAGGGTCCCCTGCCGGCCGCCGCGGTACACCACCGTGTCCACGGCGAGGTAGGACTCCCGCACACGGGCCTCCAGGTGCTCGGCGACGGCCTGCGGGGCGTCGTCGCCGACGACGAGGGTGACCAGCTCGCCGCCGGCCTGGAGCATGCGGTCCAGAACGGTCGCGGCGGTGGCGGTGACATCGCTGCCGATCACCGCCACGTCGCCGTCGATCAGCCCGAGCACGTCCCCGGCCTGGCAGATGCCGGCCGTCGTCCAGGACTGCCGTTCGGCGACGACGACCTCGGCGTACCGGGTGGCGCCCGCCGCCGCGGTCATCTGGACCACGTCCTCGTCGAACCGGCGCTGCGGCTCGTGCACGGCCAGCGCGGCGATGCCCTGGACCGCCGAGCGGGTCGGGATCAGGGCCACCCGGATGCCCTGGGTGCGGGCCTGCTCGGCGGCCGCGGCGGCCGGGTGACGCAGCTCGGCGTCGTTGGGGAGCAGCACGACCTCGCGCGCGTGGGCCCGCCGTACGGCCTGCACCAGCTCGCCGCTGGCGGGCGGCTCCCCGGGGCGCGCGAGGACGGTCGTGGCGCCCGCCTCGGTGTACAGCCCGGCCAGGCCCTCGCCCGGTACGACGGCGACGACGGCGCGCTGGGCGCGCTCGCGCGGGGGCCGCTCGCCGCCGGTGTGCACGTCCCCGAGCCCGAAGTGGGTGATCCGGATCCGGTACGGCCGCCCTGCCTCCACGCCCGCCTCCACGGCGGCGCCCGCGTCGTCGACGTGCACGTGGACGTTCCACAGCCCGTCGCCGCCGACCACGACCAGGGAGTCGCCGAGGGCGTCGAGACGTTCCCGGAGCCGGGCCACGGCCGCGTCGCCGGCCTCCAGGAGGTAGATCACCTCGTAGGCGGGCCCGCCGGTGTCGGCCGGGTCGGCGCAGAGGTCGGCGCCCCACATGTCCTCCACGCGCGCGTGGACGCCGGGAGCGGCCTGTGAGGCCTCCCGCGGCGCCGGAGCCTCCCGTGCCGCGGGCGTCTCCCGCACCGCCTCCCCGGTGAACACCTCCACCAGCGCCCCCAGCACCGTCACCAGGCCCCGTCCGCCGGCGTCGACGACCCCGGCCCTGCCGAGCGCGGGCAGCTGGCCCGGAGTGGCCGCCAGGGCCGTCCGCGCGCCCTCGTAGGCGGCCCGCGCGACCGTCCCGCAGTCGCCCTCGGTCTCCTCGGCGGCCTCGGCGGCGGCCGAGGCGACCGTCAGCACCGTGCCCTCGACCGGGTGGGCGACGGCCTGCCGGGCGGAGTCGGCGGCCCGCCGCAGCGCCAGCCGCAGCCCCGCGCCGTCCGTGTGGGGCGTCTCACCGCCGGTGCCGGCCAGCACCTGCGACATGCCCCGCACCAGCTGCGCCAGGATCGTCCCGGAGTTGCCGCGGGCGCCGATGAGGGCCCCGTGGGCCATCGCGTGCACCGCGTCCGCCAGAGAGGGCTTCTCCGCGCCCGTCTCGTACCCGGCGAACACCGCCTCCACGGCCGTCGCCGCCGATTCCAGGGTGAGGTAGAGGTTCGTACCGGTGTCGCCGTCGGCCACGGGATAGACGTTGATCGCGTCGATCTCCTCCCGTGCGCGTCCCAGCGCTCCGAGCGCCAGACCGCACCAGGTGCGCACCGCGAGAGCATCGAAGAATGTCTGCGGCACCTGCGCCACCTGCGCCTCCCTGAGCCGGCCGTACGTGGGACGCAGCGTAGACCCCGTGGCGGTGTCCGCCGGAAGAGGGCCGGAGCGGGGCCCTGAGCTGCCATGGTAATTTCGTTGAACGGGCGCAGCCGTTGTATGCTGCTCCGGTTGCCCGATCCTGATCGGGCCATTCCCCCTGGCAACGCCACTCAAGATCTCAGGTCTTAGGACCTCGATCCCGGCCTGCCGGGATCAACCGTAAGTGCATCTGAAGTCTTTGGAGTGACCCGTGGCTGCCAACTGCGACGTCTGCGGCAAGGGGCCGGGCTTCGGCAACAACATCTCGTTTTCGCACCGCCGTACGTCCCGCCGCTGGAACCCGAACATCCAGCGTGTGCGTACCGTGGTCGGCGGGACGCCGAAGCGCGTGAACGCTTGCACCTCGTGCATCAAGGCCGGCAAGGTCTCGCGCTGACGCCAACAGCTGAGCGCGCGGCCACTGCTGGTTCGCTGCACTGAGCCGGTCCACCTCAGGGTGGGCCGGCTTTTTGCCGTACCCCAGAACCCGAGACCCCGAGGCGCATCAGGCGCGGAAGCGCCACCCGTGATCCACGGGGCCGATGCCCGCGCCCAGCACGAAACCGGCGGCGATCGCGCCCGTGACGTACGCCTTGGCCTCCTGGACCGCCTCCGGCACGCCCAGCCCCTTCGCCAGCCCCGACGCGATCGCGGAGGCCAGCGTGCAGCC
This sequence comes from Streptomyces sp. NPDC046759, assembly GCF_040645475.1. Taxonomy (NCBI): domain Bacteria; kingdom Bacillati; phylum Actinomycetota; class Actinomycetes; order Kitasatosporales; family Streptomycetaceae; genus Streptomyces; species Streptomyces sp. NPDC046759. The sequence goes on along the minus strand of NZ_JBEYYJ010000007.1, from coordinate 126,269 downwards.
CGTGCCGTGGGTGTGCCGGTTGTCGTGACGCGGGGCCCGCAGCCAGTGCTCCGCCGAGCCGTCGGTCAGCAGGTCCACGGCGTCCGCGGCCCCGGCCAGATGGCCGCCCTTGATCAGCACCCACCGCGGCCCGAACTCCAGCACGGCGTCCGCGGCCCGGCGCAGATCCTCCTCGGAGTGGACCCGCACCCCCGTGAGTTGGGCCACCTCGTCGAGATTCGGGGTGGCCACGGCGGCCACCGGCAGCAGCTTCGTCCGTACGGAGTCCAGTGCCGAGGCGGCCAGCAGCGGGTCGCCGTGCTTGGAGACGCCCACGGGGTCCACCACGGCCGGCGCGTCCGTGCCGGAGATCAACTCGGCGACCGTCCCGACCAGTTCCGCGGAGGCCAGCATGCCCGTCTTCACGGCCTGGACACCGATGTCGTCGACGACGCTGCGGTACTGGGCCCGGACCGCCTCCACGGGCAGTTCCCAGGCGCCCTGGACGCCCAGCGAGTTCTGCGCGGTCACCGCCGTGATCACGCTCATCCCGTGCACGCCGAGCGCGAGCATGGTCTTCAGGTCGGCCTGGACGCCGGCGCCGCCGCCGGAGTCCGAGCCGGCCACCGTCAGCACCCTGGGCAGGCTCATGACTCGATGTCCCCGAAGTGGTCCCAGCCGCCCTTGCTGGTCCAGGGCGCCCCGTCGACGGTCACCTGGGGCAGCGCGGAGGGGTTGAGGACCTCGCCGATGACCTTCCAGCGGGCCGGGAGCTTGGTGTCCGGCGGGAAGGTCGCGACGATCGCGTGGTCCTCTCCCCCGGTCAGCACCCACTGCAGCGGGTCGACGCCGACGGCCTGACCGATGTCGTTCATCTGCGAGGGGATGTCGATCGCGCCGGAACGGACGTCGATGCGGACCTTGCTCGCCTCGGCGATGTGCCCGAGGTCGGCGATCAGACCGTCGCTCACGTCGCACATCGCGGTCGCGCCCAGGGCGGCGGCGGCCGGACCCGCGTGGTACGGCGGCTCGGGGCGCCGGTGGGCCTCCACGAAGGCGCGCGGGGAGCGGAAGCCGCGTGACAGGACCGCGTAACCGGCCGCGGACCAGCCCAGCCAGCCCGTGACGGCCACCAGGTCACCGGGCTGGGCACCGGCGCGCGTGACGGGCTCCTGGTTGCGCAGATCGCCGAGCGCGGTGATCGACACCATGATGGTGTCACCGCGCACGACGTCCCCGCCGACCACGGAGGCGCCCGCGACCTGGCACTCGTCGCGCAGCCCGTCCATGAGCTCGCTCGGCCAGGTCACCGGGAGTTCCGCGGGGACGACCAGACCGAGCAGCAGAGCGGTCGGCACGGCGCCCATCGCGGCGATGTCCGCGAGGTTCTGCGCGGCGGCCTTGCGGCCGACGTCGTACGCCGTGGACCAGTCGCGGCGGAAGTGCCGCCCCTCCAGCAGGATGTCGGTGCTCGCCACCACCCGCCGGTCGGGCGCGGCGACCACCGCGGCGTCGTCGCCGGGGCCGATCCGGACCGCCGGAGTGGTGGTGAGACGGGAGGTGAGCTCCCTGATGAGCCCGAACTCCCCGAGCTCACCAACAGTGCCCTTCATTTCCCTTGCTCCCCTTCTCTCCCTAGTCGTGCCCAGTCGCGCGTCATCAGTGTCCCCGATACCGTCTAGGTGACTGTCGATACGGTCCGGGTGACCGTCGGGACGGTCGACGCGACCGTCAACTTCCGTCGTGCCTGCACCCTGGCGCGCAAGCCCGGTTCCCGCAGGTCTCCCCGCGGGGAGCGGCGACGCGATACCGTGGCGTTCCTTTTCCCCACATGATCCTCGTGGCCGCCCTGGAGGTTCCGTGGTACAGGCGTACATCCTGATCCAGACGGAGGTCGGCAAAGCGTCGACCGTCGCCGAGACGATCACCAAGATCCCTGGAGTGATCCAGGCCGAGGACGTGACGGGACCGTACGACGTCATCGTGCGCGCCCAGGCCGACACGGTCGACGACCTCGGCCGCATGGTGGTCGCCAAGGTCCAGCAAGTGGACGGCATCACGCGCACCCTGACCTGTCCGGTCGTGCATCTGTAGCCCCCGTCTACCCTTGCCCGGTGAACATCTTCCGTCACCGGCCCCTCGGCCTGCTCGCGCCCGCCCTGCTGATCGCGGTCGCGGGCTGCTCCTCGGCAGACGACAGCGCCACGGTGGCGGTTCCCAGCCCCGACGCGAGATCGGCGAAGGTGTGCCGGGATCTGCACCGGGCGCTGCCGCGGAAGCTCGACGGGCGTGGCCGCAACGACCCCGAGCCCCGGTCCGCCTACACGGCGGGCTGGGGAAACCCGGCGATCATACTGCGCTGCGGTGTCGTACGGCCGCCGAAGATGATCGACCCCAAGGTGGCCAGGGGCGACGACCCGGACGCCGTCGCGGGCGGGGTCAACGGCGTCGACTGGCTGATGGAGAAGCAGGGCGACGGCACCTGGCGGTTCACCACCGCCGGGCGCGTGGCCTATGTGCAGATCGGCCTGCCCAAGGGAATGTCCGCGCAGGAGGAGGGCACGGCGGTGCTCACGGATCTCGCGCCCTCCGTCAAGAAGGCGATCCCCGAGGGGATCGCCTCCATGCGATGAAAGTGCGGGAGAGGGGCGCCCGGGAGACGGGCGCGCGGCTCAGCGGAGCCCGGTCGAACGGCGCAGTGCGGCCTGCACCAGGCGGTCGATCAGCTCGGGGTAGCTGACGCCGCCGGCCTGCCACATCTGCGGGTACATCGAGATCGGCGTGAAGCCGGGCAGGGTGTTGACCTCGTTGATCACGAACTCGCCCTCCTCGGTGAGGAAGAAGTCCGCGCGGACCAGGCCCTCGCAGGAGACCGCCTCGAACGCCTGCACCGCGAGCCGCTGGACCTCGGCGGTCTGCTCCTCGGTGAGCGGCGCCGGGACGACACCGGGCGTGGAGTCGATGTACTTGGCCTCGAAGTCGTAGTACGCGTGTGCGTCCGGCGGCGGGATCTCGGCCGGCACGGAGGCGCGCGGCCCGTCCTCGAACTCCAGCACCCCGCACTCGATCTCACGGCCCCGGACGGCGGCCTCGACCAGGATCTTCGGGTCGTGCGCCTGGGCGGTGGCGATCGCCTCGTCCAGGCCGGACAGGTCGTCGACCTTGGTGATGCCGATCGACGAACCCGCACGCGCGGGCTTCACGAACAGCGGCCAGCCGTGCTCGCCCGCGAAGTCGACGATCTTCTTGCGGGCGGCGGACTCGTCCTGCGCCCACTCGCGCGGCCGGATCACCACGTACGGGCCGACCTTCAGCCCGAAGGAGGTGAAGATCCGCTTCATGTACTCCTTGTCCTGGCCGACGGCCGAGGCGAGCACGCCGGCGCCCACGTACGGCACCCCGGACAGCTCCAGGAGGCCCTGGAGGGTGCCGTCCTCGCCGTACGGGCCGTGGAGCACCGGGAAGACCACGTCGACCTCGCCGAGCGCCTTGGGCACCGAGCCGGGCTCGCTGTAGACGACCTCGCGGTTGGCGGGGTCGACGGGGAGCACCACGCCGCCCTCGTGCGACTCCGCGAGGTCCTCGACCTCGGGGGTGCGCCGGTCGGTGATGGCCATCCGCTCCGGCTCGTCGGCGGTGAGCACCCAACGGCCCTCCCGCGTGATGCCGATCGGCAGCACGTCGTACTTGGTCCGGTCGATGGCGCTCAGGACCGCGCCCGCGGTGACCATGGAGATCCCGTGTTCGGAGCTGCGTCCGCCGAACACGATGGCCACGCGCGGCTTGCGCGAGGGCGACTCGGGGCTCTGGGGAAGGTTCTCGGTGCTCATATCGCGTTGAGAGTACCCGCTGGTATTGCCCGAGTCAGCGCCCGTCCGGACGCCGTGACTCAGCGTCCCTCCAACGGTCGCGCAGCGTCGCGCGGCAGGAGCGTTCAGCGCCGCTCGGGCTTGGCGCTGCGGGACATCAGCTCCTTGAGGGCGACCACCGGCGGCTTGCCCTCGTGCACGATGTCCACGACCGTCTCGGCGATGGGCATCTCCACCCCGTGCCGGCGGGCCAGATCCGCAACCGACTCACAGGACTTGACGCCCTCGGCGGTCTGCCGGGTGACCGCGATGGTCTCCTGAAGCGTCATGCCCTTGCCCAGGTTGGTGCCGAAGGTGTGGTTGCGCGACAGCGGCGAGGAGCAGGTGGCCACCAGGTCGCCGAGGCCCGCGAGTCCGGAGAAGGTCAGCGGGTCGGCGCCGAGCGCCATGCCGAGCCGGGTGGTCTCGGCGAGCCCCCGGGTGATCAGCGAGCCCTTGGCGTTGTCGCCCAGGCCCATGCCGTCGGCGATGCCGACCGCGAGGCCGATGACGTTCTTGACCGCGCCGCCCAGTTCGCAGCCGACGACGTCGGTGTTGGTGTACGGCCGGAAGTAGGGCGTGTGGCAGGCGGCCTGCAGGCGCTGGGCGACGGCCTCGTCGGTGCAGGCGACGACGGCCGCGGCGGGCATGCGGGCGGCGATCTCGCGGGCCAGGTTGGGCCCGGTGACGACGGCGATGCGGTCCGGGCCGACCTTGGCGACGTCCTCGATGACCTCGCTCATCCGCATGGCGGAGCCGAGTTCGACGCCCTTCATCAGGGAGACGAGCACGGTGTGCCGGGCGAGCAGCGGAATCCACTCGGCGAGGTTGGCGCGCAGGGTCTGGGAGGGGACGGCGAGGACGGTGAAGTCCGCGTCCCGCAGGGCCTCGGCCGGGTCCGAAGTGGCCGCGAGGTTCTCCGGGAGTTCGACTCCCGGCAGGTAGTCGGGGTTGGTGCGGGTGGAGTTGACGGCCTCGGCCAGCTCGGGGCGGCGGGCCCACAGGGTCACTTCGCAGCCCGCGTCGGCGAGCACCATGCCGAAGGCGGTGCCCCACGAGCCGGTGCCCATGACCGCCGCCTTGACCGACTTGCTCACTTGCTCTGCCCCTCCGGTTCCTTGCCCTTGCTCTGCGCCTGGGTCCGGCGCCGCTGTTCGATCCGCTCACGGCGCGGGTCGTAGGGCGTCTCGGGCGCCTTCTCGCCGCGGATCTCCTCGAGCTGGCGGGTGATCGCCGCCATGATGACCTCGGTGGCCTCCTTGAGCAGCTCCGGGGTCATCTCCTTGCCGTAGAAGCGCGACAGGTCCACGGGCGGGCCGGCGAGCACGTGATGGGTCTTGCGCGGGAAGAGGTCCGGCTTCCTGGCGTACGGCGGCAGCAGTTCGTTGGCGCCCCACTGGGCGATCGGGATGACCGGGCACCGGGTCTGCAGGGCGACGCGGGCGGCGCCGGTCTTGCCGGTCATGGGCCAGCCGTCCGGGTCGCGGGTGAGGGTGCCCTCGGGGTAGAAGGCGACGCACTCGCCGCGCTCCACGGCGTCGATCGCGGCGCGGAAGGCGCTGAGCGCGTCCGTGGACTCCCGGTAGACGGGGATCTGCCCGGTGCCGCGCATGGCGGCGCCGACGAATCCCTTCTTGAAAAGTCCGCTCTTCGCCAGGAATCGCGGAACCCGGCCGGTGTTGTACTGATAGTGCGCGTAGGCGAAGGGGTCCACGTGGGAATTGTGGTTCACCACGGTGATAAATCCGTCCTCGGCCGGAATGTGCTCCATTCCGCGCCAGTCCCGCTTGATCAGAATCACCAGCGGCGGTTTGCAGATCACCGCGGCGAAGCGGTACCAGAAGCCGATTCTGCGGCGGGGCACGAGGACACCTTCCTCTAGGGCTGTCACCTGGCGGGGGCCGCACAAGTGTCGCTCCGAGCCGCCGGTCTGTCGAGAACACGGTACGCCCCGCCACCGTCGGTGCCGGGTGGCGCGGGGACAATGCTCGTGACGAGAGAGGGACGGTACGCCGGTGCAGTGGACCTTGGTCATCCCCCTGAAGCCCCTGTCCCGGGCCAAGAGCAGGCTCTCGGGCACCGCAGCGGACGGCGTGCGGCCCGGGCTGGCCCTGGCGTTCGCGCAGGACACGGTGTCCGCCGCGCTGGCGTGTCCCGCCGTGTCGGATGTGGCGGTCGTCACGGACGACGGGCTGGCGGCGCGTGAGCTGGCGGCACTGGGCGCCCGGATCGTCCCGGACGCCCCGGCGAAGGGCCTGAACGCCGCTCTGGCGCACGGGACGGACGTCGTACGGGACATGCGCCCGCACACCCCGGTCGCGGCTCTGAACGCCGATCTCCCGGCGTTGCGGCCCGCGGAGCTGGCCGTCGTCCTGGGTGCGGCCGGGGAGTTTTCGCGGGCGTTTCTCGCGGACGCGGCCGAACTGGGCACGACGTTGCTGGCCGCGGGACCGGGCACGGAATTGCGGCCGGAGTTCGGAGTGGATTCCCGCTGCCGGCATCGCTCCTCGGGGGCGGCGGAACTCCTGCTGACGGACGTCGATTCGGTACGGCAGGACGTCGACACCGGCGACGATCTGCGGGCGGCGCTGGCGCTGGGCGTGGGCCCGTACACGGCTGCGGTGTCGGCCGGGTTGCTGATCCCGGAGCCGTGAGGGGCCCGGTGCGCAGGGGGCCCGGTGCGGGGGGCCGGGCGGGGCCGGGGCGTCGCCCGCCGGAGGGTGCGGCTGCGCAAACCCCTTGAAGGGGCGAGGGGAACCGCGCGACCGGCCACCCCCGGGTCCCCAGCCCGCAGCCGGCCTCCGGCCCCGCGGCGCGCTCCGTGACAGCGGACATTAGGCTGACCGTCATGCAGGCCACGGCATACACCTACGACCCGGAAACGCGCAGTGGGCAGGTGCTCCTCGACGACGGCACCCCGGTCCCCTTCGACGACGCCGCCTTCACCGCCGGAGGCCTCCGGCTGCTGCGGCCGGGTCAGCGCGTGCGGATCGAGACCGAGGGGCAGGGAGACGCCCTGCGCATCACGCTCGTAACCCTTCAAACCCTGTAACTGCCCTTACACACGCCGCGGGCCGGGCTCCCTGGGGGAGTCCGGCCCGGCGCGTGGGAGCCTCGGCGTCCTTACGACGTCGCCTTGCGAGCGGTGGCCTTCTTGGCGGTGGTCTTGCGAGCCGTCGACTTCTTGGCCGGGGCCTTCTTCGCGGTGACCTTCTTCGCCGGGGCCTTCTTGGCCGTCGCCTTCTTGGCGGTGGTCTTCTTCGCCGCGGTGGTCTTGGCGGTCGCCGTGGTCTTCTTGGCGGGCGCCTTCTTCGCCGTGGTCTTCTTGGCGGCGGCCGTGGTCTTCTTGGCCGTCGTCTTCTTCGCGGTGGTCTTCGCCGCGCCCGCCGCCTTCTTGGCGGCGGCCTTCTTGCCGGCGGCCTTGGCGATCGTGGGCGGCGGGCCGGACAGGCTGCCCTTCGGCGCCTTCTTGACCGAGACCTCGCCGCCGCGCGGCAGCTTCTTCGAGCCGCTCACCAGGTCCTTGAAGCCCTGACCGGCGCGGAAGCGCGGCACGGAGGTCTTCTTGACCCGAACCCGCTCGCCCGTCTGGGGGTTGCGGGCGTAGCGGGCGGGGCGGTCCACCTTCTCGAAGGACCCGAAGCCCGTGACCGAGACCCGCTCGCCCGCGACGACCGCGCGGACGATGGCGTCCAGGACATGATCGACAGCGTCGGCGGCCTGCTGGCGGCCACCCAACTTGTCGGCAATCGCTTCTACGAGCTGCGCCTTGTTCACGTCTTCCCCTTCGGAGACATCGCCAGAACGAAAGTGTTCAAGCTTTTTCGCACGTTAGGCAGATATATACCGCAAATCAAACACGAAACGGGCTTATCACCCTTGTGCCGCAACGGATTCGGTGGTCTCGGGCTGTTCAGTGGTCCTCGCCGGGGATCCGGCCCTCGTCGAGGTCCGCGTTGAACCGCTCGAGCCGCCTTGCCGCAGCGGCGAGATCGTGCTTGGCCGCGGCCGTAATGACCAGCAGCTTCCGGGTCAGCGCCATCCGTACGCCCTCCGGGACTTGCAGTGCGCGCACCCTTGCGTGCGCTTCCTTGAGCTGGTTCGCGACCGCCGCATAGAGCTGGAGTTGGCCGTCGTGTTCCATGCACAGATTGTGCCATCTAGGGCGAGTTGTCGCCTGCGCAGGGGGCAACTGCCGCCTCAAATGGCCTTCCAGGCACTTGCGGAGGACGCGATCCCAGCACTCACGTACCCCGGCAACAGCCTGCGTAACGTGGGAAGTTGAGGCGGGAGTGGCGAGCTCACGGGGCCGTTCGGGTGCAGACACGGCTGTACCCCCGATCGTGGCGATCGGGGGTACAGAGGGGATGTTGGCGTGGCCGAAACCCGCCCCGTTCAGGGGGTCCGGGTCAGCTCTGGAGGGTCCGCGGCTTGTAGGACGGCCGCTTGGCCTCGTACGCGGCGACGTCGGCCTCGTTCTGCAGCGTGATGGAGATGTCGTCCAGGCCGTTCAGCAGCCGCCAGCGGGAGTTCTCGTCCAGCTCGAAGGAGGCGGTGATGCCCGCCGCACGCACCTCACGAGCCTCAAGGTCCACAGTGACCTCAGCAGTGGGGTCCTGTTCGGTGAGGTCCCACAGCGCGTCCACGATCTTCTGGTCCAGGACGACCGTGAGCAGGCCGTTCTTCAGCGAGTTGCCCCGGAAGATGTCGGCGAAGCGGGAGGAGATCACGGCCTTGAAGCCGTAGTTCTGCAGCGCCCAGACGGCGTGCTCGCGGGAGGAGCCGGTGCCGAAGTCGGGGCCGGCGACCAGGACGGTCGCGCCCTGGCGCTCCGGGCGGTTGAGCACGAACTCCGGGTCCTTGCGCCAGGCCTCGAACAGCCCGTCCTCGAAGCCGTCCCGGGTCACCTTCTTGAGCCAGTGAGCAGGGATGATCTGGTCGGTGTCCACGTTGGAGCGGCGCAGCGGGACGGCCCGGCCGGTGTGCGTGGTGAATGCTTCCATGACTGATCAGACTCCAGCGGGCGTGCGGGTTGCGGCGTCGGACAGGTCGGCGGGCGAGGCCAGGTGGCCCAGGACCGCGGTGGCCGCCGCGACCTGCGGCGACACCAGGTGCGTCCGGCCGCCCTTGCCCTGCCGGCCCTCGAAGTTGCGGTTGGAGGTGGAGGCGGAGCGCTCGCCCGGCGCCAGCTGGTCGGGGTTCATGCCGAGGCACATCGAGCAGCCCGCGTGCCGCCATTCGGCGCCGGCCTCCTTGAAGACCACGTCCAGGCCCTCGGAGACGGCCTGCAGGCCCACGCGCGCCGAGCCCGGGACGACCAGCATCCGTACGCCGTCGGCGACTTTGCGGTCCCGCAGGATGTCCGCCGCGGCCCGCAGGTCCTCGATGCGGCCGTTGGTGCAGGAGCCTACGAAGACGGTGTCCACGTTGATGGAGCGCAGCGGCTGGCCGGCCTCCAACCCCATGTACTCCAGGGCCTTTTCGGCGGCGAGGCGCTCCGAAGCGTCTTCGTACGAAGCCGGGTCGGGGACGGCGGCCGAAAGCGGCGCGCCCTGGCCGGGGTTGGTGCCCCACGTGACGAACGGCGACAGTTCGGCGGCGTTGATCACGACCTCGGCGTCGAACTCGGCGTCGTCGTCGGTGCGCAGCGTCTTCCAGTACTCGACGGCCGCGTCCCAGTCGGCGCCCTCGGGGGCGTGCGGGCGGCCCTCGAGGTACGCGAAGGTGGTCTCGTCGGGGGCGATCATGCCGGCCCGGGCGCCGGCCTCGATCGACATGTTGCAGATGGTCATCCGGGCCTCCATCGAGAGCTTCTCGATGGCGGAGCCGCGGTACTCCAGGATGTAGCCCTGGCCGCCGCCCGTACCGATCCTGGCGATGATCGCCAGGATCAGGTCCTTGGCCGTGACGCCCTCGGGCAGTTCGCCGTCGACCGTGATCGCCATGGTCTTCGGGCGGGCCAGCGGCAGCGTCTGGGTGGCCAGCACGTGCTCCACCTGGGAGGTGCCGATGCCGAACGCCAGCGCACCGAAGGCACCGTGCGTGGAGGTGTGGGAGTCACCGCAGACCACGGTCGTACCGGGCTGGGTCAGGCCCAGCTGCGGGCCGACGACGTGCACGACGCCCTGCTCGACGTCGCCCAGCGGGTGCAGCCGCACCCCGAACTCGGCGCAGTTCTTGCGCAGCGTCTCCAGCTGGGCGCGGGAGACCGGGTCGGCGATGGGCTTGTCGATGTCGAGGGTCGGGGTGTTGTGGTCCTCGGTCGCGATGGTGAGGTCGAGGCGGCGCACCGTCCGGCCGTTCTTGCGCAGCCCGTCGAAGGCCTGCGGGCTGGTCACCTCGTGCAGCAGGTGCAGATCGATGTAGAGGAGGTCGGGCTCGCCCTCGGCGCGCCGGACGACGTGGTCGTCCCAGACCTTCTCCGCGAGTGTCCTACCCATCGCTTTCCCTCCGGCCGGCAAGCGTGCACCGACCCAACTAGAGATCTTGAGGAGGAGACGCCCGCGCCCCAGGTGTCGTGATTCCGGGCGTCCACCACCGGGCCCCTTGGTCTGCGGGCCGCTGTGTGATTCCAGGGTGGCGCGTTCCACGGAAAATTGAACTTGCGTTTCACAGAGTGAGACGCGAGTATCGTTGCATGGACAACAGTAGCGGCGTCGGCGTTCTGGACAAGGCGGCCCTCGTCCTGAGCGCTCTGGAGTCCGGTCCGGCCACCCTCGCGGGTCTGGTCGGCGCGACCGGACTGGCACGACCCACGGCTCACCGCCTGGCCGTGGCCTTGGAACACCACCGCATGGTGGCACGCGACATGCAGGGCCGTTTCATCCTCGGCCCGCGCCTCGCGGAGCTGGCCGCGGCCGCGGGCGAGGACCGCCTGCTGGCGACGGCCGGCCCGGTGCTGACCCACCTCCGGGACGTCACCGGTGAGAGTGCGCAGCTCTACCGGCGCCAGGGTGACATGCGGATCTGCGTGGCGGCGGCGGAACGGCTGTCCGGCCTTCGGGACACCGTCCCCGTCGGTTCCACCCTCACGATGAAGGCCGGTTCCTCGGCGCAGATCCTGCTCGCCTGGGAGGAGCCCGAGCGCTTGCACCGCGGCCTGCAGGGCGCCCGCTTCACGGCGACGGCCCTGTCGGGCGTACGGCGGCGCGGCTGGGCCCAGTCCATCGGCGAGCGCGAGCCGGGCGTCGCGTCCGTCTCCGCGCCGGTGCGCGGCCCCTCCAACCGCGTGGTGGCCGCCGTGTCGGTCTCCGGCCCCATCGAGCGCCTGACGCGCCACCCGGGCCGCATGCACGCCCAGGCGGTCATCGACGCGGCGGCCCGCCTGTCGGAGGCCCTGCGCCGCTCGGGCTGAGAGCACGGGAGACCCCGCTCCCGGAAGGAGTCCGCCTCAACGCCGCGGCAGACTCCTTCCAGGGGCGGGACGGCCGATCCCGGGGAGCGCGATCCACGGGGGCGCGACGGAGCTCCGGGGACTGCGGGCCGGCCGGCCGCTCCGTGAGATGCCGGAGCCGGCCGACCGCTGCGCGAGATGCCGGAGCCGGCCAGCCGCTGCGTGAGATGCCGGTGGACTATGGCCGCGTGAGATGCCGGTGGACATGCGGGACCGCCGGACGCAGGCGGGGCTCCCGCCGAAGGACGCCGGCGAGCCGACCTGCAAGTGGACTCCACGGGCATGACGCCCGCCTCACCCGCGCCGGCAGCGGGGCCGGCAGCGGGAGCTGGTGCTGCGACCGGAAAGGTTCACCGGCTGGCGACGCCCGGCACGGCACTAGGCGCTCACACCGTTCCCGGACCGGTGGGCGAACCGGTCCTTCGCGTACCGCCCCCGCTTCTCCAACGGCACTTGGCCGTGCGCGGCCGCGAGCCCGAAGGCCGGCATGTCGCCGTAAACGGACTCGTACGAGCCCTCCGGCACGACGTACGTCTCGTGCCAGATCCCGACCTCCCCCCGCAGCTTCCCGCTGCGCTCCTTGCGGTTGATCACGGCCCACGCCCTGTGGTGGAACGCGTCCGGCGCGGTCGCGTAGGCGTACAGCTTGTCCTTGGACTCCCAGTACTGCACGACGTAGTACGTGCGCGGCGAGGCGGTCAGCAGGACCTTGCCGAGCAGTCCCCGCCCCGGGTCCTTCTCCAGCTCCCGCAGCATCCGGAACATCGCGAGCATCACCGGCAGCCACAGGTGCACGGCCCAGAAGCGGTTGATGCGCATGCCGATCAGCAGGACGACGACCTCGCCCTTCGCGTCGGCGGTCGTACGGGACACCATGACCACGTCCCCCCTCATTGGTGAGCGGCGCTATCCAACTACCGATGGTTGGATAGTGCCGTTATCCGAGAAGGGGCGCAAGACATGCGGCTCGCCGAACTGAGCAGACGCAGCGGGGTGTCCACCGCGACGATCAAGTACTACCTGCGCGAAGGCCTGTTGCCGCCGGGCCGCCAGATCAACACGACGACGGCGGAGTACGACGACGAGCATCTGCGCCGGCTGCGGCTGGTGCGCGCGATGATCCAGGTCGGCGGGCTCCCGGTGGCCACGGTCCGGGAGGTGCTGCGGAACGTCGACGACGACTCCCTGGGCCGGACGATGCGCATGGGCGCGGCCCTGTGGGCCCTGCCCCAGGTGGCCGAGCCGGACGCGCAGGACGAGTACGTCCGGGCCGCCCACCGCGAAGTGGGGGAGCTGCTCAGAAAGCTGGGCTGGACGAACGCACAGGCGCTGGTGACCATTTCGCCCGCGTACCGCTCACTGGTCGTCGCGGTGGCCGCGTTCCAACGGCTGGGCTACGACTGGACGTGCGAACGGATGGTCCCCTACGCCGAGTTGATGCACCGGGCGGCGGTGCTCGACCTGGACTTCGTGGAGACGCATGCTTCGGAGGCCGAGAAGGCGGAGGTGGCGGTGATCGGGGCGGTCCTCGCCGAGCCGATGCTCCAGGCGCTGCGCCGGCTGGCACAGGAGGAGGAGTCGGCGCGCAGGTACGGGTTCGCATGACCCCGGATACAGCGAAGGCCCTCCGCTGAGGCGGAGGGCCTTCGTCTCGTACCCCCGACCGGATTCGAACCGGCGCTACCGCCTTGAGAGGGCGGCGTGCTAGGCCGCTACACAACGGGGGCCTGGACACTGCGTTTCCGCAGGTCCGAGCTGGTCTACCTGGACTCGAACCAAGACTAACTGAACCAGAATCAGTCGTGCTGCCAATTACACCATAGACCAATGATGGTTTAGACCAGTCAGTACCCCCGACCGGATTCGAACCGGCGCTACCGCCTTGAGAGGGCGGCGTGCTAGGCCGCTACACAACGGGGGCCCTAGCGATCCCGACAAGATCGAGATCAGTACCCCCGACCGGATTCGAACCGGCGCTACTGCCTTGAGAGGGCAGCGTGCTAGGCCGCTACACAACGGGGGCTTTGCAGATAAGCTCTGCGAGCTGGCCTACCTGGACTCGAACCAAGACTAACTGAACCAGAATCAGTCGTGCTGCCAATTACACCATAGGCCACTGGAACTCAAGCCCCTGCGGGGTCTCGTTCTAGCTTGCTCCTCCGGGACCTGGCCTTCCGGCCCGCTCCCCTCGGCGCAGGAAGAACATTACCCGAAGGTGGACGGGGCTCCAAAACGAGTATCCGCGCGGACGAGCGCCGGGAGTTCGGCGAGGGTCGAGATCCGGTGCGCGACGACCTCCCCGGCGGCCCGCACGCCGGCCGTTCCACGGTCGATCCACACGGACAGCAGCCCGGCCTCCGCGGCGCCCCGCCCGTCGATCTCCGGGTGGTCGCCGACGTACGCCACCTGGTGCGGAGGCAGGCCCAGCGCCTCGCAGACGGCCCGGAAGGCGCCGGCCTCGGGCTTGGAGACGCCCAGCTCGGCGGCGCACAGCACGACCTCGAAGCGGTCGAGGAGGCCGAGGGTGCGCAGCTTGTGCTCCTGGACCCGGAGGCTGGAGTTGGACAGCACCGCGTGCCGGTGGCTGACGGAAAGGGCCTCCAGGGCGGGCAGGACGTCCGGGAAGAGGCTCCAGGCGGCCTGGTAGTGCCCGACGTACCGCTGGAACCAGTCGTCGCACTCGGCATCGGTCAGTTCGGTGTCGAGGAACACGCGTACGCGGTCACGGCGCTGATCCTGGAAGGAGCACTCCCCCGCCGCGTACCGCGCCCACTGGCGGTCGGTTATCTCCCGCCACCGCAGGAGAGCCTCCTCGGGCGTCGCGTACCCGGCGAGCAGCCCCTCCATCGCCAGGTGCGCCCGCATGCCCTCACGGTCCGCGGTCGTGTAATCGAACAGGGTGTCGTCCACGTCCCAGACCACGGCTCTGATCGTCATGACACCGACCGTACCGCCGAACGGCTGGCAGGCCGGCCGGCATGAGCGAGTACCGCGTCCGGTTCACCGTCGAGGCCCGTGCGACGTTCGACGCCCTGCCCGCAGAGCGCCGGGCGCAGTTGGACAGGGCCGTGCGCATACTGGCGCGCGACCCGTTCCGGAAGACCTCGACCGCGCAGCTGGGCCCCGACGAGCACCTGCGCAGGGCGTACGTGGCCCCGGGCGTCAGGCTGGAGTACATGGTGGCCGGCGCGATCATGGTCGTCGTCGTACTGGAGATCTTCGACGAGAGCGCCTACCTGATCGACGAAGCCGACGCACAGTGACCGATGCGTCAGGGGCGGCACCCGGAACGCTCCGGATGCCGCCCCTGACGCATGTGCCGGCTAGGCGCTCAGCTTCACCAGCGCCGCGTCGATGCGGGCCAGCGTCTTCTCCTTGCCCAGGACCTCCAGGGACTCGAAGAGCGGCAGGCCGACGGTGCGGCCGGTGACGGCGACGCGGACCGGGGCCTGGGCCTTGCCGAGCTTGAGGCCGTGGGCCTCGCCGGCGGCCAGGACGGCCTCCTTCAGGGACTCGGCGGAGGTCCAGTCCGCCGACTCCAGCTTCTCGCGGGCGGTGCGCAGGAGGGCGTCGCTGCCTTCCTTCATCGCCTTGGTCCAGCTGGCCTCGTCGTAGACCGGCTCGGGGAGGAAGAGGAAGTCGACGTTGTCCGTGATCTCGGAGAGGACCTTCAGACGGGTCTGGGCATGCGGGGCGATCGCCTCCCACTTGGCCGCGTCGAAGTCCTCCGGCGCCCAGGGGGCGAACGGGGCCTTCAGCCAGGGCGCGCAGCGCTCGGTGAACTCCTTCACGTCCAGCATGCGGATGTGGTCGCCGTTGATCGCCTCGCACTTCTTCAGGTCGAAGCGCGCCGGGTTGGGGTTCACGTCGGAGATGTCGAAGGCGGCGACCATCTCGTCGATGCTGAAGATGTCCTTGTCGGCCGAGAGCGACCAGCCGAGCAGCGACAGGTAGTTGAGCAGGCCCTCGGGCAGGAAGCCCCGCTCTCGGTAGAGGTTGAGGGACGACTGCGGGTCGCGCTTGGAGAGCTTCTTGTTGCCCTCGCCCATGACGTACGGCAGATGGCCGAAGGCCGGGGTCTGCTTGGCGATGCCCAGCTCGGTCAGGGCCTTGTAGAGGGCGATCTGGCGCGGGGTGGAGGAGAGCAGGTCCTCGCCGCGCAGGACGTGGGTGATCTCCATCAGGGCGTCGTCGACCGGGTTGACCAGCGTGTACAGCGGGGCGCCGTTCGCGCGGACGATGCCGTAGTCCGGCACGTTCTCCGGGGTGAAGGTCAGCTCGCCGCGGACCAGGTCGGTGAAGGTGATCGTCTCGTCCGGCATGCGGAAGCGGACGATCGGGGTTCGGCCCTGGGCCTTGTAGTCCTCGACCTGCGCCTCGGTCAGCTCGCGGCAGTGGCCGTCGTAGCCGGAGGGCCTGCCGGCGGCGCGGGCGGCCTCGCGGCGGGTGTCCAGCTCCTCCTGCGAGCAGTAGCAGCGGTAGGCGTACCCGCCGTCCAGGAGCTTCTGGGCGACGTCGGCGTAGATGTCCATGCGCTGCGACTGGCGGTACGGCGGGTGCGGGCCGCCGACCTCGGGGCCCTCGTCCCAGTCGAAGCCGAGCCAGCGCATCGCGTCGAGCAGCTGGTTGTACGACTCCTCCGAGTCGCGGGCCGCGTCGGTGTCCTCGATACGGAAGACCAGGGTGCCCTGGTGGTGCCGGGCGAACGCCCAGTTGAACAGGGCGGTGCGGACCAGGCCCACGTGCGGGTTACCGGTGGGCGAGGGGCAGAAACGGACGCGTACGGGTGAGCCGGGTGCGCTAGCCACGCTTGACAACCTTGTTGGTGAGAGTGCCGATGCCTTCGATGGTGACGGCGACCTCGTCGCCGACGTTCAGGGGGCCGACCCCCGCGGGGGTGCCGGTGAGGATGACGTCGCCGGGGAGCAGGGTCATGGCCTCGGAGATGTTGACGACCAGGTCCTCGATGGGATGGATCATCTCGCTGGTACGGCCGAGCTGGCGCTGCTGTCCGTTGACCGTCAGCTGGACGGTCAGGTCGTTCGCGCGCTGGAGGTCCAGGTCGGTCTCCACCCAGGGGCCGAGCGGGCAGGAGGTGTCGAAGCCCTTGGCCCGGGCCCACTGCTTCTCGCGCTTTTGCACGTCGCGCGCGGTGACGTCGTTGGCGCAGGTGTAGCCGAAGATCACGTCCTTGACGCGCTCGCGCGGCACCTCGCGGCACATCCGGCCGATGACGACGGCCAGCTCGGCCTCGTGGTGCAGGTCCTCGGAGAACGGCGGGTACTGGATGTCGTCGCCGGGGCCGATCACCGAGGTGGACGGCTTGAAGAAGGCGAAGGGGGCGTCCGGGACCTCATTGCCCAGCTCGCGCGCGTGGTCGGCGTAGTTGCGGCCGAACGCCACGACCTTGTTGGGGAGGACCGGCGGGAGCAGCCTGACCTTGCTCAGCGGCACCTTCGTGCCGGACAGCTCGTAGTCCGCGAACGGGATGCCCTTGATGATGTCGAGGACGAGTTCGTCCTGCTTGTCGCCCTCGACCGCGCCGAAGGCTACGTTCCCGTCGATGGAGAACCTGGCGATGCGCACGGGATCCTTGCGCCCCTTACTGAGAACCGGCGTACTGACGCCCCAGGTTAACCGGTCGACCCCCCGGACGTTCGGCTGGAGCGACGGGGCTGCGCCGCTTTTCCGGTACGGGAACGGGGCGGGCCGGAATTCCGGGATCGCGTTGTTCGGCGAGTGCCCGGGCGGAGCCGTCCTGGGCCGTGCAGCGCGCCGGCGGCCGCGGGAGCACGGCCGCCGGGCCGTCTTGGGATGATCGCCGAGGCTCTCGGAGCCGGGGCTCCCGGAAAAACGTTCCGGGAGAATTCCGGCGGGAACAGCACCGCCGGTCCTGGTCTCCCGTGAAACCGCCGCGCCGGGTCGCGCACGAAGGCGCTGCCCCGGAAATTCAGCGGAACAGGTGAGCGCGTGTCGGCTACTCTGCCGAGGCCGCCGCGCCGGCCGGGACGTCCACCAGCACCGTGCGCCGGGGGTTGGCGGTCTGGGCGGGCAGGTCGACGGAGTGCTCCGGCAGCTCGGGCGTCTGCAGGTCGCCGGCGTCCTTCAGATGCACCAGGGTCGTGCGGCGCGGGTTGGCGATCTTGTGGAACATCGTCGTCGTCTTCACGGTTGTACGCGTCCTAGTCCTGTGTCGGCGGGTTGACGGATACGGCGCTCATGTAAAGCGTCAGGCTAAACATCCAATTCCCCGCCGACGGCGCCAACTGCCCCCGCGACGCGTGTGAGTTTGCTCACGACCTGGCGGACAAACCGGTCATGTCTGACCCGCAACGCGTCCCTGCGAAACGGACATTGGCCCCCTGAAGCCATCATTCCGCTCCTGATCATGGCGACTCAGACACCTGGCACCGAGCGGCAACTCGCGGCATTGTGTCCGCTATGTCGAGGAACGCGTCCCACGGCTGGTGACGCAGCACTCACAGCGCGTCACGGAGGTCACAGCTCGGGACACGGGCCTTGTTGGAGATCCGGCACTGTGCTGGAATTCCACGGACCGCCGCAGGGATCGAGCCGGCGCACGTAGGGCGCGAAGCAGCGCCGAGTGGCGGCGAGACAGGGGGGAACCAGCGCCGGTCACTCAAGACCATCGGGGGGCGTATTCAGGGCGCTCCCCACAACGCCGACACCGTGTCCCTCCGTTTGCGCGGAGGGGCGCCTGGTCCAGAGGTTGCGACGCTAGTGCAGGGACGTTTCAAGAGGGATGGCAGCGCTTCGGCGGAGCCGGAGTCGCACGACGGGACTGGCCCCATGAAGGGCAGCTCCTCGCCCCAGCACGCCCAGAACCCGGGCCCGGCCCCGTCCGCGGACGGTGGTGAGCGTGGCGGACGCCCCGGCGTGTCCGCCCCGCTGGCCTCCTCGGGTACCAACAACGCCGGCGCCTCCCCCGCGCCGGCCGTGAAGCCCCCCAAGGGATCCACCGGCCCGGGCTCGCGCGTCGCACTGCGGAACTGGCGCATCTCCACGCGCCTGGTGTCGCTGCTCGCGCTGCCCGTGGTCGCGGCGACCTCGCTCGGTGCGCTGCGCATCGACCAGAACATCACCGACATCCAGCAGCTCGACAACATGAAGCTGCTGACGGACATGACCAAGCAGGCCACCGAGCTGGCGGCCGCGCTCCAGGAGGAGCGCGACCAGTCCGCCGGTCCGATGGCACACGGTCTGAGCGCCGCCGACTACACGGTCAAGGGCTACCGGGACAAGACGGACCGGGCCCTGGCCAACTTCGAGAACTCCACCCAGGAGATCGACGCCGCCAGCAAGGACGGCCAGCTCCAGGGCGTCCGCGACAACCTCGTCGGCATCTTCAACCAGCTGGACCAGCTGGCCAAGATCCGCAAGGGCGCCTACTCCTCCAAGGGCAACTCGACGCAGACGATCGAGTCCTACCACCGGCTCATCACGCAGCTGATCGACCTGTCCCAGGACATGGCCCAGGCGTCCAGCAACCCGGAGATGATCTCGCGCACCCGCGCCCTGGCGGCCTTCTCCACCGCCAAGGAGTACGCCTCCGTGCAGCGCGCCACGATCGCCGCCGCGCTGCCCGCGACGACGACCACGAAGGGCGACCTGTCGACGAACGACCGCCTCTACGGTCAGTCGGCCTACCAGAGCGAGAACTCCGAGATCTCGATCTTCCGGAAGATCTACGCGAACAACAACGCCGAGGAACTCCTCAAGCCGATCGACGAGGGCAACCCGACGATCGAGTCCGCGGACACCTACGCCAAGCGCGTCTTCGACTCCGCCGACGGCCTCCAGAGCCTGAACGCCCGCTCGTACAAGGACTGGGTGGACGACAGCTCGACCAAGATCGAGCAGATGAAGAAGATCGAGCACACGCTGCTCGAGGACATGGAGCAAAAGGCCCGCGAGCTCAAGAGCGCCACCCAGCAGGACGCCATCATCTCCGGTGCGCTGATCCTGCTCGTGCTCGGCGTGTCGCTGGTCGGCGCGTTCGTCGTGGCCCGCTCCATGATCCGCTCACTGCGCCGGCTGCAGGAGACCGCGACCAAGGTCGCCCAGGAACGCCTGCCCGAGCTGGTCAAGCAGCTCTCGGAGTCCGACCCGCAGGACGTCGACACCTCCGTGGAGTCGGTCGGTGTGCACTCCCGGGACGAGATCGGCCAGGTGGCCGCGGCCTTCGACGACGTGCACCGCGAGGCGGTCCGCCTCGCCGCCGAGCAGGCCCTGCTGCGGGGCAACGTCAACGCGATGTTCACCAACCTCTCGCGCCGTTCCCAGGGCCTCATCCAGCGCCAGCTGTCGCTCATCTCCGAACTGGAGTCCCGCGAGGCCGACCCCGACCAGCTGTCCTCGCTGTTCAAGCTGGACCACCTCGCGACACGCATGCGCCGTAACGGCGAGAACCTCCTCGTCCTCGCGGGTGAAGAGCCGGGCCGCCGCTGGACCCGCCCGGTCCCGCTGGTCGACGTGCTCCGCGCCGCCGCGTCCGAGGTGGAGCAGTACGAGCGCATCGAGCTGGCCGCCGTGCCGACCACCGAGGTGGCCGGCCGCGTGGTCAACGACCTCGTGCACCTGCTCGCCGAGCTGCTGGAGAACGCCACCTCGTTCTCCTCCCCGCAGACCAAGGTGAAGGTCACCGGTCACGCGCTGCCCGACGGCCGCGTGCTGATCGAGATCCACGACACCGGTATCGGCCTGTCCCCCGAGGACCTCGCGGCGATCAACGAGCGGCTCGCCTCGCCGCCCACCGTGGACGTGTCCGTCTCCCGCCGCATGGGCCTCTTCGTGGTCGGCCGGCTGTCCCAGCGCCACGGCATCCGGATCCAGCTGCGCCCGTCCGACTCCGGTGGTACGACCGCGCTGGTCATGCTGCCCGTGGACGTCGCCCAGGGCGGCAAGAAGCCCACGCCGGGCAAGCCGGGCGCGCCCGGCACCGGTGGCCCCGCCGCCGCGCAGGCCGCGGCCGGTGCGGCCGCGGCCCGGCGCCAGACCGCCGGCGGCAACGGCGGTGCCCTCGGCGGCGCCCCGGCCGGTGGCGGTCTGCTCGGCGCCGGTCCCGCTCCGCGCGGCCAGGTCGGCGCCGGCCAGGGTCCCCGGGCCGCGCTGCCCGGCACCGGCCAGGGCGGCCGTCCCGGTGCGCGCGGTCCCCAGGGCGGTCCCGGTCTCGGTGGCCCGCAGCAGGGCCGGCCGATGGCGGCGGGTTCCGGCGCGGGCGGCCTCGGCGGTCAGGTGCCCGGCGGACCGCAGCAGGACGCGTTCGGCGGCCGGGGCCCGCAGCGGCCCGGTGCTGCCTCCGACCAGGGGCGCCAGCCCCAGCTGCCGCCGCGCGGCGGACCGCGGGCCGAGCTGCCCGGCGGTGACCCGCAGACGGGCATCCCGGACTGGAGCGACCCCCAGGCCCCGCTGTCGCGTGCGTCGATGGACGCACCGCGCGGCCACGACGAGCAGGACCCGGCGCACACCGCGCGCATGCCGCGCATCGACGACCGCCAGGGCCCGGGCTCCACGGCGGAGATACCCCGGATCGACGCACACGGCCCGTCCGCCACGGGCGAGTTCCCGCGCGCCGAGCTGAACGGCCTGGGCGGTGCCCAGAACACCGGCCAGTTCGCCCGCCCGGAGAACCCGCAGCAGACCGGCCAGTTCCACCGCCCCCAGAGCCCGCAGCAGACCGGCCAGTTCAGCCGTCCGGACCTCCCGCAGGAGACGGGCCAGTTCCACCGCCCCCAGAACCCGCAGGAGACCGGCCAGTTCACCCGTCCCGACGCGCCCCGGACACCCGGCCGGTCCGACCGTTCCGGCAACCGTCAGGAAACGGGTCCGTTCGTCCGCTCCGACGTCTTCGGCACGACGGCGCCCCGGCCGGACGACGCCTCGCAGAACACGAGCCGGGACACCGGCCAGTTCGCGGCTCCGCAAGCCTTCGACGGCGGCTACGACGGCAGCTCCACCGGCCGGCACGCCCTGCCCGGACGCCAGAACCCGGCCCACACCGGTCAGTTCGAGCGCCCGCAGCCGGCCGGCCGGGACGACTTCGGCGGCCCGCCCACGCCGGCCCCGCAACAGCGTCCGGTGCACCGCGAGCCGGAGGCGCTGCCGCCGGCCAGCGGCCCGGTCGACGGCCGTACCCCGCTGTACGACACGCTGGAGACCAACTGGTTCCACGGCGCTGCGCAGCAGGAGTCCGCGCCACAGCAGCCCGCTCCGCAGCAGCCCGCTCCGGCGCCACAGCGTCCGGTGGGCGGCAACGGCAACGGCTCCACCACCGGTAGCTGGCGCACCTCGCCGAACGACGAACTCGTCCGGCAGGCGGAGCGTGTGCGGCAGCCCGCGTCCGGCGGTGTCACCACCTCCGGCCTGCCGCGCCGGGTGCCCCGGGCCAACCTCGTCCCGGGCACGGCTCAGCAGCAACAGCACCAAGCCGGTCCGCAGGTCTCGCGTGCGCCTGACGACGTACGCGGGCGGCTGACCAATCTCCGTCGGGGTATCGCTCAGGGCCGTCAGGCCGGCAGCGGCCAGACCGGCAGCTTCCCGAGCCCCACTCACCAGCAGGAGCGTTAGTTGAGTCCGATGAGCCAGGCGGCACAGAACCTGAACTGGTTGATCACCAATTTCGTGGACAACACCCCCGGGGTGTCGCACACGGTGGTGGTCTCCGCCGACGGCCTTCTGCTGGCGATGTCCGAAGGCTTCCCCCGGGACCGCGCCGACCAGCTGGCGGCCGTCGCGTCCGGGCTGACCTCACTGACGGCCGGGGCGTCCCGGATCTTCGAGGGCGGCACGGTGGCACAGACGGTCGTCGAGATGGAGCGCGGTTTCCTCTTCCTGATGTCCATCTCGGACGGGTCGTCCCTCGCGGTCCTGGCCCATCCCGAGGCGGACATCGGTCTCGTCGGCTACGAGATGGCATTGCTCGTCGACCGCGCAGGGGCGGTACTCACCCCGGACCTGCGCGCCGAACTCCAAGGCAGTCTGCTCCACTGACCGCCCCGGCACCACCCACCTCACCAAACCACCGTCCGGCCGCCACAATCCCCCCACCGGCCCCGTCAGACGGCTTGACTGACCGACTTGCTGTCCCGCCCGGAGGATTCATGACCCCGCCCACCGCCCATCATGATCCGTACGCGGAGCCGTACGGGGACGAGGGCGACCAGCCGCTGGTACGTCCGTACGCGATGACCGGCGGCCGGACCCGGCCGCGTTACCAGCTCGCGATCGAGGCGCTGATCAGCACGACGGCCGACCCGGCAGCGCTCATGGGACTGCTCCCGGAGCACCAGCGCATCTGCCACCTGTGCCGCGAGGTCAAGTCGGTCGCGGAGGTCTCCGCGCTGCTGGCCATGCCGCTCGGAGTGGCCCGGATCCTGGTGGCCGACCTCGCCGAGGCCGGCCTGGTCGCCATCCACCAGCCGGGTGGCGACGAGAACAACGGCGGCGCACCGGACGTGACGCTGCTCGAAAGGGTGCTCAGTGGACTTCGCAAGCTCTGACGCGGGCCGGGCCACCACCTCCGCGAAGATCGTGGTGGCGGGCGGCTTCGGCGTGGGCAAGACCACGTTCGTCGGCGCCGTCTCGGAGATCAACCCGCTGCGCACAGAGGCCGTCATGACGTCCGCTTCGGCCGGCATCGACGACCTCACCCACACCGGGGACAAGACCACCACCACGGTGGCCATGGACTTCGGCCGTATCACCCTGGACCAGGACCTGATCCTGTACCTGTTCGGTACGCCGGGCCAGGACCGCTTCTGGTTCATGTGGGACGACCTGGTTCGCGGCGCGATCGGCGCGGTGGTGCTCGTGGACACCCGGCGCCTCGCCGACTGCTTCCCGGCCGTGGACTACTTCGAGAACTCGGGCCTGCCGTTCGTCGTCGCCCTCAACGGGTTCGACGGCCAGCAGCCCTACGCCCCGGAGGAAGTGCGGGAGGCCCTGCAGATCGGTCCGGACACCCCGATCATCACGACGGACGCCCGGCACCGCGCCGATGCCAAGAGTGCGCTGATCACGCTGGTCGAGCACGCACTGATGGCACGCCTCAAGTAGCACACACGTACGCGATCAAGTAGGACGTCGCGTACGGTAGTTGCCGTAAAGGGAACGGAGCCGGCTGTGGCCTTTGACACGGTCGGCTCCGGTGTTCATAACAGTTCGGCAGAGGAATCCCCCGGCTTCACCACGCGACGCGGTCGCGCCGTGCCGCTGTGCTCACAATCGCCCCGCCTTTTGGCGGGGCTCGCTCTTTATGACCGTTTTATCTGCGGCTTGCGAGAGCCTGACTCCGGGGTTTCCGCTGTTTGGAAGAGCACTGGTCCCCGTGCTGGAATGCCTGAACTGCCCAATAGTCAAAGACGTACTGAGTGGTCGATGACGAAGCGGGCTCTGAGAGACTGCGGCACGACGTAGGTGCCGACCGCCGAGAGGTTGTTGGTCGAGTGAGGCGAAGCAAGAACGGTCCCGAGCCGTCGGCGCGGGGCAACTTCACCCCGCCGCCGCGCGCTGCGGCGCCCACCCCTGTGCCCGGTGCGGAGCCGGCGGCTGCACCCGCGCCGAGCGGCGGCCGTTTCTCGCCGCGCAACTGGCGCGTGCCTACCAGGCTGAACGCGATCCTGCTCATACCCGTGGCGGTCGGTCTCGTCATGGGCGGCTTCCAGGTGAAGAGCTCGATCGACACCTGGCAGCAGGCCCGCGACGCCGAGAACACCGCCCGCCTGGTACGTGCCTCCCTCACCTACGCGAACGCGCTCGAGAACGAGCGTGACGTCACCGCGGCTCCGCTGCTCAAGGGCAAGCTGGCGAGCCCCGCGGACAAGCAGACGATCAGCACGGCCCGCGCCGAGACCGACAAGGCCGCCGACGGCTTCGACCAGGCCGCGCAGAACATGCCGCACGAGTCCGGCCTGGAGCGCCGTCTGAAGCTGTTCCGGCAGATCGAGCCCTTCCTCCAGACGCTGCGTTCGGGCGCGTACACCTCCAAGTTCACGGGTGTGCGGACCGAGGAGGGCTACGTCAAGGTCGCCCACCCGCTGATGGAGTTCGCCAACGAGCTGGGCCTGGGCACCGGCAACATCACCTCCTACGGCCGTACCGTCTACGCCATGTCGCTCACCAAGGCGGCGCTGTCGCTGGACCGCTCGATCGGCATGCACATGCTGGCCAAGCCGGGTCCGGACGCGCCCAACCTGGCGACCCAGCGCGTCGCGCTCTCCTCCTACGCCTACCTCGAGGGCATCGCCGTCGAGGAGTACCTCGGCGGTGGTACCCAGGCCGACGCCGACAGGCTGGACACCGAGAAGCAGGACATCCAGAACAAGGCCGCGGCGATGGCCCAGCAGGCCAAGGCCCAGAACCCGAACTACGTGCCGCCGCCGTCCAAGCCGCAGGACATGGTCACGGACCTCGCCGCCCTGGACTCCACGTCCCCGGCAGCGCGCCAGCAGCTCGCTCTCAGGGGTGTCACCCCCGAGAACTGGTGGGCGGTCAACACCCTCAAGTTCAACGCCTACCGCCAGATCGAGTCGGACATGGCCGACAAGGCGGTGAACGAGGCCTCCGGCATCGCCGACGACGCCAAGACCTCCGCGTTCATCACCGGCGCCGTCGTCGTGGTGGCCCTGCTGCTCGCCTTCATCCTGGCCGGCGCGGTGGCCCGCCAGATGAGCCGCTCGATGCGCCAGCTGCGCAACGCCGCCTTCGGCATCGCCGAGCAGCGCCTGCCGATGCTGGTCGACCAGCTGTCCCGCACCGATCCCGGCCGCGTGGACACCCGGGTCGCCCCGATCCCGATCACCACCAAGGACGAGATCGGCGAGGTCGCCCGCGCCTTCGACCAGGTCCACCGCGAGGCGGTCCGGCTCGCCTCCGAGCAGGCCCTGCTGCGGGGCAACATCAACGCGATCTTCACCAACCTCTCGCGCCGCAACCAGTCGCTGATCGAGGGCCAGCTGACCCTGATCACCGACCTGGAGAACAACGAGGCCGACCCGGACCAGCTGGAGAACCTCTTCAAGCTGGACCACCTGGCGACCCGTATGCGCCGCAACGGCGAGAACCTCCTGGTCCTCGCGGGCGAGGAGCCCGGCCGCCGCTGGGACCAGCCGGTCCCCCTCGTCGACGTGCTGCGCGCCGCCTCCTCCGAGGTGGAGCAGTACGAGCGCATCGAGCTGTCCGGCGTCCCGGAGGCCGAGATCCACGGCCGCGCGGTCACCGACCTCGTGCACCTGCTGGCCGAGCTGCTGGAGAACGCCACCACGTTCTCCTCGCCGCAGACCAAGGTCCGCGTCACCGCGACCCGTCTGCCCGACGGCCGCATCATGATCGAGATCCACGACAAGGGCATCGGCCTGACCGCCGAGGACTTCGCGGACATCAACCACAAGCTGGCCAACCCGCCGACCGTGGACGCCGCGATCTCCCAGCGCATGGGTCTGTTCGTGGTCGGCCGGCTGTCCGACCGGCACGGCATCCGCGTCCAGCTGCGCCCCTCCGGCGAGCAGGCCGGTACGACGTCGCTGGTCATGCTGCCGGACGCGATCACGCACGGCGGTGGCGGCGAGTCGCTGGAGCGCGAGGAGTTCACCGTCTCGCAGATCATCCCGGAGCAGCAGTTCCAGGGTGAGAACTTCCACCAGATGCAGCCCATGCGCACCGCCGCCGAGCTCGGCTTCGACGACACCCAGTACACGGACGTCCCCGACGACATCCGTGACCTGGACCCCGTCGGCCGTTCCCTGATGCGCGAGGAGCGCCGGGCGGCCCTGGAGGCGCAGACGCACGGCCAGCCGCCCACGCAGTCTCAGCAGGAGGCGGCCGAGGCCCCCGCACGCTACGAGGACCCGCTCTTCGACGGACGGTCCGCCTACCGGGAGCAGCAGCCGGGGTACGAGGAGCCCGCGTACGAGGAGCCCACGTACGAGGAGCAGCAGTCCTCGTACCAGGAGACCTACGCGGAGCCGCAGTCGGGGTCGCACCCGGGGCAGTACGACGAGCAGTACTACGCGCCGAACGGCGAACTGCCGCAAGGCGACCGCTTCTCCCCCAACGGCGGTTACCCGGAGCCCTCCTACCCGGAGCCGGCCCAGAGCCCCTCGTACCAGGACGACTGGCCGCAGCAGGACGACTACCGGAACGGCTATCCGGCCCATTACGCTCCGGAAACGGAATCGACACAGGCCACTGACGCCAGTGAGCGCAACCGCGTAGGCTTCGACCGTCCGGGAACGGCTTCTCCCGCCGCACACGAGCTGACCGACGCCGGGCTGCCCCGCCGCGGATCCACCCCGAGCGGGTCCAACGGCTCGGGTACCGCGGCCACGCCGCGCGTGCAGCAGGAAGCGCCGGCTCCCGCGCCGGGCAACGCTCCGGGGACCAACGGCGACAGCGGCTGGCGCTCGCAGAACGACGAGCGGTGGCAGCAGGCGTCGCAGCTCCGGAAGCCGAAGGCAGGCGGGGTGACCGCCTCCGGTCTGCCGCGGCGGGTGCCCAAGGCCAACCTGGTCTCGGGTTCCGCCGAAACCACCCCCCAGGGAGGCCCACAGGTCTCCCGCGCCCCGGAGGACGTCCGGGGCAGGCTGAGCAACCTGCGCAGGGGCGTCCAGCGCGGACGCAGCGCAGGCAGTGAAACGAACGGCCAGGGCTTCGGTCCTGACAGCACCTACAACCAGGAGCGTTAGTGTGAGCCCGATGAGCCAGGCGGCACAGAACCTGAACTGGTTGATCACCAACTTCGTGGACAACACCCCGGGGGTGTCCCACACGGTGGTGGTCTCCGCCGACGGACTCCTTCTGGCGATGTCCGAAGGCTTCCCCCGCGACCGCGCCGACCAGCTCGCGGCCGTCGCCTCCGGCCTGACGTCCCTGACGGCAGGCGCCTCCCGCATCTTCGAGGGGGGCAGCGTGAATCAGACGGTTGTGGAGATGGAGCGGGGATTCCTCTTCATCATGTCCATCTCCGACGGGTCGTCCCTCGCAGTCCTGGCCCACCCGGAAGCGGACATCGGCCTCATCGGGTACGAGATGGCCCTTCTGGTGGACCGCGCGGGCACGGTCCTCACTCCGGATCTCCGCGCGGAGCTCCAGGGAAGCCTTCTCAACTAATTAAGGGACGATGCGTATTCGCGTCCCGGGGCCGTAAGGTTTCGGGACGCGGCTCCACACGGATGGGTGCCCGACGCAGTCGGAGGAGGAGAAGAGAGTGGCAACACCCCCAGGCGGTTCGAATTCGGGAAACTGGTCGTACGGCCCTGCCCAGGGTCAGGGCGACGGTTCCGCGAACCGGTACAACTTCCCCTCCGCCCCGAGCCACCGGCAGCCGTACGCCCCGCAGGGCCCCGGCCCTTCGCCGTACGACCAGCCGCCGGCCCCGCGCATCCAGCCGGTGCAGCCGCAGCGCCGCCCCGAACCGGCGCCCGCGACCGCATCGAACAACCCCTTGGTGCGTCCGTACGCCATGACCGGCGGCCGGACCCGCCCGCGCTACCAGCTCGCCATCGAGGCACTGGTGCACACCACCGCCGCTCCGCACCAGATGCAGGGCCAACTGCCCGAGCATCAGCGGATCTGCAACCTCTGCCGTGAGATCAAGTCGGTAGCCGAAATCTCCGCGCTCCTGACAATCCCCCTCGGCGTGGCCAGGATCCTCGTCGCCGACTTGGCGGAGGCGGGCCTGGTCGCCATCCATCAGCCCGGCGGCGACGAGAACGCCGGTGGCCAGCCAGACGTGACACTGCTCGAAAGGGTGCTCAGTGGACTTCGCAAGCTCTAGCGGCGGTCCTTCCCGCTCCACCACCTCCGCGAAGATCGTGGTGGCGGGCGGCTTCGGCGTGGGCAAGACCACGTTCGTCGGCGCCGTCTCGGAGATCAACCCGCTGCGCACAGAGGCCGTCATGACGTCCGCTTCGGCCGGCATCGACGACCTCACCCACACCGGAGACAAGACGACGACCACCGTCGCCATGGACTTCGGCCGTATCACCCTGGACCAGGACCTGATCCTCTACCTGTTCGGCACCCCCGGACAGGACCGCTTCTGGTTCATGTGGGACGACCTGGTACGCGGTGCGATCGGCGCGATCGTCCTCGTGGACACCCGGCGCCTCGCCGACTGCTTCCCCGCGGTCGACTACTTCGAGAACTCGGGTCTGCCCTTCGTCATCGCCCTCAACGGATTCGACGGCAATCAGCCGTACAACCCGGACGAGGTCCGCGAGGCCCTGCAGATCGGCCCCGACACCCCGATCATCACGACGGACGCCCGGCACCGCGCCGACGCGAAGTCGGCGCTGATCACGCTGGTCGAGCACGCCCTGATGGCGCGCCTGCGGTAACGCCGCCGCTCCGGGCACCACGACGTGAGCCTCTGTCCCTCTTCCTGAGGCAGAGGCTTTTGTCGTCGGCCGGTACGACGAAGGAAGGGCCCCTCTCGCAGGAGAGGGGCCCTTCCTTCGTCGTACGGGTCAGTGCCAGCTGTGCGGGGCCCGGAAGCCGCCCTCGCGCTCGAGTCGGCGCCAGCCGGCCTTGGCGCGGCCTCGGCGGGCCGGGGCCGCGGGCTCGGTGCGGGCGGCCGCGCGGGCCATGAGGACGGCCGTGATG
Organism: Streptomyces sp. NPDC046759; assembly: GCF_040645475.1. Lineage (NCBI taxonomy): Bacteria > Bacillati > Actinomycetota > Actinomycetes > Kitasatosporales > Streptomycetaceae > Streptomyces > Streptomyces sp. NPDC046759. Next base: position 97,430 of record NZ_JBEYYJ010000007.1, on the reverse strand, counting down.
GCGGCGACTTCCTCGGGCTCGGCGTGGCCCTTCTCGACGCGGATGTCAGGAGTGCTCATGGGTGTCAGTCTCCGTGAGAGAGAGGTCCGCGGGGTTGCCGCGGCGGGTCCGCTCGGTTACTGCGGGGGGTTGCCGTGCTTGCGGGAGGGCAGGTCGGCGTGCTTGGACTGCAGCATCGCCAGGGACTTGACCAGGACCTCGCGGGTCTCGGCGGGGTCGATGACGTCGTCCACGAGGCCCCGCTCGGCCGCGTAGTAGGGGTGCATCAGCTCGGACTTGTACTCCTTGACCATCCGGGCCCGCATGGCCTCGGGGTCCTGCGCCTGCGCGATCTGGCGGCGGAAGATGACGTTCGCGGCACCCTCCGCGCCCATCACGGCGATCTCGTTCGTCGGCCAGGCGTAGGTGAGGTCGGCGCCGATCGACTGGGAGTCCATGACGATGTAGGCACCTCCGTACGCCTTGCGCAGGATCAGCGAGATCCGCGGCACGGTCGCGTTGCAGTAGGCGTACAGCAGCTTCGCGCCGTGACGGATGATTCCGCCGTGCTCCTGGTCGACACCGGGAAGGAACCCCGGCACGTCCAGGAAGGTGACGATCGGGACATTGAAAGCGTCACACATCTGGACAAAGCGCGCAGCTTTTTCACTCGCCTCGATGTCCAGCACGCCCGCCAGCACCTGCGGCTGGTTGGCGATGATGCCGACCACCTGGCCGTCCAGCCGGGCCAGCGCGCAGATGATGTTCCGCGCCCAGCGCTCGTGGACCTCCAGGTACTCGCCGTCGTCGACGATCTCCTCGATGACCTTGGCCATGTCGTACGGCCGGTTGCCGTCGGCCGGGACCAGGTCGAGCAGCACCTCGCTGCGGCGGTCCACCGGGTCGCCGGACTCCGTGCGGGGCGGGTTCTCGCGGTTGTTCTGCGGCAGCAGCGACAGCAGGTACCGCACCTCGGCGATGCAGGTCTCCTCGTCGTCGTACGCGAAGTGGCAGACGCCGGAGGTCTCGGCGTGTACGTCCGCGCCGCCCAGACCGTTCTGGGTGATCTCCTCGCCGGTGACCGCCTTGACGACGTCCGGGCCCGTGATGAACATCTGCGAGGTCTCACGGACCATGAAGACGAAGTCGGTCAGCGCCGGGCTGTAGGCCGCGCCGCCCGCGCACGGGCCGAGCATCACGGAGATCTGCGGGATGACACCGGACGCCTTGGTGTTGCGCTGGAAGATGCCGCCGTATCCGGCCAGCGCGCTGACGCCCTCCTGGATACGGGCGCCCGCGCCGTCGTTCAGCGACACGAGCGGCGCACCCGCCGCGATCGCCATGTCCATGATCTTGTGGATCTTCGTGGCGTGGGCCTCGCCCAGCGCACCGCCGAAGATCCGGAAGTCGTGCGCGTACACGAAGACCGTACGGCCCTCGACCGTGCCCCAGCCGGTGACGACACCGTCGGTGTACGGCTTCTTCGCGTCCAGGCCGAAGCCGGTCGCCCGGTGCCGCCGCAGCTGCTCGACCTCCTGGAAGGATCCCGGGTCCAGGAGCAGCTCGATCCGCTCCCGCGCCGTCAGCTTGCCCTTGGCGTGCTGCGCCTCGGTCGCCTTCTCGCTGGGGCCCGCCACGGCCTGGGCACGAATGTCGTGCAGCTCTGCGACCCGTCCGCGCGCGTCCGTCGGCTCGCCGGTCGGCTCACCCGTCGTCTCTTCCAAAACGGTCATGTAGCGACCTTACGAAGGACACCAAGGAAAGCGAGCCGTCGACTCCGTACAGTCTCCGGCCCGTTTTCCTGGTACCAGTGAACAGAACCACGGCCGCGTGCAGCCTTTCCGACTGCTCACAGGGCGTCGGCGTTGTCGGGGGACCACAAAGGAGCCACCCGAGAGCCGCCTCACATTCGCAGCCGGTGCATGCCATCTCCGGGGTGACAGGGGACCCGGACGGCGGTCAGCCGACAGGACCACCGCCCCTGCCCCTGCCTCCGGTCAGCAGCCGCCGCAGTTGTAGTAGAGGGCGTCCCAGTGGTTGCCCTCGTCGGCGTAGACGTTGCCGGACGCGGAGCGCCACTGCGGGTAGCCGTCGCCGCGCAGGCCGATGTAGGTGAAGTTGTTCTTGATGTACGACGTGACGCAGGTGTTCTTGCCGTAGTCGAGCTTGTAGCCGTTCCAGTGCGAGTAGGTGCCGGAGGCGTGGCCGGTCTCGGTGCCGCCGGTGATGTTGAGGGCGCACCCGCTGGCCCGTTTCAGGGTCTGGGCACCCTGGGCCGTGGCGAGATTGAGCTGGTCGAAGGACGTGCAGGCGGGGTTGTTCCGGTCGGAGCAGTTGCCGGAGGACGACCAGGTGATGCCGACCTGCCGGAACATCGACTCCGCGGTCGCCTGGCTGATCTTGGTGACGGCGAAGGCGTCGCCGGCGGCGCCGACCACGGCGACGCCGGGTGCGACGACGAGGGCGAGCGCGGTCAGGACCGAGCGGAGTCTCATGGCGTTGGCGAGCTTCATGGGGACCTTCCTGCGAGGGGCCGGGATTCCTCTGGGGCGGCTGTGCAGGTGGTGCACGCAGATGGTGCCCGAGCGCTACGCGCGTCCGCCAGAGGGCGTAGGCCGTCACGGGGGGTTACGTTGAAACTACTCTGCGGATGATGTTGAAATCTGAACCGAATGGGTCTACCGTCGGAGTCACCGGTTCGTTTAACGTTCAACTTGATTATTCGAGGAAACTTACATGGGCATCTTCAGCCGCAAGGAAACCCCCGCCACGCCTGCCGCCACCGGTCCCGATCTGACGGCGCTGAGCGGCGACTACACGATCGACCCGGCCCACACCACGATCGGTTTCACCGCCCGGCACGCCATGGTCACCAACGTCAAGGGCGGCTTCCACGACTTCACCGGGACCCTGCACCTGGACGGGACGAACCCCGGCCGGTCCACCGCCTCGCTCGACATCCGGATGGAGAGCATCGAGACCGGCAACGCCGACCGGGACGGTCACCTGAAGTCGGCCGACTTCTTCAAGATCGAGGAGTTCCCGACCATGACCTTCCGCTCCACCAAGGCGGAGGCCCTGGGCGGCGACGACTACCGCATCACCGGCGACCTCTCCATGCTCGGCGTGACCAAGCCGCTCACCATCGACCTGGAGTTCAACGGCATCGCGAAGGACCCGTTCGGCAACGAGCGCGTGGGCTTCGAGGGCAAGGCCGAGATCCTTCGGTCCGAGTGGGGCCTGACCTGGAACGCGGCGCTGGAGACCGGGGGCGTGCTCATCTCCGACAAGATCAAGCTGCACTTCGACATCTCGGCGATCAAGAACGCGTGACCTTCCGGGGGGGCAGCCGAGCCCGATACGTCCGTACCCCGATGCGCCCGCCCTCCACTCCCACGCCGGGAGAGGGCGGGCGCTCCCGCGTCCGGGCACCCGTGCGCACGCCGGGAGGGCCCCCTCGACGGGCAGGAGCCACCATGCCGCCGCGATCGACAGGGCGCGCCCAGAGCCATCGCGGCCGGGCGGGTCGGGAGCAGGTCCGTCGTGCGGCCGGAGGCCGAGGGGCTGATCGAGCGGGAACGGGCGACGGCCGACCGGCGTCAGTCCCTGCTGTCGCTCACCGACTCCGGGCGGCGCGCACTGGAGCGGGACATGGCCGAACGGGACGCCTGGCCGGCCGGGGTGCTCGCGGGGTGCCGGGGTCGCTCGGCGAGACGGAGCGCGGGGTACCGGCGCCGGCGGCCGGCTTGAGGGAGGGCTGGGGTCACCGGACACGGACGACGGGGACTGACGCCCCGCGGCCGCGACCGCTCACACCCAAAAGGCCCGGACGACGAGCCGTTCGCGCCGGAAACCCCGGGTGACCGCCGCTCAGAACCCTCCGCCGAAGTCGCCGCCGCCGTCGCCGCCGCCCCCGTCGAACCCCCCGCCGTCCCCGAACCCGCCACCGAAGTCGCCGGGGTCGAAGTCCGTGCCGGAGACGTCGCCCCCCTGGTAGTCGGCGCCGAAGTCGCCTCCGTAGCCCGGGCCGAAGTCGCCGTACCCGGTGCCGTAGTCGGCCGCGTAGGAGGGAGTGGCCATCATGCTGCCCAGCACGGTGCCGACGAGCAGGCCGGGCAGGATGCCGCCGCCGAAGTAGCCGCCGGCCCAGGGGCCGTACGCGGGGCCCGCGTCCCAGTAGGGGCGGCGGCCGTAGTCGGTGTCGACCTCGCGGATCACCGGGTCGCGGCCGTCGGCCAGCCGGGTGGCGTCGGCCGCGCAGACGGGGACCTGGCGCGGGGCGCCGCCGGGCGGGGTCCAGGTGGCGTCGGTGGCCGAAGGCCCGTGGCGCGGGTCGAAGAAGCAGGGCGGCCGGCGCTCGGGCAGGGGGCGGCCCTCGCGGCGGGCGGCCAGCCGGGCGAGGGAGAAGCGGCCGTCCTCCAGGGCCTCGGTGACCGTGCGGACGTCCTCCGGACGGCCCGCCGCGGCGATGCGCTGTTTGGCGGTCTCGTACGCGTCCAGGGCGTGCTCGTAGTCGGCGCGCATCGCGTCGTCGGCGCCCGGCTCAGACGGCCGGAAGTCGAGGCGGTCCAGTTCCTCGCCGTAGGCGGTGATGTCCTCGTCCACGACCACCCGCAGCCGGTCCAGGGCGGCCCGCTGCTCCTCCTCACGGCGCCGCCGGTTGCGGCGGACCAGCGCGTACGCGCCCGCGCCGGCGGCCACCACCACCGCGGCGACCGCGATCAGCGCCGCACCGGACGCCCCGCCGCCCGAACCGCCGCCCCAGCTCTTCGGGGCGTGGCCGCCCATGTGGGCCAGGGCCCGGTCGGTGAAGTCGGTGAGCTGGGCCTTGGCCGGCTCGCCCTGGACGCTGGTCACCAGGTTCTGCCGGGCCGTCGCCGACATCACGGAGGAGTCGGCGCGGGCGTCGAAGCGGTCGCCGAGGCGGATGCCGTACAGGCCGGTGATGCCCGTCGCGGCGCGCAGGTTCCGGAAGAGGTTCGCCGTGGGGTAGCCGGCCGGGAGCACCGCGAGGAACAGGGGCTTGTCCGCGTCCTTGATGCGCTTGGCGAGGGCGTCGGCGTCCGCCGCGGACAACTGGCCGCTCGCCGCCGGGTCGACGTAGACCGGGCTCTTGCGCAGGGCCTGGGCGACGGTGTCGATGTTCGTCTGCGCGCTCGCCGCGGGCGCGAACAGGCTCGCCATGACCAGGGCGAGGGCTGCCAGCAGCAACGCTGGGAGGCTTCGGGTCCGCACAACGGCCTTCATGCTTCGAAGCTACCCGAAGCCTCCCTGATCCGGTCATGCAGAGGACTCCGGACGTCATGCCGCCCGGTACGCCTCCGTGAGCTTCTGCACCGCCTTTGCGTACCGGCCGGTCAGCAGCAGATGGTCGGCGTCGGCGAAGGGCCGCGCCACCGCCCCGGTCATCCGCTCCCCCACCCGGTCCTGCACGAGCAGCCGCGCCTCGGCCACCAGCTCACGACCGGCCCGGTAGTCCCCCTTCCGCTCGGCCGCGGCGGCCGCCACGGCCAGGCTGTGCAAAGTGGCGGTGCCGCCCCGGGGGACGCCGGTGAGCGTGGTCAGGCCCCAGCCGTACGGGAACTGCGGGTCGTAGGACGCGTCGCCCACGTTGATGGGCAGCTGCGACTCGGACTTGGGCCAGGTGACGGGGAGCTGTCCGGTGAAGGGGCGCTTGCCGTAGAGGACGTCGGCCACACCCTCGCCCTCGGTGCCGGGCAGCCAGGACGCCACCAGCGCGTCGATCCTCCCGAGCCGGTCGCCGACGAGCTGCGGCCGGCCGGAGACGATCAGCACCGCGCACTTCATGGCCGCGCACACCTTGTCCACGGCCGCCTCGTCGGCCGCCGACAGCTGCAGGCTGTGGCCGTTGCCGACGTCGCCGACGCCCTCGGCGTACGGGGTCTCGCCGACGACGACCACACCGACGTCGTAGCCGGCCGTCGGTGCGGAGGCGTCCTTGGAGTAGGTGACGTTCCCGCCCGCCTCGCGCATGCCCTGCAGGACGGTCGTGCCCCGGGTGTGGGTGCCGGACGCGCCCTGCCAGGTGAGAGTCCAGCCGCCGGTCTGGTTGCCGAGGTCGTCGGCGTCGGACCCGGCGACGTACACCTTCTCGCTCTTCTTCAGCGGCAGGACGTTCCCGCTGTTCTTCAGCAGGACCTGTGACTCGGCGGCGGCCTCGCGGGCGACCGCCCGGTGGGCCGGGGAGCCGATGGCGGAGGCACCGCTGGTGTCGGCGTAGGGGTGCTCGAACAGGCCCAGCCTGAACTTCTGGGTGAGGATGCGCGAGACGGCGTCGTCGATCCGCTTCTCGCTGATCCGGCCCGCCTTCACCTCGTCGGCGAGCGTCCCGCTGAAGCCCTGGTAGGAGTACGGCACCATCATCATGTCGACGCCCGCGTTCACCGCCGTGCGGACGTGGGCGGCGTAGTCGCCGGGCAGCTGGTCGATGGCGTTCCAGTCGCTGACGACGAAGCCGTCGAAGCCCATCCGGCCCTTCAGCTCACCGTTGATCATGTCGCCGCGGGCGTGCATCTTCACCGCGCCCCGGCCGTCGCCGACGATGTCGAGGGAGGAGTACGACGGCATGACCGTGCCGATGCCCCGCTCGACAGCGGTCCGGTACGGCGCCAGGTGGATGTCCTCGAGCTGCTGCCGGGTGACCGTGGTGACGCCCTGGTCGATGGTGTAGGTGCCGGTGGTGGACGAGCCGTAGGCGGTGCCGCCGTCGCCGACGAAGTGCTTGGCGGTGGCGAGCACCTTGTCGTTGCGGCTCAGGTCCCGGCCGTCGGCCCTGCCCTGGAGGCCCTGGATCATGGTCTCCATGGACTGCACGAGGGCGGGATCCTCGCCGAAGGACTCGTAGGAGCGGCCCCAGCGTTCGTCGCGGCTCACGCACAGGCAGGGCGCGAAGTCCCACGGGATGCCGGTGGCGCGGACCTCGGCGGCCGTCACCGAGCCCGTCTCGTAGGCGAGTCCAGGGTCCCGGCTCGCGCCGATGCCGATGTTGTGCGGCATGATCGTGGCGCCGGCCAGGTTGTTGTGGCCGTGGACCGCGTCGACGCCGTAGATCAGCGGGATCTGGAAGCGGGTGGCCCGCGTCCGCAGCTGGAATCCGTCGACCATCCGTGCCCACGCCTCGGGGGTGTTGGGCGTGGGCGTGGAGCCGCCGCCGGAGAGGAGCGAGCCGAGGCCGTACGTCGCGATGTCGCCCCCGCTGCCCACGGCCCCGCGCTCGGCCTGGGTCATCTGCCCGGCCTTCTCCTCCAGGGACATGCGGGACAGCAGGTCCGCGACACGCTTGCGGACCGGCAATGCGGCGTTCAGGTACGGCAGTCCGTGCGCGTCGACGACGATCTGCGGGCTCTCGGCGGGGGCCTTGGCGCCGGTGACCGTGAGCTTGAGCGGGACGGTCCTCGCCGGTGCGGCCGCCTTGTTCCGCAGCGTGCGAACCTCGATGGTCCGGACGGCGCCGGAGCGGCTGCCGGCCGGGAAGGTGAGGGTGCCGGAGGCGGGGGTGTAGTCCTGGCCGGCGGTCGCGGTGCCGCCTTCCGTGGCGTACGTGACGGTCACCGGGTCGTCGACGGGCCGGTCACCGGTGGTGGCCAGGGTGACCTTCACCTCGGCGGTGCCGCCCCCCTTCACCGGGTAGACGGGCGCGTCGGTGGTCACGGAGGCGCGCAGCGACTGGTTGGCCCGGCCGTACAGTTCGACGTCGTCCATGGCGAAGTCGCCCTTGGTGCCCGCCGGGAGCGTGACCGCGTACCCCCACATCTGCGTGAGCCCGAGGACGTGGTCGATGCCGCCGACCGGCTGGTAGTCGGTGCGGTAGGTGAAGTCGGTGAAGGGGACCGAGATCTGCTTCCAGCCGGTGAAGTCGTCGGTGAAGGAGGTCGTCCAGAGCTCGGAGGCCTCGCCGTTCGCGCCGCCGTCCTTGATCTCGAAGGCGATCTTCCGGCCGTTGTCCCGGCCCTCCCACCAGAACCGGATGCCCTGGTGCGCGGACCAGTCGTGGGCGGGCTCGGTGGCGGCGAAGTCGTGGGTGAAGCCGCCGTAGCCGCTGATGTCGTAGCTGCCGGTGAGGACCTCGGCGCCCTCGGGGGCGTCGGCTCGGCCGGTGAGGTGCAGGGTGGGCGGGTCGTCGGCGTCGCTCCCCCAGGTGAAGATGCCGTCGGCGGGCTGGGAGGCGAAGGGGACCTCGCCCTCGAAGCGGTCGACGGGGACCGGGGCGGGATCGTCGGCGGCGTGCGCCGCGGCGGACAGGGGCAACAGGGCGGCGAGCAAGGCCCCGGACACGAGCAGGGCGGTTCTTGGCATGGACCTTCCCTCGGCTCTCATGGTTCACTCATGGCTTAGATCACGCCGTGAGTTAACTAACGGCTCCCCCAACCCGTCAAGACGGCACGTCCGTTGTGCCGCTCGTCGATTCTGTCGGTCCCGCTCTGTCGACCCGAGAGGAAAGGGCGACGCACCATGAGGAGAACCCCCCGCACGGTCCGGCTGCTGCTGGCCGGACTGCTCTCCGCCGCCGGCTTCGCCGCCGCCGTGCCCCCGGCACACGCGGCCGGTGAGCAGGTCACGGCCTGGCTCACCACCACCGACGACTCCGCCGGACGGCATGTCGTACGCGGCCTTCAGGCCCAGACGCCGTTCGCCTTCCAGTCCGGCACGGGAGGCGGCGGCACGAACATCACCGTGGACGAGAACACCCGCTACCAGACCTTCACCGGCGGCGGCGCGTCCTTCACGGACACCGCGGCCTGGCTGATGAACAGCAGCGGGGCACTGTCGCAGACGACCCGGGACGCGACCATGCGCAAGCTGTTCTCGCCGACGGACGGCATCGGGCTGTCGTTCCTGCGCAATCCGATGGGCGCCTCGGACCTCGCCCGGTACGGCTACACCTACGACGACGTGCCTTCCGGGCAGACGGATCCGGGTCTGTCCAAGTTCTCGGTCTCCCACGACCTCGCGGACGTGGTGCCGCTCACCCGGCAGGCGCTCCAGCTCGACCCGTCCCTGACGGTGATGGCCTCGCCGTGGACGGCTCCCGCCTGGATGAAGGACAGCGGCTCGCTCGACGGCGGCTGGCTCAAGGCCGAGGACTACGGCGCGTACGCGTCCTACTTCGTCAAGTACCTCCAGGCGTACGAGGCCCAGGGGATCCACGTCTCGTACGTGACCCCGCAGAACGAGCCGACCTGCTGTTCCGGCTATCCGTCGATGAGCTGGAACGCGAGCGGGCTCGCCTACTTCCTCAAGAACGACCTGCTGCCGCAGCTCCAGTCGGCCGGGCTGTCGGCCAAGGTCCTGGCGCACGACTGGAACTGGGACACCTACGACTCCTACGCCGCCCAGTCCGTGGACGACCCCGCGATCCGCAACCACCCCAACTTCGGCGGGATCGCCTGGCACGGCTACGGCGGTGACGTCACCGAGCAGACCACCGTGCACGACCGGTACCCCGCGCTGGACGCCTTCGGGACTGAGCACTCCGGCGGCACCTGGATCGCGAACCAGCAGCGCGAGGACATGGCCGACATCATCGACTACACCCGCAACTGGGCGAAGTCGGTGACCAAGTGGTCGCTGGCCGTGGACCAGAACGGCGGTCCCCACAACGGAGGTTGCGGCACCTGCACCGGGCTGATCACCGTGCACAACGGGGACGGCGCCAGCGGGACGGTGGACTATACCGTCGAGTACTACGACATGGGCCAGCTGACCAAGTTCGTCCGGCCGGGCGCCCAGCGGATCGCCTCGACGGCGTCCACGGCCGTGCCCAACGTGGCCTGGCGCAACCCGGACGGCAGCAAGGCGCTGATCGCCTACAACGACTCGTCCTCGGCGCAGACGGTGACCATCGACTGGGGCTCGGAGCACGCCACTTACTCGCTGCCCGGCAAGACCTCGGCCACCTTCACCTGGTCCGGCACCCAGTCCGGCGGCGGCGCCCGGACCGGTTCCTTCGTCGGTCTGGCCGGCAAGTGCCTGGACGTGGCGGGCGCGTCGAACGCCAACGGCACTGCGGTGCAGCTCTACGACTGCAACGGCACCTCGGCCCAGCAGTGGACGGTGGCGGCCGACGGCTCGGTCCGGGCGCTCGGCAAGTGCCTCGACGTGACGTCGGGTTCGACCGCGGACGGGGCCAAGGTGCAGTTGTACGACTGCAACGGGACCGGTGCCCAGCAGTGGTCGTACAACGCCTCGACCGGTGATGTCGTGAACACGGCGGCCAACAAGTGCCTGGACGTCACGGACAACTCGTCCGCGAACGGGGCCCGGACCCAGATCTGGTCGTGCACGGGCGCCGCGAACCAGAAGTGGCACCTGCAGTAGGCCGCCCCACCGGGAACTCCCCACCGGGAACTCCCCGCCGGGGACTCCCCACCAGGGGCTCCGCCCGCCCCCGGAACCCCGCACTGCGCCCGCACTGCGCCCGCACTCCGGCCGACCCGTCCGGCCGGAGGGCGGGCGCATCGGCTCGCCGACACGGCCGGCCGGCCGGAAAGCGGGGGTCGCTGTGCTGCGATTCCGGCGGGGGCGGCCCATGGTAGGGATATGACCACACCGCAGGATCTGTTCCTCGTCAGCCTCGACGTGCCCGGCGATCACCCCGTCGAGCCGGGCGATCTGTCGCTGGCGCTCGCGGGGGCCGAGCTGATCGACCTTCTCGCGGCGCGGGCCCTCACCCTGGCCGGTGAGCGCATCACCCCCGGTCCCGTGCTGACCACCGGTGACCGGATGCTGGACGAGGCCGGGGCGGCGCTCGTACGCAAGGAGCCGTACGAAACCGTGGAGGACTGGCTGTGGCGCCGGGGCGAGGGGCTGGCCACGGCCTACCGCGACGTCCTGGACGCCGAGGGGCAGCTCTCCGGGAAGCGGCACCGCTGGCCGCACCGGGTGGACAAGGCGGCGGCGGCCGAAACCCCGGCCCGCCGGCACGCCGCCGACCGCTGGTGGTCCCGCGAGCCGGTTCTCGCCGGGCTCGCCTCCACCCTGGGCATCCAGGGGGAGGTGCCGCCCGAGGAGGAACCCGGCGACGAGGCGGTCGTCACCGTCCTGGTGGCGGTCGGTGACGCGGTGACCGAACTGGGGGCCGTACGCGAGCGGCGGCGCATCGAGAACGTGGCCTTCGACAACATCTGGCGGGCGCCCTGAGGCGCTGAGAGGGGGGAGAAGGCGCCGTCGCCCCGGGCCGGTCCGGGCGGAGGACCTGGTGCTGCGACCGGAGAGGTTCACCGGCTCGCGACGCCCGGCACGGCACTAGCGGAAGAAGGGCCCCGGTGACCTGCGGACCGGCTGGCCGACGCCGAGCAGGTTGCCCTCGCTGTCCCGGAACCAGGCGCCCCGCTCACCCCGTGCGCCCTTGCTCGGGTAGTTGCCGTCGATCTCGGCGATGCCGTCCCGGGTGCGCAGGCCGGGCACGTCGACCTCCTCGAAGGTCACACCCCGGCGCCGCAGCTCCGCCACGACCGCGTCGAGGTCGTCCACCTCGAAGGCCATCTGGGTGAAGGTGCCGGGCGAGGTCCCGGTGGAGCGGAACACCACGAAGTCGCTCCCGCCGCAGCGGTACAGCAGCCCACCGGGGCGTTCGTCGACGGGTTCCAGGCCGAGCTTGTCGGCGTAGAAGCGCCGGGCCCGCTCCAGGTCCCCGGCGGGCAGCCGGGTCGCCACGCGGGCCCGGGACAGCAGGTCGCTCGCGTCTGTGGTCATACCTCCACTGTGACTACTGAGCTGGTGCCACGCCCGCCCGCAGCAGCCCGTACGTGTACGCGTCCTCCAGGGCCTGCCAGGAGGCGGCGATGACGTTGTCGGCCACACCGACCGTGGACCACTCGCCGGCGCCGTCCGAGGTGGAGATCAGCACGCGCGTCGTGGAGGAGGTGCCGTGCTTGCCCTCCAGGATGCGGACCTTGTAATCGACCAGCTCCAGCTTGGCGAGCTGCGGGTAGATCTTCTCCAGGGCGACGCGCAGCGCGCGGTCGAGGGCGTTGACCGGGCCGTTTCCCTCGGCGGTGGCGACGATCCGCTCGCTCTTGGCCCACAGCTTGACGGTGGCCTCGTTGGCGTGGGTGCCGTCGGGGCGGTCCTCGACGATGGCCCGCCAGGACTCGACGTCGAAGTACTTCAGCGGCCTGCCCTCGACCTCGGCACGCAGCAGCAGCTCGAAGGAGGCGTCGGCGGCCTCGTAGGTGTACCCCTTGAGCTCGCGCTCCTTCACCCGCTCGACCACCCGGCCGACCAGCTCCCGGTCGCCGCCCAGGTCGATGCCGAGCTCCTTGCCCTTCAGCTCGATGGAGGCGCGGCCCGCCATGTCGGAGACCAGCATGCGCATGGTGTTGCCGACCAGCTGGGGATCGATGTGCTGGTACAGGTCCGGATCCACCTTGATCGCGGAGGCGTGCAGACCGGCCTTGTGGGCGAAGGCGGAGACGCCGACGTACGGCTGGTGGGTGGAGGGCGTGAGGTTGACGACCTCGGCGACGGCATGGGAGATCCGCGTCGTCTCGCGGAGCTTGCCCTCCGGCAGCACCTTCTTGCCGTACTTCAGTTCCAGGGCGGCGACGACCGGGAAGAGGTTGGCGTTGCCGACGCGCTCGCCGTAGCCGTTGGCCGTGCACTGCACGTGGGTGGCGCCCGCGTCGACGGCGGCGAGGGTGTTGGCGACCGCGCAGCCGGTGTCGTCCTGGGCGTGGATGCCGAGGCGGGCGCCGGTGTCGGCGAGGACGGTGGAGACGACGGCGTGGATCTGGGCGGGGAGCATGCCGCCGTTGGTGTCGCACAGGACGACGACGTCGGCGCCGGCCTCGGCGGCCGTACGGACGACGGCCTTGGCGTACTCGGGGTTGGCGCGGTAGCCGTCGAAGAAGTGCTCGCAGTCCACGAAGACCCGGCGGCCCTGGTCCTTCAGGTACGACACCGTGTCGCGGACCATCTCCAGGTTCTCGTGGAGCGTGGTGCGCAGCGCCAGCTCCACATGCCGGTCGTGCGACTTGGCGACCAGGGTGATCACCGGGGCGCCGGACTCGAGCAGGGCCCTGACCTGGGGGTCCTCGGCGGCCTTGGCACCGGCGCGGCGGGTGGCGCCGAAGGCGACCAGCTGGGCGTGCTTGAAGTGGACCTCGGCCTGCGCGCGGGCGAAGAACTCGGTGTCGCGGGGGTTCGCGCCGGGCCAGCCGCCCTCGATGAAGCCCACGCCGAAGTCGTCCAGGTGCCGGGCGATGGCGAGCTTGTCCGCGACGGTGAGGTTGATGCCCTCGCGCTGCGCCCCGTCGCGCAGCGTGGTGTCGAAGACGTGGAACGAGTCGTCGAGCTCGCTGTTTGCCGTCTCGGTCATGGTCTCAAGGCTCCTGTTGTGGATCTTCGGTCTTACCGGAATGACCGGCTCCACCGTCCCCCCAATGGTCCCGCGCGCTCTCGTTCCGCCGGCTGAAGGTGGGCCGGAAAACGAAAAAACCCCTCGCGGGTGCGAGAGGTCTGCGCGCGGGTCGAGGACGACGGTGGCCACCCGCACCTGGTCGTACGAGGTGGTCACTGCGGACCGGCGCGCCTGCTGCCAATAATCATGGCGAACGAGAGCACGGGGGCAGTCTGGCACAGCACCGCCCCCGGCTCACCGACCGTCTCAGGATGCGGTCGTCAGACTGGACTCCCCGGACCCCTCCCCCGCTCCCTGAACGTCCTTCACCCTGGCCAGATCCAGGTCCTTGGTCTCCCGCATGGTGACGTACACCACAAGGGATACGGCGGCACAGCCCGCCACGTACCAGGAGAAGCCGGACTCGATCCCGGCCTTCTTGAACCACAGGGCGATGTATTCGGCGGTGCCGCCGAACAGGGCGTTGGCGAGGGCGTACGGCAGGGCCACGCCGAGGGCCCGCACCCCGGTCGGGAACAGCTCGGCCTTCACGCAGGCGTTGATCGAGGTGTAGCCGGTGACGACGATCAGCGCGAGCAGGGTGAGACCGAGGGCCGGCCAGTAACCGTCCGCGTGCTTGAGCAGGGTCATGATCGGCACGGTGAGGAAGGTGGAGCCGACCGCGAAGGTGATCAGCAGCGGGCGGCGGCCGATCCGGTCGGACAGGGCGCCCGCGAGCGGCTGGAGCGCGGCGAAGACGATCAGCGCGGTGAAGGAGACGAGCGTCGCCGTCTGCTTCGACAGGCCGGCCGAGTTGGAGAGGTACTTGGTCAGATACGTGGTGTAGGTGTAGTAGGCGACCGTGCCGCCCATGGTGAGGGCGACGACCAGGAACGCCTCCCGCCTGTGCCGCCACAGGGCGCGCAGGGTGCCGCGTTCCTCGGCGCGGGAGGTGTCCTCCTCGTACAGCTCGGTCTCCAGCATGCTGCGCCGCAGATAGAAGACGACGGCCGCGCCGAGCGCGCCGACGACGAACGGGATCCGCCAGCCGTAGCTGTGCAACGCGCTGTCGGACATGGTCCGTTGCAGGATGATCTGCAGGCCGAGGCCGACGATCTGGCCCGCGGTCATGGAGACGTACTGGAAGCTGGAGGCGAACCCGCGCCGCCGGGGGTCGGAGGCCTCCGTCAGATACGTGGCGCTGGCCGCGTACTCGCCGCCCACGGACAGTCCCTGCAGCAGGCGGGCGACGAGGAGGACGAGTGCGCCGCCGTAGCCGGCGGCCGCGTACGTCGGGGCGACGGCGATGAGGATCGCCGACGCCGACATCAGCGTGACGGTCAGCGTCAGCGCCGCCTTGCGGCCCTTGCGGTCGCCGACCCGGCCCAGGAGCCAGCCGCCCACCGGGCGCATGAAGAAGCCGACGGCGAAGATGCCCGCGGTGTTCATCAGTCGGGCCGTGGGATCGCCGCTCGGGAAGAAGGCGCCGGCGAAGTAGGTGGCGAAGCTCGCGTACACGAACCAGTCGAACCACTCGACCATGTTCCCGGCCGACCCGACCCAGATCCTCTTCCAGTGTTGTCGTCCCATGGGCCGGAACATGCCCGGCACCGGAGCGGACGATTCCTTCAGCCGGCCGGCACCAGGAGGGAGTCGGCGATGAACTCCCTCACATGGGCGAGGACTTGCTCCCGGTCGGTGCCGCGCAACCCGATGGCCACATGGATGGAGAACCCGTCGAGCAGCGCGCGCAGTCGCGCCGCGAAGCGGTCCGCGTCGACCCTCCGGAACTCGCCGCGCGACACGCCCTCGGCGATCAGCGCGACCAGATCGCGGTGCCACGCCCCTTCGATGGCCGCCTGCCGGGCCCGCGCGTCGTCGTCGGCGTTCTGCGAGCGGTTCCAGACCTCAAGCCACAGCGTCCAGTGCGGGTCACGGTGGCCGTCGGGGACGTAGAGGTCGACGTAGGCGGAAAGCCGCTCGCTCGCGGTACCGGGGCCGGTGAGGAGCCGGCCCCGGGCCGCGCCGAGCCGGCCCTCGCTCCACTCCAGCGTCCGCAGCAGCAGCTCGTCCTTGGAGTGGAAGTAGTACAGGAGATGGCCGCTGCTCATGCCGACCTCGCGGCCGAGCGCCGCCATGGTGAGCTTCTCCAGACCGCGCTCGGCGATCATGTCCATGGCCGCGGCGAGGACGTCCTCGCGGGGCGGGGCGGGGGTACGGCGGCGGGGGGAGGGGGTCTCGCTCATGCGGGGACCACCCGTACCGCGTCGGGCAGGAAGTGGGTCTCGTAGGGGCCGGTGCACGAGTCGAGCTGCGAGGCCACGCCCACCCCGCAGCCGGCACACACCCGGTCCGGTCCGTCGCCTTCCGGGACGCTGCAGCAGCCGGCCCACCGGACGTCCGGGTTGGGGTTGAGAAAGCCCCTGGCGTCGGCGGGGTGGACGACGAACGTGCCGCTCGGCCCCGCCGACGTCAGGCACCCCGGCCCGTCCGGGTCGAGCATGACTGTGCCGGGGTAGGCCGCCCCCATCCATTCGGGGTCCGGATGCGGCACGTACGGCGGCCCGGACGGCTCGGGATCCACCGCGTACCTGCCGCGCGGCACGGTCGACGGGGCCTGCCGCGCACCGTCCTGCCCGTCGTACTCCGGACGTTCGGGCAGCTCGGGCAACAGCCGCAGCGGCGGGCTGAGACGGCGGCCGCAGGCCGCGCACACCAGGACGTTCACCCGTATGTTCTACCCGAAGCGGTCCGTCACCGGACCCGCGGCTGCTGCTGGGTGATGCAGTGGATGCCGCCACCGCCCGCGAAGATCGTCCGTGCGTCCACCAGGGTCACCGTCCGTTCGGGGAACAGCCGGCGGAAGGTGCCCGCGGCGATCTCGTCGCGTGGGTCGTCGAAGCCGCACAGCACCACGCCGCCGTTGCAGAGGTAGTGGTTGATGTAGGAGTAGTCGGCCCAGTGGCCGTCGGCCTCCAGGGCGGTCGGGGCGGGGACCTCGACGACCTCCAGCCCGCGGCCCCGGGCGTCGGTCGCCGACTTCAAAAGGCCGATGACCTCCTTGGTGACCTCGTGGTCGGGGTGGGCCGGGTCCGGCTGGGAGTGCGCCACCACGACGCCCGGCCGGGCGAAGGCGGCGACGATGTCGACGTGGCCGAGGGTGCCGAAGCCGTAGGGAGGGTAGTCGCCGGTCAGACCGCGCGGCAGCCAGATCGCCTTCCGGGTGCCGAGGTGGGCGTGGATCTCCGCCTCGACCTCCTCCTTCGACCAGTGCGGATTGCGCTCGGGGCCGAGCTGCACGGTCTCGGTGAGCAGCACGGTGCCCTCGCCGTCGACGTGGATCGCGCCGCCCTCGTTGACCAGCTGCGAAGCGTACGTCTTCGCGCCCGCGAGGTCGGAGACATACGCGGCGATCTTGGAGTCGTGCTCCCAGCGGGCCCAGTCCTGGGCACCCCAGCCGTTGAACGTCCAGTCCACGGCGGCCAGTCCGCCCTTGCCGTCGGTCAGGAAGGTGGGGCCGATGTCGCGCATCCAGGCGTCGTCCAGGTCCCGCTCGACGGTGTCGACGTCCGGGCCGAGCAGCGCCTGCGCCTCGGCGGACTGTCCGGGGCCGCAGACGACGGTGACGGGCTCGAAGCGGCGGACGGCACGGGCGACCGTGGCCCAGGCGGTGCGGGAGGCGGCGAGGTCGTCCGGGTCCTCGAAGGTGGGGTTGGGGCCCGGCCACGCCATCCAGGTGCGCTCGTGCGGGGTCCACTCGGCGGGCATGCGGAAGCCGTCGGCGGCGGGGGTGGTCATAGGGAATCCCGGGTCCTTGTGTCAGGGGGTCAGAGGAAGTAGAGGCGGTTGAGGGAGACGGAGTCGGCGGGCTCCGAGCGCAGGGGGTCACCGTCGAGGGTGACCAGGCCGGTGTGCCGGTCGACGTCGACCGCTCCGGTGCGGGAGTTCAGGCGCAGGTCGGCGGGCCCGATGCCCCGGGTGCCGCGCACGGCCACCCGGCGACGGCGGGTGGGCATCCGGTCGCCGCCCTGGTCGACGGCGGCCCGGGCGACGAACGCGACCGAGATGTCGGCGGCGGTGGCGCCGTACGAGCCGAACTGCGGGCCCAGCACGAGGGGTTCGCAGGTGTCGGTGGCCGCGTTGGGGTCGCCGACCACGCCGTACGCCGGGAAGCCGGCCTTGAGGACGAGCTGCGGCTTGGCGCCGAAGTACTCGGGCCGCCACAACACGATGTCGGCGAGCTTGCCGGCCTCGATCGAACCGACCTCGTGCGCGAGGCCGTGGGCGATGGCCGGGTTGATCGTGAGCTTGGCCATGTAGCGCAGGACGCGGGCGTTGTCGTCGCCCTCGCCGTCGCCCTCCAGCGGGCCCAGTTCGGTCTTCATCTTGCCGGCCATGGCGAAGGTGCGGCGGACCGTCTCACCGGCGCGGCCCATGCCCTGGGCGTCGGAGGAGGTGATGCCGATCGCGCCCAGGTCGTGCAGGACGTCCTCGGCGCCCATGGTGCCGGCGCGGATGCGGTCGCGCGCCATCGCCGCGTCGCCGGGGAGGTCCGGCTTGAGGTCGTGGACGGAGACGATCATGCCGTAGTGCTCGGCGACCGCGTCCCGGCCGAAGGGCAGGGTGGGGTTTGTGGAGGAACCGATGACGTTCGGGACGCCCGCCATTTTGAGCACGTTGGGCACGTGTCCGCCGCCGCAGCCCTCGATGTGGAAGGCGTGGATCGTGCGGCCCTCCAGCACCTTCAGGGTGTCCTCGACCGACAGGCACTCGTTCAGGCCGTCGCTGTGCAGGGCCACCTGGACGTCGTGCTCCTCGGCGACCCGCAGGGCGGTGTCCAGGGCCCGGGCGTGGGCCCCCATGTCCTCGTGCACCTTGAAGCCGGACGCGCCGCCCTCGGCCAGCGCCTCGATCAGGGGCGCGCTGTGGGACGACGACCCCCGGCCCAGGAAGCCGATGTTGACCGGCCAGGCATCGAAGGCGTTGAAGGCGTGGCGCAGCGCCCAGGGCGAGTTGACGCCCACGCCCCACACCGGCCCGAACTCCTGCCCGACGATCGTGGTCACGCCGGAGGCGAGCGAGGCCTCCATGATCCGCGGCGACAGCAGGTGGACATGGGTGTCGACGGCCCCCGCGGTGGCGATGAGCCCCTCGCCGGACACGATGGAGGTGCCCGTGCCGACGACGACGTCGACGCCGTCCAGGGTGTCGGGGTTGCCTGCCCGCCCGATCGAACAGATCCGGCCCTCCCGGATGCCGATGGAGACCTTCCTGATCCCCTGCACCGCGTCGATCACGACGACGTTGCTGATCACGACGTCACAGGTGTCGCGGACCGCGGCGGCCTTCAGGTGCAGTCCGTCGCGGGCGGTCTTGCCGAAACCGGCGAGGAACTCGTCGCCGTAGCGCTGGGAGTCGGACTCCACGCGGACGGTGAGCCCGCAGTCGCCGAGGCGGATGCGGTCGCCGGCGCGGGGGCCGTGGGTGGCCGCGTAGGCGTGCGGGTCGACGTGGATCGCCCGGCTCACCTCGCGTCCCTTCGAGCGGCTCATCGCCCCTCGCCTCCTTCGTTCGTCGTTCCCAGATATCCGCAGGCGGCGGCCCTGCGCAGGGCCTCGTCCCGTGCTCCGGGCGCGTCCAGCGGCCCGTCGACCAGCCCGGCGAAGCCGATCGCGACGCGGTCGCCGCCGATCGGCACGAGCCCGACCTCCTCGCTCTCGCCCGGCCCGAACCGGACCGAGGACCCGGCGGGCACGGCGAGCCGCATGCCGTAGGCCGCGGCGCGGTCGAAGTCGAGGCGCGGGTTGGCCTCGAAGAAGTGGAAGTGGGAGGTGACGGAGACCGGCACGGTCGCGGTGTTGGTGACGGTGAGCCGGACGGCCGGCCCGGGGTCCGTGTGCTGGGGTCCGGGCAGCAGCGCGCCCGGGGCGTGCTCGCCGAGGCCGCCGCCGATGGGGTCGGAGACCACCGCGAGCCGGGAGCCGTCGTCGAAGACCGCCTCGACCATCACCTCGGTGACGACGTCGGCGACGCCGGGCAGCACGTCCTCGGGGCCGAGCACGGACCGGGCCGCCTCGACGGCCTCGGCGAGCCGCCTGCCGTCCCGCGCGGCCTCGCAGACGGTGTCCGCGATCAGCGCGGTCGCCTCCGGCACGTTCAGCCTCAGGCCGCGTGCGCGGCGGGCCCGGGCCAGCTCGGCGGCTCCGAAGAGCAGCAGCCGGTCACGTTCCGTGGGGGTCAGTCTCACGACGCGGCACCTCCTTGCTTCGCACAGTTTAGAACATCACTCTAAACACAGAATTCATGAAACAGAAGCATTGACCGGGGGGGAAGCTTCACGTCACATTGAACGTCGCTCAAACATCGAGGACGGCCGTCGAAGGAGCCCCAGCCATGCCGATAGAACAGCGCGGAGTCGACACCATCCCGGACGAGGAGCGGACCAGTGGTCCGCGCGACCTCGTCTCGATCCTGCTCGGTTCCAACCTCTGTCTCGGGGTGATCATCTTCGGCTGGCTTCCGCCGTCCTTCGGGCTCGGCTGGTGGGCGTCGGTGAGCGCGATCGTCGCGGGCACGATCGTCGGTACGGCCGTCACGGCGCCGCTCGCCCTCATCTCCCTGCGCACCGCCACCAACCTGTCCACGTCCTCCGGCGCCCAGTTCGGCGTCCGGGGCCGGCTGGTCGGCTCGATCGTGGGCCTGCTCCTCGCCCTCGGCTACACCGCGCTGACCGTGTGGATCGGCGGCGATGTGATGATCGGTGTGCTCGGCCGCATGGCCGGGCTCCCCGCGGACGGGGTGTCGTACGCCCTCGTCTACGCGGTGCTCGCGGCGGCCACCGTCGCGGGCGCGGTCTACGGCTACCGGGTGCTGCTCGCCATGTCCCGGGTCCTCGCCATCGGCATGACGGCCCTGCTGGCCCTCGGGATCATCGCGTACGGCCCGCACTTCACCACCGCGGCGCTGCCCGGCGCGGGCGGCCTTCTGCTGGGTTCCTTCTGGCCGACCTGGTTCCTGGCCGCGGTGGCCGCGGGCCTGTCCGGCCCCATCGCCTTCATCACCCTGCTCGGCGACTACACCCGCTACATCTCGCCGTCCCGGCACTCCAGCCGCCGGGTGCTGCACGCCACCTGGCTCGGTCTGCTCCTCGGCCTGCTCGTCCCGCAGCTGTTCGGCACCTTCACGGCGTACGCGGCCCGCGCGGCCACCGACTACGCGGGCCCGCTGGTCACCGCCTCCCCCGCCTGGTACCTGATTCCGCTGCTGCTGTCGGCCTCCGCCGGCTCGGTCGGCAACGCCGGTCTGATGCTGTACTCCATGGGTCTGGACCTGGACGCCATCCTGCCGAGGGCGTCACGCGCCCGTGCCACCTACACGGTCGCCGTGGTCGCCACGGCCTGCGTGTTCGCCGGCCACTACGCCTGGAACGCGCAGTCCGCGATGACCTCCTTCGTGCTGCTGCTCACCGCCATCGGCACTCCCTGGGCCGTGATCACCCTCATCGGCTTCGCCCGCTGCCGCGGTGTGTACGACTCCGACGCGCTGCAGGTCTTCAACCGCCGTTCCCGCGGCGGGATCTACTGGTACCGGGCCGGCTGGAACGTGCGGGCCGCCGTCTCCTGGGCGCTGGGCGCCGCGGTCGGCCTGCTGGCGGTGTCCCTGCCGTCGTACCAGGGCCCGCTGCTGCGCCTGACCGGCGGGGTGGACTGCAGCTTCCTGCTGTCGGGCGCGGTGGGCGGGCTGGTGTACCTGCTCCTGGCACCCCGGACGCCGGCGTCGGCCCGCGTCGAGGCCGCGCGGGAACCGGTCGGCGCGGAGAGGGGGCGCTAGCGCTGCGACCGGAACTCGCGATACTGGCCGGGCTCAGCCCCTTGGTCGCAAAGAAGACCGCCGCTGCAGACCGAAGCGCGGCCGTCGGCTGTGACGACGAGGCCGTTCACCCCGCCTCCAGGCCCGGCAGGAACCGTTCCGCGCCGAACGCCGGCTTCAGGTCGGTGAACCAGGTCGCGCCCTCGTCGTACGCGGCGAAGAACGGGCGGTCGACCAGCCCGGGGTCGCGGGCCTGGATCAGGTGGAGCACGAAGACCTTCTCGCCCGCCACCTCGGCGACGCCGTCCACGCAGACCTTGCCCGGCATCGCCGACATCACCGGCCCGCGCACCGTGCGGGCGAGCCCGGAGACCCGGGAGTAGGCATCGCGGAAGATGGCGTGCCCGCGGGCCAGCGGCACCCCGAAGTAGCCCTGCGGGCCGGTGTCCCGCTCCACGAACTGGTAGTACGGCACCGCGCCCAGCGCGGTCGTCTCCTCCCACAGCTCGGCCCACACCTCGGCACTGTCGTTGATCCCGGCGACCAGCGGGCCCTGGCAGCGGATCACCGCGCCCGTGTCCCGCACCCGGCGCATCGCCTCGCGCACCACCGCCGGGCGCAGTTCGCGCGGGTGCGTGAAGTGGGCCATCAGCGCCAGGTGGCGGCCGCTCGCGGCCACGTCCTCGAAGAGCCGCAGCAGGTCGTCGGCGTCCCGGTCGGTGAGGAATCGATACGGCCAGAAGGCGAGCGACTTGGTGCCGATCCGGATCGAGCGGACCGTGTCGATCCGCAGCAGCGGCTCCACGTAGCGGCGCAGCACCTCGGTGCTCATCACCAGCGGGTCGCCGCCGGTGATGAGCGCGCTGCTCACCTCGGGGTGGGCGCGCAGATAGGCGTCGGTGGCGGCGACGTCGTCGGTGGCGATGCGCAGGTCGCTCTCGCCGACGAACTGCGGCCAGCGGAAGCAGTAGGTGCAGTAGGCGTGGCAGGTCTGGCCCTGACGCGGGAAGATCAGCACCGTCTCGGGGTACTTGTGCTGCAGTCCGGTCAGGCGGCGGCCCTCGTGCACCGGCACATTGGCGTCCAGCTGGCCGGAGGGGTGCGGGTTGAGCCGCATCCGGATGTCGTGTGCGGCGCGCTGGATCTCGGCGCGTGGCGCGTCCCGCGCGAGCAGCTCCGCCATCCGGCGCAGGTCGTGCGCGGGCAGCATGCCGGTCTGCGGGAAGGTCAGCCGGAAGACGGGGTCGTCGGGGACGGCCGACCAGTCGATCAGCTCGTCCACGACGAAGGAGTTCGTGCGGAACGGCAGGACCGCCGACACGGCCCGCAGGGCCAGCCGCTCGGCGGCCGGCAGGGACACCCGGCCCAGCAGGCCGTCCAGGTCACGGGGGGTGAAGGCGCGGAACCGGGGTTCCGCGTGCGGAGCGGGGTGGAGCGCTGAACTCATCTGTGCCAGGGCCTCTATTCCGTGACCAGGACCGGCGGCCGCAACTCTACGAAGGCGGCCGCCGACGCATCGTACTTCTCCGCGAAGTGCTGGATGAGCAAGGCGTGCAGCGGACTTTCGTCGTCCACCACGATCAGCTCGTGCGCCCCGGGCGCGCTCAAGGACTCGCTGAAGGCCGAGAGTTGGTCGAGGCGGTGGCGTGCCATGTACGACACCAGGTCGGGCGCGGCGACGTACAGGCGGTCCTCCACGGACACGAAGGGACAGCGGAACTCGCGTCGGCCGTCGGTGGCGTCGACCAGGGTGAGCGGCAGCCGGGTGAAGTGCTCCATCGGCTTGCTCTGCCCCCACAGCTCGTCGAAGCGCTGCTCGACGAAGGTGCCGAGCGGGGAGCGGACGGCGACCTCCAGTTGGACGCCCTCGCCGGACAGGCGGCCCACGGTGAGGAAGGAGACCAGGCAGCGCTCGTCCCAGCGGTAGAGGGTCACGCCGGGGGACGTCTGGCACAGGCGTACCTCGAGCAGGGCGCGGGAGGTGTCGTCCAGGCGCCGCGCGAAGTGGTCCAGGGTGCGCAGGTTGCGCATGATGTCGCGGCGGATGTCGGCGCTCTGCTCGCCCAGTTCACGGCCGCGCAGGATGACGGCGAGCGAGTCGGGGTCCAGCAGCATGATCTGGACCCGCGCGCCGTGCGCCGTGGCCGTCCTGACTCCGCGGAAGAGACGCTCGGAGAACTGCGGCCCGAACAGGTTGGAGAAGGTGTCGAGCACCTTCACGCAGGCCGTGGCCCCGTGCACCTGGGAGGCGAACCACTCGTAGTCGAGCCGGGTGTGTTCACGGACCCGGCCCTCCTGGGCCCGGGAGATCAGCGGGCCGATCACGAACACGGTGATGACGACGCCGACGAGGTCGGTGCCGAGGTTGAGGAAGAGGTTCTGCTGGTAGGCGTCCATGCCGGAGGCCCGCCACAGCAGCAGCGCGGCGCAGCCGGCCAGCGCGAGCAGCGCGGTCAGGCTCTGCGGCCGGCGCGGGGTCCGTAACGCGCGCAGCAACCAGCGCAGCCGTGGAATCGGCGACCAGCCGTTCACACGCCCCTCCCCCCGTACCGGGTGTCACCCCGGATGCGTGTCCGCGGGGGCGCGCGCCCCCGCGGAAAGGGTGGATACCCGGGTGGCAATGGCGCTACGCCTCGAACGCGCGCACCATTGCCCCCGACGCGACGCCGCTCCGCGCGCGTCAGCCGATCTTGTGCATCCAGCCGTGCTTGTCCTGCGTGACACCGCGCTGGATGCCGAGCAGCGCCTCGCGCAGGCGGAGGGTGACCTCGCCGGGAGTGCCGTCGCCGTGGGTCCAGCCGTCGGTCTTGGTCTTGACGTGGCCGATCGGGGTGACCACGGCGGCGGTGCCGCAGGCGAAGACCTCGGTGAGGGCGCCGGAGGCGGCGTCCTTGCGCCACTGCTCGAGGGTGATCACGCCCTCCTCGGCGGTGCAGCCGAGGTCGCGGGCGACCTGGAGCAGGGAGTCGCGGGTGATGCCCTCCAGGATCGAGCCGGTCAGGGCAGGGGTGACGATCCGGTCGCCGTACACGAAGGCGACGTTCATGCTGCCGCTCTCCTCGACCTTGGTGCGGGTGACCGCGTCGAGGTAGACGACCTGGTCGCAGCCGTGGGCCGCGGCCTCGGCCTGCGGGAGCAGGGAGGCGGCGTAGTTGCCGCCGGTCTTGGCGTCACCGGTGCCGCCGGGGACGGCGCGCACGTGGTCCTCGGAGACCCAGATGGTGACCGGCTTCACGCCACCGGAGAAGTAGGCACCGGAGGGTGAGGCGATGAGCATGAACAGGTACTCGTTCGCCGGGTGCACGCCGAGCGCGGCCTCGGTGGCGAACATGAACGGGCGCAGGTACAGCGCCTGCTCGCCGCCGTGCGGCGGGACCCAGTCGGCGTCCTGGGTGAGCAGTGCGTCCAGCGCCCCGATGAACAGCTCCTCGGGCAGCTCGGCCATGGCCATGCGGCGGGCGGAGTTGCGGAAGCGGCGGGCGTTCGCCTCGGGGCGGAACAGCGCGATCGAGCCGTCGGGCTGGCGGTAGGCCTTCAGGCCCTCGAAGATCTCCTGGCCGTAGTGCAGGACGTGGGTGGACGGGTCGAGCGAGATCGGGCCGTACGGGACGAGCTGGGCGTCGTGCCACCCGCGGCCCTCGGTCCACCTGATCGTCACCATGTGGTCGGTGAAGTGGCGGCCGAACCCGGGGTCGGCCAGGATCGCCTCGCGCTCTGCGGCGGCGAGCGGGCTGGCGGAGGGCTTGAGCTCGATCGTGGGCGTCGTCATGTGTTGTCCTTCACCGGTTGTAGTGACGGGCCGCATATACGCCCGCACGACTGTGGCCAGTGTTAGGACGTCCGAGCATTCCCTCATACCGCGGCTCCGCGTTCGATTATCGCGCGGGGCCTGTGGCAGACGGAATCGGGGTGAAAGCGACCCAAGGGTTGATGGTGGCACCCGGCGAGGCGCAGGAAAAGCCGCCGGGTGCGGATGCGACCCGGCGGCTTGAGGTGGTGAGCGCCGGGTCAGCCGGCTACTCGGACGGCGAGCGCGTCGCCGATCTGCGAGGTGCTGCGGGCACCCGAGGCGGCGCGCTCGGTGAGGTCCGCGGCGACCGCCGCGTCGATGCGGTCGGCCTCGCTGTCGTAGCCGAGGTGGCGCAGGAGCAGGGCGACGGACAGGACCGTGGCGGTCGGGTCGGCCTTGCCCTGGCCGGCGATGTCGGGCGCGGAACCGTGGACCGGCTCGAACATCGAGGGGAATGCGCGGGAGGGGTTGATGTTCCCGCTCGCGGCCACGCCGATGCCGCCGGAGACGGCCGCGGCGAGGTCGGTGATGATGTCGCCGAAGAGGTTGTCGGTGACGATCACGTCGAACCGGGCCGGGTCGGTGACCAGGTAGATGGTCGCCGCGTCGACGTGGATGTAATCGGTGGTGACCTCGGGGAACTCCTGGGCCACCCTGTTGAAGGTGTTCGTCCACAGGTGGCCCGCGAAGGTCAGCACGTTGTTCTTGTGGACCAGCGTGAGCTTCTTGCGCGGGCGGGCCTGCGCGCGGGCGAAGGCGTCCCGGACCACCCGCTCCACACCGAAGGCGGTGTTGACGGAGACCTCGGTGGCGACCTCGTGCTCGGTGCCCTTGCGGATGGTGCCGCCGTTGCCCGTGTAGGGGCCCTCGGTGCCCTCGCGGACGACGACGAAGTCGATCTCCGGCTGGCCTGCGAGCGGAGTGGCGACACCGGGGAGGAGCTTCGACGGACGCAGGTTGACGTGGTGGTCGAAGGCGAAGCGGAGCTTGAGCAGGAAGCCGCGCTCCAGGACGCCGGACGGCACCGACGGGTCGCCGATGGCGCCGAGCAGGATGGCGTCGTGCTGCTTCAGCGCGTCGAGATCGGCGTCGGTGAGGGTCTCACCGGTGGCGTGGTAGCGCCTGGCGCCGAAGTCGTACTCCTTGGTCTCCAGCTTCACATCCTGCGGCAGGACGGCGGAGAGGACCTTGAGACCCTCGGACACGACTTCCTGTCCGATGCCGTCTCCGGGGATCACTGCGAGATCGATGCTGCGAGACATGCGGGCACCCTACTCCTCGTCCCAGGGGATGACATGGCGTGTCCGCGATACGGACACCCGGACGGCCCCGGGACCGGCCGGAGCGGCGTGTCAGTGGCCGGTCTCGCCGCCGTTGTCACGGCGGTCGAGGGCGCGCTGGAGGGCGGCGGCGGCGTTCTTGCGGTCGGACTCGCTCGCACGGGACACGTGGCGGACTCGGCGGCGGACGGTCGTCTCGGCCATGGGAATCGACTCCTTCGGCAAACGCGAAGAACGGCAAGGGGATTTCGAGACGCCGGATGGGGCGGGGAGCGGCGGGCCGCAGGGGTTGCCTGCACGGGGCCCGGCTCACGACCGCCATTCGCTGGTTCTGGCGAGACGTTCGGCTCCTACAAAAGTAAGGGAACGGCCCGCGCCTGTCTGCACAATTACTCGGACTTCCTACTATCTGAGACGCCGGCGCCCACCGCGCGACTCTGACCTGGACCTTCGCGCGTTCGGGTGAACACCGCCGGATGGCACAGGGCGCAGGGCTCGGCCCGCAGCAGCCTGCCGATGCCGCACATCGGTGACCGCCGTCAGACGACGTCCCCGTCACGCCAGTCGAGGACCAGCTCCCGGTCCGGATCGGGCGGCCCGGCGAGCGCGGGCCACAGGTACACGCCCCCTTCCTCCTCCGGCAGCCGCACGATCCCGCCCGGTGAGAGGGCGTGCACCTGCCCGCCCCACCGCTGCCAGCCCCGTGCGGTGTAGAGCCGGGCTCCCTGCTCGCTCGCGCCGAGCGCGCCGAGGTCGTAGGCCCGGTCGATCACCCCTTCCAGCTCGCCCATCACCCGGCTGCCGAGTCCGGTGCGCCGCACGTCGGCGCGTACGGCGACGGCCTCGACGTAACCGGTGCGCAGCCAGCGCCCCCGATGGCGGACGCGCCGCATCACGACCGCCCCGTGCGCGGCGAGGCCGACGTCGTCGTGGACGAGGACATGCAGCCCGCCGCACCCGTGGTCCCAGTCCTCGGCGGAGAGGTCCCCGTCGAAGGCCTCGTCCAACAGGGCGCGGACGCCTTCGAGTTCGGCGGGTCCGAGGTCGGCGGTGTGGGCGCGGCTCAGTCGGATGGTCATGGCCCACCATCGTTCCCTGTTCCGGGGTCGGGTCCGCGTCCGGGTCCGCGACCGGACAGGCCGGGTCACCGGGCATGTCCCACGGGCCCCGGCCGCCTTGGCACCGCACGGGCGGCCGCCGGAGGCCGGGGGCCGGGGGGCCGGGGGGCCGGGGGGCCGGGGGGCCGGGGGCCGGGGGCCGGGGGCCGGGGGCCGGGGGCCGGGGGCCGGGGGCCGGGGGAATGGAAACGGGCCGGGAAGCCTGCGCGGAGGCAGGCTTCCCGGCCCGTGTTCTGGGGGGCTGGGATCAGCCCATGTGCGGGTAGGAGTAGTCGGTCGGCGGGACCAGGGTCTCCTTGATGGCACGGGTCAGGGTCCAGCGCAGCAGGTTCTGCGGGGCGCCGGCCTTGTCGTTGGTGCCGGAGGCACGGCCGCCGCCGAAGGGCTGCTGGCCGACGACGGCGCCGGTCGACTTGTCGTTGATGTAGAAGTTGCCCGCGGCGTAGCGGAGCTTCTCCATCGTGTACGCGGCCGCGGCGCGGTCGTTGGCGACGACCGAACCGGTGAGCGCGTAGTCGGACACCGACTCCATCTGGGTCAGCATCTCGTCGTACTTCTCGTCCTCGTAGACGTACACGGCGAGGAACGGACCGAAGTACTCGGTGCGGAAGACCTCGTTCTCCGGGTCGGTGCACTCGACGACGGTCGGGCGGACGAAGTAGCCGACCGAGTCGTCGTAGGAGCCCCCCGCGACGATCGTGCAGGTCGGGTCCTGCTTGGCGCGGTCGATGGCGGCCTTGTTCTTGGCGAAGGCACGGTCGTCGATCACGGCGCCGATGAAATTCGACAGGTCGGTGACGTCACCCATGGTGAGGTGGTCGACCTCGGCGGCGAACTCCTCCTTGAAGCCCGAGTTCCAGATGGAGGCCGGGATGTAGGCGCGGGAGGTGGCGGAGCACTTCTGGCCCTGGTACTCGAAGGCACCGCGGGTCAGGGCGGTCTTCAGCACCGCGCGGTCGGCGCTCGGGTGGGCGACCAGGAAGTCCTTGCCGCCGGTCTCGCCGACCAGCCGCGGGTAGGAGCGGTACTTCTCGATGTTGTTGCCGACCGTCTTCCACAGGTACTGGAAGGTCTTGGTCGAGCCGGTGAAGTGGATGCCCGCGAGGTCGCGGTGGTTCAGGGCGACCTCGGAGACCTCGATGCCGTCACCGGTGACGAGGTTGATGACGCCCTTGGGGAGACCGGCCTCCTCCAGCAGCTCCATGAGCAGCACGGCCGCGTGGGTCTGCGTCGGGGACGGCTTCCAGACCACCACGTTGCCCATGAGGGCCGGCGCGGTGGGCAGGTTCGCGGCGATGGCCGAGAAGTTGAACGGCGTGATCGCGTAGACGAAGCCCTCCAGCGGGCGGTGGTCCAGGCGGTTCCAGACGCCCGGGGAGTTCGCCGGGGGCTGCTCGGCGAGGATCTGGCGGGCGTAGTGGACGTTGAAGCGCCAGAAGTCGACCAGCTCACAGGGGCTGTCGATCTCCGCCTGCTGCGCGGTCTTCGACTGGCCGAGCATGGTGGAGGCGGCGATCGTCTCGCGCCACGGGCCGGACAGCAGCTCGGCGGCGCGCAGGATGATCGCGGCGCGGTCGTCGAAGGACATGGCGCGCCAGGCCGGGGCGGCGGCCAGGGCCGCGTCGACGGCGTCCTGGGCGTCCTGCCGGGTGGCGTTGCGCAGGGTGCCGATGACGGACTTGTGGTTGTGCGGCTGGACCACCTGGAACGGCTCGCCGCCGCCCATCCGCTTCTCGCCGCCGATCGTCATCGGCAGGTCGATCGGGTTCTCGGCCAGCTCCTTGAGCTTGGCCTCCAGGCGGGCGCGCTCGGGCGAGCCGGGGGCGTAGCCGTGCACCGGCTCGTTGACGGGGGTGGGGACCTGGGTCACAGCGTCCATAGGTTCCTTGACTCCTTGTACGTGAGCGGGTGTTCGGACTCAGCCCTTGCTGACCATCGAGCGGAGGAAGAAGCGCAGGTTCGCGGGCTTCTCCGCCAGACGGCGCATGAAGTAGCCGTACCAGTCGGTGCCGTAGGCGGTGTAGACGCGCATGCGGTGGCCCTCGGCGGCCAGGCGCAGGTGCTCGTCGCCGCGGATGCCGTACAGCATCTGGAACTCGTACTCGTCCAGCTTGCGGCCGGCCTTGTGGGCCAGCTCCTGGGCGATGGCGATCAGGCGGGGGTCGTGGGACCCGATCATCGGGTACCCCTCGCCCTCCATCAGGATCCGCAGGATGCGGACGTACGCCTTGTCGATCTCGTGCTTTTGCTGGTAGGCGACCTCGGCGGGCTCCTTGTAGGCACCCTTCACCAGGCGGACGCGGCTGCCGGCGGCGGCGAGGCGGCGGGCGTCGGCCTCGGTCCGGAAGAGATAGGCCTGGATGACACAGCCGGTCTGCGGGAAGTCCTTCCGCAGCTCCTCGTGGATGGCGAACATCGAGTCGAGGGTGGTGTGGTCCTCGGCGTCCAGCGTCACGGTCGTACCGATGGCGGCGGCGGCCTCGACGACCGGGCGGACGTTGGCGAGGGCCAGCTCGTGGCCGCCTTCCAGCGCTTGGCCGAACATGGACAGCTTGACCGACATCTCGACCCGCTCGCCGAGCTGCAGCTCCTTGAGGTGGTCGATCAGCGTCAGGTAGGCGTCGCGGGCCTGGGTGGCCTGCTCCGGGGTGGTGATGTCCTCGCCGACGACGTCCATCGTCAGCTCCAGGCCCTTGTCCGTCAGGTCCTTGACGATCGGCACGATGTCGGCCACCGTCTCGCCGGGGATGAAGCGGTCGACGACCTGCTTGGTCACCGGGGCCGCCGAGATCAGGCGTCGCATCCGGTCGCTGCGCGACGCGGCGAGAATCACGGGACCCAGCACGGGGCACCTCCACAGTCAAGCACCAAATACGGCCATCACCCGACGATTCGGGTACGGCACGGAGAACCACCGTGAAACCTAAGGATCTCTCCGATCCTGAGCCATCGACACCTGTCACGCATCCGTGGGCGGGATCTCAGACAGATGTATGAAAGCCGCCGGGGAATGAGGGAGAATGCCCGAGTGGCGGCGGATTTCAAGGGTGACTACCAGGAACTGGTCGACGAGATCTCGGAGCTCCTGGGGGTCCCGGCGACCCTGGAGAACCGCCACTTCGAGCTGATCGCCTTCGGCGCGTACGACAGCGACGACGAGCTGGACCCCTCGGCCCTGGACCCGGTGCGCACCCGCTCGATCCTGACCCGGCGCTCCACGGCGACCGTGCGGACGTGGTTCGAGGGCTTCGGCATCACGCGGGCGACCGGCCCCGTGCGGATCCCGCCGAGCCCGGAGGCCGGTGTCTACCGGGGCCGGATCTGCCTGCCGGTTCGCCACCGGGGTGTCGTCCTCGGCTACGTCTGGCTGCTGGACGGCGATCCGGGACCGACGGACGCCCAGCTTGCCGCGGCGATGGAGGTGGCCGGCCGGATCGGCGCGCTGCTGGCGGACGAGGCGGAGGCCGGGGCCGGGCTGAGCCGTGAGCTGCGGGCGGTGCTCACCGCGGAACGCGGCTGGCAGCAGGACATGGCGGTGGCCGAACTCCGTACCGCCCTCGGCCCACGCGCCTCCGAAGGTCCCGTCACCCTGGTGTGTGTCGCCCCCTGGCCGTCGGCCGACCCCGACGACGCCCCCGCCGTCCGCACGGTCCCCCATGCCGCGGCGCTGTGCACGCTCCCGTGGGGGGCGACGGGGCAGAGCCTCGCGTTGCTGGTGCGTCTGCGGACCACGGGGGTGAGCGCACCCGCGCTGGCTGCCGCCGCCCGCCTGCTGAAGGAGGCCGAGGGGGCCCGTGGCGCGCCGGGAGGCAGTGCGCGCGGGGCCGGCGCCCAGGTCGCCGCGGCGGCCGCTGCGGGACTCACCGCGGCCGCCCGGCCCGCCGCGGGCGCCGGCTGCGCCGCAGGGGTCGGCGATCCCCGCACCGGCCTCGCCGAGCTGGGCACGGTCTGGCAGGAGGCCGCCGCCGCCACCCGTGCCGCCCTGGCCGAGCCGCGGTTCGGGCCGGTCGCCCAGTGGTCGCACATCGGGCCGTACCGGCTGCTGACCGCGCTGCCGGCGCAGGCCGCGCCCGATCCCGTGGTCGGCCCGCTCCTCTCCCCCGCCCATCGGGAGCTGGCCCGCACGGCCGAGGTCTACCTGGACTGCGCGGGCCAGGCCGGCCGCGCCGCCGCCGCGCTGGGCATCCACCGGCAGACCCTGTACTACCGCCTGTCCCGCGTCGAGCAGCTCACCGGCCTGGACCTGGACGACGGGGAGGACCGGCTGCTGCTGCACATGGCGTTGAAGCGGGCGCGGCTGTAGGACCGGTCCGTCACTCGTCGCCCGCCTCGGACCGTCACTCGTCGCCCGTCTCGAACCTCGCGATCACCGGCAGCGCGCCGTCGTAGGGCCGAGTCCTCGAACCGGCACCGCCCGCTGCCCGGTGTCAGCTGTTGCGGCCGGCCGCGTCGACGATGCGGCGCAAGCCCTCGGTGAGCTGCTCCGCGGTGGTCGCCGAGTCCGGGTCGAAGAGCCACTGGACCATGAGGCCGTTGAGAAGGGTCATGTAGAAGCGGCCCTCGGTCTCGACGTCCTCCTCGGTGAGGTCGGCCTCCGGGACGCCGCTGAACAGCGACACCAGACCGGAACGGCCTTCCCTCTGCGCCTCGGCCAGCAGCTTGCGCACCTCCGCCATCCGCTCGTCCTGGAACATCAGCTCGAAGCTCAGCATCCAGACGGCCCGTGACTCGGGCACGGTGCGGATGACGGTCGCCCACACCTCCTGGAAGCGCTCAGGCGAGCCCGGCGGCTGGGTGAACTCCACGCCGAAGGCCGGGTCGAACCTCTCCCCGACACCCTCGATCAGGGAGACGTACGCCTGGACCAGCAGAGCGTCCTTCGACCCGTAGTGATAGCCGATGGACGCCAGGTTGGTGCCCGACTCCTTGACGATGTCCCGCGCCGTCGTGCGCAGGAACCCCTTCTCCAGCAGGCAGCGCTTGGCGCCTTCGAGCAGATCCTCACGGTGTCCCATGCGGACCACACTAGCGCCGATCCATACGACCGTCCTAGACAGATGACTTATACAGTCGTTCTAGACAAGCGTTTAATACGCCCGTACAGTCGCTGGCATGACGAACTCGACGAGCACGACCACCGGCGCCGAAAACGCCGCCCCCGCCCGCGCCGGGCGCCGCGAGTGGACCGCTCTCGGCGTGCTGATGCTGCCGCTGCTGCTGGTCTCGATGGACGTCTCGGTGCTGTACTTCGCGACCCCCGCGATCAGCGCCGACCTGCACCCGAGCGGCACCCAGCAGCTGTGGATCTTCGACGTCTACGGCTTCGTCCTGGCCGGCCTGCTGATGACCATGGGCTCCCTCGGCGACCGCATCGGCCGCCGCAAACTCCTCCTGACGGGAGCCGCGGCCTTCGGCGGGGCCTCGCTCCTCGCCGCCTACGCGAACAGCGCCGAGACACTGATCGCGGCCCGCGCGCTCCTCGGCATCGGCGGCGCGACCCTGATGCCGTCCACGATGGGCCTGCTGCGCACGATGTTCACCGATCCCTCCCAGCGGGCGAAGGCGATCGGCCTGTGGTCCGGCGTGATGACCGGCGGTATCGCCCTCGGCTCGGTGATGAGCGGCATCCTGGTCGAGCACTTCTGGTGGGGCTCGGTCTTCCTGGTCAACCTGCCCGCGATGGCGGTGCTGCTGCTCCTCGGCCCGGTGCTGCTGCCGGAGTCGAAGAACCCCGAGCCCGGCCGCTTCGACCGGCTGAGCGTCCCGCTGTCGATGGCCGCCGTGTTCCCGGTGATCTACGGCCTGAAGGAGATCCCCTCCGAGGGCTGGCACCCGTTCTACGTCGTCTCGATCACCGTCGGCCTGCTCTTCGCGGCGCTCTTCGTCCACCGCCAGCGCGCCAGCGCCTCCCCGCTGATCCCGCCGGCCCTGCTCAAGGGCCACGGCTTCACCCCGGCGTTGGTCCTGAACCTCGTCGCCAGCCTCGCCATGATGGGCTCGGCCATCTTCACCACGCAGTACCTGCAGTCGGTCCTCGGCAAGAGCCCGCTGTCGGCGGCCCTGTGGAGCCTGCTGCCCTCGGTGTTCATCGGATTCGCCGGGCCGGTCACCGCACAGCTCGTGCAGCGCGGCGTGAACCGGGGATACGTCGTCGCCGGCGGCTTCGCCGCCATGGCCGGCGGATACTCGATGCTCGCCCTGGTCGGCACCGACTCCCTGTGGCTGGCGCTCTCCGGGGCCGGCGTCCTCGCCTGCGGGATGGTCGCGATCATGTCGCAGCTGACCGACCTCGCCATGAGCAGCGCCCCCGTGGAGCGGGCGGGCACGGCGTCCTCGCTGCTGGAGACCAGCGCCGAGTTCGGGGGCGCGCTCGGCATGGCGGTCCTCGGATCGATCGGTACGGCCGTCTACCGCCACGAGATGCCGGCCACGGCCCCGGCCGGGGCCCGCGAGTCCCTGGGCGACGCCCTCGCCACGGCCGCGCATCTGCCCGGTCCGGCCGCGCAGATGCTCCTCGCCACGGCCCGGGAGGCGTTCACCAGCGGGATGCGGGCAGCGGCGATCGCCGGGGCGGTGCTGCTGGTCCTGGCGGCGGTGGGAGCGGCGATGAGCCTGCGGAGGATCGAGGTGCGCGCCGGCGAGCAGGGCGGCGAGTAGAGCACGGGCGAGCAGGGCACAGAAGAACGCCGGACGGGCTGACGAAAGTCAGCCCGTCCGGCGTCCGAGGACGAACGGGCCCAGCCGCCCAGCCCGACGAGTCGGGTGGGCGGACGGGCGGGGATCAGGTCAGGTTCACCGAGCGGGCGGACGTCGCCCCGATCTCGGAGGCGACCTCGGCCAGCACGCCGGCGGCCACCGTGTCGTCGACGGTCAGCACGGCCAGTGCCTCACCGCCGGCCGCCGCACGGGCGACCTGCATGCCGGCGATGTTGATGCCCGCCTCGCCGAGGATGCGGCCGACGGTGCCGACGACACCGGGGCGGTCCTCGTAGCGCAGGACGACCATGTGGTCGGCGAGGGCGAGGTCGACGTCGTAGTCACCGACCGCGACGATCTTCTGGATGTGCTTCGGGCCGGCCAGCGTGCCGGAGACCGCGACCTCCTCGCCGCCCGCGAGGGTGCCGCGCACGGTGACGACGTTGCGGTGCTCGTTCGACTCGGAGCTGGTGGTCAGCCGGACCTCGACGCCACGCTCCTGCGCGAACAGCGGCGCGTTGACGTACGACACCGTCTCGTCGACGACGTCCTCGAAGACGCCCTTGAGCGCGGACAGCTCCAGCACCTTCACGTCGTGCTGGGTGATCTCGCCGTAGACCTCGACGTCGAGGCGGTGCGCGACCTCGCCGGCGAGCGCGGTGAAGATCCGGCCGAGGCGCTCGGCGAGCGGCAGACCCGGCTTGACGTCCTCGGCGATGACACCGCCCTGCACGTTGACGGCGTCCGGCACCAGCTCACCGGCGAGCGCGAGGCGGACCGACTTGGCGACCGCGATGCCCGCCTTCTCCTGCGCCTCGTCGGTGGAGGCGCCGAGGTGCGGGGTGCAGACGACCTGGTCCAGCTCGAACAGCGGCGAGTCGGTGCAGGGCTCCTTGGCGTACACGTCGAGGCCGGCGCCGGCGACCCGGCCCTCCTTCAGCGCCGAGTACAGCGCCGCCTCGTCCACGATGCCGCCGCGCGCGGCGTTGACGATGCGCACGCTCGGCTTGACCTTGCGCAGCGCCTCGTCGCCGATGAGGCCGAGGGTCTCGGGGGTCTTGGGCAGGTGGACGGTGATGAAGTCGGAGACCTCGAGCAGCTCGTCCAGGGAGAGCACCTTGACGCCCATCTGCGCGGCCCGCGCGGGCTGGACGTAGGGGTCGTAGGCGACGACCTTCATCCCGAAGGCGGACATGCGCTGGGCGACCAGGGCACCGATGCGGCCGAGGCCGACGACACCCAGGGTCTTCTCGGCCAGTTCCACGCCCGTGTACTTGCTGCGCTTCCACTCGCCGTTCTTCAGCGCGGCGTTGGCCTGCGGGATGTTGCGGGCGGAGGCGAGGATCAGACCGCAGGCCAGCTCGGCGGCGGTCACGATGTTGGAGGTCGGGGCGTTGACGACCATCACGCCGGCCTTGGTGGCGGCGGAGACGTCGACGTTGTCCAGGCCGACACCGGCGCGCGCGACGACCTTGAGCTTCTTCGCGGCGGCGATGGCCTCGGCGTCGACCTTGGTGGCGGAACGGATCAGGATCGCGTCGACGTCGGCGATGGCGGGGAGCAGTTCGGCTCGGTCCGCTCCGTTGCAGTGCCGGATCTCGAAGTCCGGGCCGAGCGCGTCCACGGTCGCGGGCGACAGCTCTTCAGCGATGAGTACGACAGGTTTCGAGCTCACGGTGAGGTCCTCACAAGTCCAAAGCATGCGGACGGCCGTCCCGACGGCCGCAGGCGGAGGAGGGGCTAGCCGCGGAAGACGCACGACGCTGTGGGCCTGACGCGTGTTGTGCAGAAGTCTAGTGGCGTGGCGGCGGGCGTAATGCGCCTCCACGGAAGGATCACCCGGACGGGAAACTCCATTTTGTATGGAGGGTTCGTCCGGAATGGACGACGGGGGCCGGAGCAGCGTGCTCCGGCCCCCGGCACGAGGCTTACGCCTCCTCGTTCACCCAGCTCATCAGCTTGCGCAGCTGCTTGCCGGTGGTCTCCAGCAGGTGCTCGGAGTCCTGCTGCTTGTACTCGTTGTACTTCTTCAGACCGCCGTGGTACTCGTCCATCCAGTTCTGGGCGAAGGAGCCGTCCTGGATCTCGGCGAGGACCTTCTTCATCTCGGCCTTGGTGGCGTCGGTGATGATGCGCGGACCGGTGACGTAGTCGCCCCACTCGGCGGTCTCGGAGATGGACCAGCGCATCTTCTCCAGGCCGCCCTCGTACATGAGGTCCACGATCAGCTTCAGCTCGTGCAGGCACTCGAAGTAGGCGATCTCCGGCTGGTAGCCGGCCTCGGTCAGGGTCTCGAAGCCCGCCTTGACCAGCGCGGCCGTACCACCGCAGAGGACGGCCTGCTCACCGAACAGGTCGGTCTCGGTCTCCTCGGTGAAGGTGGTCTTGATGACGCCGGCGCGGGTGCCGCCGATGCCCTTGGCGTACGACAGGGCGAGCGCGAAGGCGTTGCCGGAGGCGTCCTGCTCGACGGCGACGATGCACGGAACGCCGCGGCCCTCCTCGTACTGACGGCGGACCAGGTGGCCCGGGCCCTTCGGGGCGACCATGCAGACGTCCACGCCGGCCGGGGGCTTGATGAAGCCGAAGCGGATGTTGAAGCCGTGGCCGAAGAACAGCGCGTCGCCGTCCTTCAGGTTCGGGGCGATGGACTCCTCGTAGACCTGGGCCTGGATCGGGTCCGGGACCAGGATCATGATGACGTCGGCCTCGGCGGCGGCCTCGGCCGGGGTCACCACGCGCAGGCCCTGCTCCTCGGCCTTGGCCTTGGACCTGGAGCCCTCGTGCAGACCGACGCGGACGTCGACACCGGAGTCACGCAGCGACAGCGCGTGGGCGTGGCCCTGGCTGCCGTAGCCGATGACCGCGACCTTGCGGCCCTGGATGATGGACAGGTCGGCGTCAGCGTCGTAGAACAGCTCGGCCACTTTGGGTTCTCTCCTTGGTGTGCAGATTGTGCGTCCCACCGTATGCCGGTGAGGGGAGGGGAAGTCTGGGGGTCTCGGCATCCGGGCGGACGGCGTGTCACCGACCGCCCGTTTCCAGCCTTACGCGGATCGGTCGAGAGCGCGCAGCGAGCGGTCGGTGATCGAACGGGCGCCGCGGCCGATCGCGATCGTGCCGGACTGCACCAGCTCCTTGATGCCGAACGGCTCCAGCATCTTGAGCATGGCGGACAGCTTCTCGCCGGATCCGGTGGCCTCGATGGTCACGGCCTCCGGGGAGACATCGACCGTCTTGGCGCGGAACAGCTGGACGATCTCCACGATCTGCGAGCGGGTCTCGTTGTCCGCGCGGACCTTCACCAGGACGAGTTCGCGCTGAACGGCCTGACCGGGCTCCAGCTCGACGATCTTCAGCACGTTCACGAGCTTGTTGAGCTGCTTGGTCACCTGCTCCAGCGGAAGGTCCTCGACGCCGACCACGATGGTGATGCGGGAGATGTCGGGGTGCTCGGTGACGCCGACCGCGAGCGAGTCGATGTTGAAGCCGCGGCGGGAGAACAGGGCCGCGATCCTGGCCAGGATGCCCGGGGTGTTCTCCACCAGGACGGAGAGCGTGTGCTTGGACATGGTCTGATTACGTCTCTCTCGCTCAGTCGTCTTCGTTGTCGCCGAAGTCCGGGCGGACGTCCCGGGCGGCCATGATCTCGTCGTTGGAGGTGCCGGCGGCGACCATCGGCCACACCATCGCGTCCTCGTGGACGATGAAGTCGACCACGACCGGGCGGTCGTTGATGGAGTTCGCCTCTTCGATGACCTTGTCCAGGTCCTCCGGGCGCTCGCAGCGCAGGCCCACGCAGCCCATCGCCTCGGACAGCTTCACGAAGTCCGGCACGCGCGTGCCCTTCGCCTCCGGGTTGATGTCGTCCGGGCCGCTGTGCAGCACGGTGTTGGAGTAGCGCTGGTTGTAGAACAGGGTCTGCCACTGGCGGACCATCCCGAGAGCGCCGTTGTTGATGATGGCGACCTTGATCGGGATGTT
Organism: Streptomyces sp. NPDC046759; assembly: GCF_040645475.1. Lineage (NCBI taxonomy): Bacteria > Bacillati > Actinomycetota > Actinomycetes > Kitasatosporales > Streptomycetaceae > Streptomyces > Streptomyces sp. NPDC046759. Next base: position 59,414 of record NZ_JBEYYJ010000007.1, on the reverse strand, counting down.
GTTCAGGGCGCAGGTGGTGAGCTCCTGATTGGTCATCTGGAAGCAGCCGTCGCCGTCGATCGCCCAGACAGTGCGGTCGGGCCGGCCGGCCTTGGCGCCCATCGCGGCCGGGACCGCGTAGCCCATCGTTCCGGCGCCGCCGGAGTTCAGCCAGGTGGCGGGCTTCTCGTACTGGATGAAGTGCGCGGACCACATCTGGTGCTGGCCGACGCCCGCCGCGAAGACCGTTCCCTCCGGGGCGAGCCGGCCGATGCGCTCGATGACCGCCTGCGGCGACAGCGAGCCGTCCTCGGGCTGGTCGTAGCCGAGCGGGTAGGTCTCGCGCCAGCGGTTCAGGTCGCTCCACCAGGCGGTGTAGTCGCCCTTGTGGCCCTCGCTGTGCTCCTTCTGCACGGCCTGGACCAGGTCGGCGATGACCTCGCGGGCGTCACCGACGATCGGCACGTCCGCGGCGCGGTTCTTGCCGATCTCGGCCGGGTCGATGTCGGCGTGGACGATCTTCGCGTAGGGGGCGAAGCTGTCCAGCTTGCCGGTGACGCGGTCGTCGAAGCGGGCTCCGAGGGCGACGATCAGGTCGGCCTTCTGCAGCGCGGTGACGGCGGTGACCGCACCGTGCATGCCCGGCATTCCCACGTGCAGCGGGTGGCTGTCGGGGAACGCGCCGAGCGCCATCAGGGTGGTGGTGACGGGCGCTCCGGTGAGTTCGGCGAGGACCTTCAGCTCTGCGGTCGCCTGCGCCTTGATGACGCCGCCGCCGACGTAGAGGACGGGCCGCCTGGCGGAGGTGATCAGCTTGGCCGCCTCGCGGATCTGCTTGGCGTGCGGCTTGGTCACCGGGCGGTAGCCGGGCAGGTCCATGGTGGGCGGCCAGGCGAAGACGGTCTTCGCCTGGAGGGCGTCCTTGGCGATGTCGACCAGGACCGGGCCCGGGCGGCCGGTGGAGGCGATGTGGAACGCCTGCGCGATGACCCGCGGGATGTCCTCGGCCTTGGTGACGAGGAAGTTGTGCTTGGTGATCGGCATGGTGATGCCGACGATGTCCGCCTCCTGGAAGGCGTCGGTGCCGATCGACTTCGAGGCGACCTGGCCGGTGATGGCGACCAGCGGGACGGAGTCCATGTGGGCGTCGGCGATCGGCGTGACCAGGTTCGTCGCTCCGGGGCCGCTCGTCGCCATGCAGACGCCGACCTTGCCGGTGGCCTGGGCGTAACCGGTGGCCGCGTGACCGGCGCCCTGCTCGTGGCGGACCAGGACGTGGCGCACCCGCGTCGAGTCCATCAGCGGGTCGTACGCGGGCAGGATCGCACCGCCGGGAATGCCGAATACCGTGTCAGCGCCGACCTCCTCGAGGGAGCGGATGAGGGACTGCGCACCCGTGACGTGCTCGACGGGGGCGGACTGCTGTCCTCCGGATCGGGGCCGCGGCTGCGGATGGGCCCCGGTGGCCTGCTCGGTCATCGGCATTCTCTTCTCGATGCTGAGGGTTTTTGCGAGGTTCGTGCGGAGTTCAAGCGCTGCACGCAAGGCACTCGTGCAACAAAAAACCCCTCGTGCCGCAAGGCAAGCGAGGGGAGCGCGTCGGTGAGATCGCTGGGGATTCCGGATCGTCCTCCGGTGGGTCCCAGCTCAGCCGACGCGCTGTCCAAGTACGAGAATTCGGGTGCGCATGGCACTGACCCTCTCCCCGACGCGCACCACGTGTCAAGTAGGTGGGACGGGAGTCTCAGAATGTGAACGAAGGGCACCGCCGCCTCCGAAGACAGCCGTAACACCCCCTGTGTACACCCCTGAGCGTCCCTTCGGCTCGCTCACACTCCCCGCGAACGCCGGTTCGGCCGGTGCGTGCGGCACCGGATAGTGGCCGGATCCGAGCGCCCGGCGCAGCCGGTACTCGTCCATCGGCCCCGCGAACGCCATGCCCTGTCCGTGTGTGCAGCCCATCGCCCGCAGTGCCACGACCTGCTCCGGCAGGTCGACGCCCTCGGCCACGGACTGCAGTCCGAGATCGCCGGCGATCCGCAGCAGACCGCTGGTGATCTTGTGCAGCCGCGGGGACTCCACGACACCCTCGACCAGGCTGCGGTCGAGTTTCAGGATGTCCACCGGGAGCCTTCTGAGGGCCGTGATGGCCGCGTAGCCGCTGCCCAGGCCGTCCAGCGCGATCCGCACGCCGAGCCGGCTGAGCGCGGTCAGGCGCCGTTCCAGCTCGTCCAGCGGAACCCGGGGGTCGGTCTCGGACAGCTCGACGACCAGCGCGCCGGGCGGCAGCCCGTGCCGGGTCAGCAGCGCCTCCACCGAGCCGAGCGGCAGCGAGCGGTCCAGCAGCCGCCGGGCGCTCATCCGTACTGTCGCCGGGACGACGAGCCCGGTCGCGGCCCGCTCGGCGGCCTGTTCCACGGTCTCCTGCAGGATCCAGCGGTCCAGCTCCGCCGTCTTGTCGCCGCCCTCGGCCATCCGCAGGAACTCGGCCGGGGTGAACAGCACGCCCTGCGAGGAGCGCCAGCGCGCCTGCGCGGAGACCGCCGTGATCCGGCCGTCCTCCAGGCACACCACCGGCTGGTGCAGCAGCGCGAACTCGCCGTCGTGCAGCGCGGCACGCAGCCGGGTGGCCAGCTCCGCCTTGCGTACGACGTCCTGCTGCATCTGTGGCCGGTACAGCTCGACCCGGCCCTTTCCGGCCGATTTCGCGCGGTACATCGCGAGGTCGGCGTTGCGCAGCAGCTCGCCCGCGCCCAGACCGGGTTCGGCGAAGGCGACACCGATGGAGGCGTTGACCCGGACGTCCTGGCCGTCGATGGCGTAGGGCTGGGAGAGGGTCACCCTGAGGCGGTCGGCGAGCTCCAGGATGTTGCGCTCCCGGGCGGCACGGTCACGGCTGCCGTCCCCCACGATCAGGGCCGCGAACTCGTCGCCGCCCAGCCGGGACGCGGTGTCCCCCTGCCGGACCGCGTCCTGGAGTCTGCGGGCGGCCTGGACGAGCAGCTCGTCCCCGGCCTGGTGCCCGATCGTGTCGTTGACGGCCTTGAAGCCGTCCAGGTCGATGAAGAGCACGGCCGTGCCCAGCAGGGCGGCGCCCCGGTCGGTGGCGCGCCGGCCGGACAGGGCCTGCTGCACCCGCCGGGTGAACAGCGCGCGGTTGGGCAGGTCGGTCAGCGGGTCGTGCTCGGCGTTGTGCTGCAGCTGCGCCTGCAGGCGGACACGTTCGGTCACGTCGCGGCTGTTGAAGATCAGGCCGCCGTGGTGCCGGTTGACGGTCGACTCGACGTTGAGCCAGCCGCCGTCGCCGGACCGGAAGCGGCACTCGATGCGGGTGGTGGGTTCCTCCAGCGGGCTGGCGGCGAGGAACCGGCGCACCTCGTGCACCACGCAGCCCAGGTCCTCCGGGTGGATGAGGCCGGCCAGTTCGCTGCCCACCAGGTCCTCGGCGGGCCGGCCGTAGACCCCGGCGGCCGCCGGGGAGACGTAACGCAGGACGCCGTTGGGCGCGGCGATCATGATCACGTCGCTGGAGCCCTGCACCAGGGAGCGGAAGTGGTTCTCCTTCTGCGCCAGTTCCTGGGTGAGGGTGATGTTGTCCAGCAGCATGATGCCCTGCCGGATGACGAGCGCGAGCACGACGGCGCCCGCCGTGACCAGCACGACGTGGTCGGGTCGGCGGCCGTTGAGGACGTTGTACAGGATGCCCAGGGTGCACACGGCGGCGGCGAGGTACGGGGTGAGGGCGGCGAGGGAGCCGGTGAGCGGCCGTCCGGCCGGATAGCGGCCGTGCTCACCCCCCGGCGCGGGCGCGGGCACGTGCTGATGGCCGCTGCCGCGCTGTCCGGGCAGGTGCTCGTGGACGACGCGCGTGTGCCCGTCCGGTACGTGCCCCCCCGTACCGCTCCTGCGGCGCGGCGCGGCCCAGGGGGCGTAGGCGAGCAGCAGGGAACCGGCGAACCAGCCCGCGTCCAGCAGCTGACCCGAGTGGTAATTGCTGTGCAGCAGCGGCGAGGTGAACAGGGCGTCGCACATCACGGTCAGCGCGAGCGCGCCGATCGCCGTGTTCACCGCGGTGCGGTTGCCCGGGGTGCGGCGGAAGTGCAGCGCGAGCACCATGCTGACCAGCGCGATGTCGAGCAGCGGGTACGCCAGCGACAGCGCGGTGTGCGCCACGCTCGGCCCGTCGAAGCGCGCCGCCTGGGCGAGCGCGAGGCTCCACGACAGCGTGAGCAGCGAGCCACCGATCAGCCAGGCGTCCAGCGCCAGACAGATCCAGCCGGCTTTGGTGACCGGCCGTTTGGCCAGCACCAGCAGGCCCACGATGGCGGGCGGCGCGAAGCACAGGAAGAACAGGTCGGCGTAACTGGGACTGGGCACGGGCCGCCCGAGGACGACCTCGTACCACCCCCAGACCGCGTTGCCGAGGGCCGCCATCGCCGAGGAGAGGGCGAACAGCAGCCAGGCCGAGCGGAAGTGGACGCCCGGACTGCGGGCGTACAGGAAGCAGGAGACGGCGGCGGTGCCCGCCGCTGCGCTCAGCCCGAAGTCGCCCATGATCAGCGCCACTTCGTCCGCACCCCAGTCGAACGCGGCCCCGACGGCGTAGGCCGCGCAGACCAGGGCGAGGACGAGTTGCTGCATCGTGCGTGTGCCCTCATCGGCGGCCGGCCGGCGGGGCGGCGGCGCCTGCTGCGGATGCGGTGCGCGCACCGCTCCGTCGAGGGCGGTCGTCACAGAGGGCGGCGCACTCACCGGGGCCTCCCGGTGAGTGCCGCTCCCGGGTCCCGGCGGACCCGGTGCGCTGGGTGCGCATGCCTCCTGCGGCCGCTGTGCCTGCGCTGGTGGTGGCCGGTGTGGTGGCCGCGTCTGCGCGCGGCCGTGCGCCAGGGTCGCCGTCGGCGGCTCCGCCGCGTCGGATCGCTCGTCCATAGGCCGTGCATCGCCCGTCGCCCCCCTCACAGATCTGCAATGTCCATCCCCGGCGCCGAACGTCGACGGCGCAGCCCCTGTCCGGACGATACACCAGGATCGTCACTCAGGGACATAGCGTCTCTACGCTCCGTGACGACCAGCGGGGATGCGGGTACGGGCCGCGTCCGACAGGTTGCGGAGGGTGCCGGAACCGGATCAGGCCCCGGTGGTGAGGATCACGTTCCGCAGGGGCTCCTGGTTCACGTACCGGGTCAGCTGGTCGACGAGCAGCCGCTCGGCACGCGGCCGGAAGGCCGAGGTGGGCCCGCCCACGTGCGGGCTGATGAGCACGCCCGGGGCCTGCCAGAGCGGATGCCCGGGCGGCAGCGGCTCCGGATCGGTGACGTCCAGGGCCGCCGTGAGACGGCCGGTCTCCAGCTCCGCCAGCAGTGCCTTGGTGTCGACCACGGGGCCGCGCGCGACGTTGACCAGCAGCGCACCGTCCTTCATCCGGGCCAGGAACTCGGCGTCGGCCAGGCCCCGCGTCTGCTCCGTCAAGGGCGTGGAGAGGATCACGACGTCGGCTTGTGGAAGCAGAGAGGGCAATTCGGTGAGCGGGTGCACCGGACCGCGCGCCGTGGTGCGCTCAGAGCGCGCGACGCGCGCCACCCGCGCGAGTTCAAAGGGCGCGAGCCGGTCCTCGATGGCGGCCCCGATGGAGCCGTAACCGACGATGAGGACGGACTTGTCGGCGAGGGCCGGCCGGAATCCGCTGCGCCACTCGCCGCGCGCCTGGGCCCGTACGAAGTCGGGGACACCGCGCAGGGAGGAGAGGACGAGGGTCAGCGCCAGCTCCGCGGTGCTCGCCTCGTGCACCCCGCGCGCATTGCACAGCCGCACGCCCGGGCGCAGGTGGTGCAGGCCCGGCTGCACATGGTCGATCCCTGCCGAGAGGGTCTGCACGACCTCGACACAGGCCATCTCCGGCAGTGGGCGCACGGCGATCGCGACGGACCTCATGTACGGCACGACGTAGAAGGAACAGGCGGCCGGGTCGCCCGGAAACTCCTCGCCACCGTCCCAGAACAGGTATCGGGGCCCCTCGGGAAGTCCCTCGATCTCCTCCGGGGCGATGGGAAGCCAAACCTCTGCACTCATGCCAAGGAGGCTATGTCAGGTACGCGCCTGTGCAGAGGTTAGGTTGGGGGCCGGGCAGAGGGAGGTTCACGAGCAGGTGGAGCGCAGGACGATCGGCGCGGGGGCGCTCGCGGTGGGGGCCGTCGGACTCGGGTGCATGCCGATGAGCTGGGCGTACAGCGGGTCGCGGCAGCGCGGCGACGAGTCGCTGCGATGCGTGCACCGGGCGCTGGACCTGGGCTCGACCCTCCTGGACACGGCGGACATGTACGGCCCCTTCACCAACGAGCTGCTGCTGGGCCGGGTGCTGAAGGAGCGGCGCGCGGACGCCTTCGTCTCCACGAAGGTGGGGCTGCTGGTAGGCGAGCAGCACATCGTGGCCAACGGTCGCCCGGGGTATGTGCGGCGGGCCTGCGACGCCTCCCTGCGGCGCCTGCAGACGGACGTGATCGACCTGTACCAGCTGCACCGCGCCGACCCCGAGGTCCCCGTCGAGGAGACCTGGGGCGCGATGGCCGAGCTGGTGCGGGCCGGCAAGGTGCGGGCGCTGGGCCTGTGCGCGGTGGGGGCGCGCGCCGGCCGCCGCTCCGGGGCCGGGCTGCACGACGCCACCCTGCGCCAGCTGCAGCGGGTGCAGCAGGTCTTCCCGGTGGCCGCGGTGGAGGCGGAGCTGTCGGTGTGGTCGCCGGAGGCGCTGCAGGCGCTGCTGCCGTGGTGCGAGGCGCGGGGCGTGGGTTTCCTCGCGGCGATGCCGCTGGGCAACGGCTTCCTGACCGGCACGCTGACTCCGGGCGAGGGCTTCGAACCCGACGACGTCCGGGCCCGCCATCCGCGTTTCACGGCGGAGATGATGGCCGCCAACCAGCCGATCGTCGCGGGCCTGCGCCGCATCGCGCGCCGCCACGGCGAGCACGTCACGCCGGCCCAGGTGGCCCTGGCCTGGGTGCTGTCCCGGGGGCGCCATGTGATCGCGCTTCCGGGCACGAAACGGGAACGCTGGGCCGCGCAGAACGCGGCGGCGGCCGGGCTGCGCCTGACCGAGGAGGACCTGGCGGAGGTGTCACGGCTGCCGGCGGCGCAGGGGTCGTGGGACTGAGGCTTGCCCGGATCGGTCGCGGCGGGGCGGGAACCCGGGCAGGGTGAGCGGGGTACGACAGGGAGCGCCCGCCGCCGGATCACCGCCTCGAAGGGACCATGATCGTGCAACGACGAGCCGTGCCGGCCGTGTTGGCCGCGGCCGCCCTGCTGCTGACGGCCGGCTGCTCCGCCGGCGGAGGGGGGTCCCCGCGCGGCGCCGGCAGTGCGACGGGTACGGCACCGGGCCCGGCCTCCTCCGGCCGCGCCACGGAGTCAGCCCCACCGGCGAAGGGCTCGGTGCAGGTGCTGCGCACCGTGGCCGACGGCCTGAGGACACCCTGGGGGCTGGCCGCGCTCCCCGACGGCGGTCTGCTGGTCTCCTCCCGGGACGACGGGACGATCATCCGGATCGACGGGCGAACGGGCCGCAGGACGGAGCTGGGCAGGGTCTCCGGGGTCTCCCCGGCCGGCGAGGGCGGCCTGCTGGGCATCGCGCTGTCCCCGGACTACGCCTCGGACCACATGATCTACGCCTACTTCACCTCCGCCTCGGACAACCGCATCGTCCGCGTGCTGTACGACGAGCGGAAGCCGCCCGGTGAGCAACTGGGTGCCCCGGACACGGTGTTCAAGGGCATACCCAAGGGCCTGATCCACAACGGCGGCCGGATCGCGTTCGGCCCGGACGGCATGCTGTACGCGGGCACCGGCGAGGGCGGCCGGAGTGGTCTGGCCCAGGACAGGAAGTCCCTGGGCGGCAAGATCCTGCGCATGACGCCGGAGGGCGAACCGGCTCCGGGCAACCCGTTCCCCGGCTCCCCGGTCTACTCCTGGGGCCACCGCAACGTCCAGGGCCTGGCCTGGGACGGCAGACAGCGCCTGTTCGCCTCGGAGTTCGGCCAGGACACCTGGGACGAGCTGAACGCGATCAAGCCGGGCGGGAACTACGGCTGGCCCGAGGCCGAGGGCAGATCCTCCGATGCCGCCTTCCAGAACCCGATCGCCCAGTGGCACACGGACGACGCCTCCCCCAGCGGCATCGCCTACGTCAAGGGTGTGATCTGGATGGCCTGTCTGAAGGGCGAGCGCCTGTGGCGGATCCCGCTCGAGGGCACGCGGGCCTCGGCGGCGCCCCGGGCCTTCCTCACCGGAAAGTACGGCCGGCTGCGCACGGTTGTCGCGGCGGGCGGCGACAAGGTGTGGCTGGTGACGAGCAACACCGACGGCCGGGGGCGGCCGAAGAAGGGGGACGACCGGGTGCTGGAGGCGGAGGTGAAGTAGCGTTCACCGGCGCGCCCGGGCCCTTCCGTTCCCTCTGCTCAGGGCTCCTCACCGCCCGCTTCGGGGCGTACCTGCGGCTCCGCCGCGGCGGGCGGTGGTTCGGGGAGCCGTATCACCGCCTTCCCGGAGGACAGGTCTATCGGGCCCCGTCCGGGGTCGTTGTCGCCGACGTCCTCACGGGTCAGCTCGAGCCGGTTCTGTTCGTCCCGGGTGTGTTTGCGGCCGGGTGCGAACAGGTCCTCGAAGGCGTTGAACACGGCCCGCCCCGCTTTCTCCCCCTTGTGACCTGTCTTGCCTGTCCTCAGCGTAGGTCTCAGCCCGCCGTTCCGGCAGGGAGCGTGTCGGCCGGGAACAGTTCCAGCCGGTGCGCCACCGCCGCCGCCTCCCCGCGCCCCGAGACGCCGAGCTTGCTCAGGATGTTGGAGACGTGGACGCTCGCGGTCTTCGGGGAGATGAACAGCTCCTCGGCGATCTGTCGGTTGGTGCGGCCGGCCGAGACCAGGCGCAGGACGTCCCGCTCCCGGCTGGTCAGGCCGAGGGCCGCCGCCGGGTCGGCGGGGGCGAGGACCTGCCGGGGCGCGCGGGTCAGGGTGAGACGGGCGCGCTGCGCGAGCCGGGCGACGGCGTCGGCGAGCGAGCGGGCGTCGAGGTGGGCGGCGACCGCAGCGGCCAGCCGGAGCAGCTCCACCGCGCGGTCGCGTTCGTCCTCGCCGCCGGCGGCGAGGAGCGCTTCGGCGAGGCGGTGGCGGACCCTGGCGAGCTCGTAGGGGCGGTTCAGGCACTCGAAGGCGGTGACGACCGAGGACCAGTCGTCGACGGTGTCCGCGCCCTGTGCGCGGCGCAGTTCGGCCCGGGTCCACCGGCTGTAGGCCTGCCACAGCGGGGCGCCGGTGGCGAGTTTCCGTGCGGCATCGCCGAGGCGGTCGAGGATCTCGGCGCGCCCCGCCGCCGCGCCGGGCAGGGTGCGGGCTTCGGCCTCGGCAGTGGCGGCGGCCCGCAGCAGCGGCCAGCCGTAGCGGTGGGTGCCGGGCGGGAACCCGTCGTCCAGGGCCCGGAGCAGTTCGGCCCGGGCGTCGGTGATGCGCCCCTGCTCGGCTGCTACCCCGAGGGCGACCCGGGCCAGGGGCAGGGAGTGCTGGGGCATGGGGTCGTGGGTGCCGTAGTGGGCGCGGGCGGCGGCGAGTTGCCGGCCCGCCTCGGCGAGGTCGCCGCGGGCGAGGGCGAGGTGGGCCAGGCGCAGGGCGCCCGCGCCCCGGGGCTTGGCGCTGTGGCGGTCCTCGGTCGCGTGGGTGGCGGTCTCGGCGGCCGCCGCCCAGTCGCCGAGCGAGTAGAGCGCCTCGGACAGGTTGGCCCGTATCCAGGCCTCGGAGGCCAACTGCCCGTAGGTGCGGGCGAAGGCGATGCCCTCGCGCAGGAGGGGAACGGCCTCCCCGTCACGGCCCAGGCTCTGCAGCTCGGACGGCAGGTTCACATAGGCGCGGCCAGCGACGTCGTGCACGCCCTCCGCGAGGGTGTCCCGCAGCACCTGGCGCATCTCCGCCAGGCCGGCGTCGGCGTCGCCGGAGTCCACCTTGAGACCGCCGAGGGTGAGGCGGGCATGTAGTTCGATGTCACGGGCGCCGACCATGCGGGCGTACTCCACGGCGCGTTCGGCGGCGGTGATCGCCTCGGGGCCGGGCCGGTGCAGCATGGACCAGCCCGCGGCGAGGGCCAGCACCTCGGCGTGCACCTCGGACGGCGGCAGGCCCCGCACCAGGTCCTGGGCGGTGGCCAGTTCCTGCCGGCCGTCGCCGCGGGACTGGGCCTGGACCAGCCGGGAGCGCTGCACCCAGAACCAGGCGGCGCGCAGCGGGTCCGGATCCTCCTCGAGGAGGCGCAGGGCCCGCTTGACGATCTTCATTGCGCGCTCGCGTTCGCCGCCGAACCGGCCCGCGACGGCTGCCTCGGCCATCAGGTCGAGATAGCGCAGCGGAGTGGTGGCGGGGTCGCAGCCACACGGAGGGTAGACCTCGGTGTAGTCGACGGGGCGCAGGGCGGAGCGGAGTTCCTCGGGGGCGCTGTCCCACAGCTCCATCGCCCGCTCCAGGAGCCTGAGTTGTTCGGTGTAGGCGTGCCGGCGGCGGGCCACGACGGAGGCGTCCAGGACGGCGGGCAGGGCCTTGGCGGGGTCGTGGGCGTGGTACCAGTAGCTGGCCAGGCGCATCACGCGCGCGTCGGCCGGGACGAGCGTGGGATCGGCTTCCAGGGCTTCGGCGTAGCGGCGGTTGAGCCGGGAGCGTTCGCCGGGCAGCAGGTCGTCGGCGACGGCCTCGCGGACCAGGGAGTGCCGGAAGCGGTAGCCGTCGCCGGCCGGGGTGACGGTGAGGAGGTTGGCCCCGACTGCGGCCCGCAGCGCCTCGATGAGGTCGTCCTCGCCGAGCTGGGCGACGGCGGCGATCAGCCGGTACTCCACGGTGGAGCCGCCCTCGGCGACGACCCGGGCGACCCGCTGGGCGCTCTCGGGCAGCGCCTCGACCCTGACCAGCAGCAGGTCGCGCAGCGAGTCGGTGAGGCCGGTGCAGCAGCCGTCGCAGGCGGCGACGGCGAGTTCCTCGACGAAGAAGGCGTTGCCGTCGGAGCGTTCGAAGATCTCGTCCACCTGGGCGGGGTCCGGCTCGGCGGCGAGGATTCCGGCGATCTGGCGGCCGACCTCCTCGCGGGTGAACCGGGCGAGTTCGATACGGCGGACGGTGCGCAGCCGGTCGAGCTCGGCGAGCAGGGGGCGCAACGGGTGGCGGCGGTGGATGTCGTCGGAGCGGTAGCTGGCGAGGACGAGGAGCCGGCCGGCGCGCAGGGTGCGGAAGAGGTAGGCGAGGAGGTGGCGGGTGGAGGCGTCGGCCCAGTGCAGGTCCTCCAGGACGAGCACCACCGGCCGGTCGGCGGCGACCCGTTCCAGCAGCCGGACGGTGAGTTCGAACAGGCGGGCCATGCCCTGCTCGTCGTGGCGGCCGGTGCCGGCCTCGCCCAGATCGGGCAGGAGGCGGGCCAGTTCCTCCTCCTGGCCCCGCGCGGCGGCGGCGAACTCCTCGGGCAGGGCGTCGCGCAGGGCGCGCAGCGCGGTGGAGAAGGGCGCGAACGGCAGCCCGTCGGCGCCGATCTCCACGCAGCCGCCGACGGCGACGACCGCGTGCCGGCCGGAGGCGGTGGCGAACTCCTCGACGAGACGGGTCTTGCCGACCCCGGCCTCGCCGCCGAGCAGCAGCGCCTGCGGCTCGCCCACGCGGGCACGGGCGAGCGCGTCGTTCAAGGTGTCCAGTTCGTCGGCGCGGCCGACGAACACGGGACTGACGGACCTGGTATCCACGGGCCCGAGCATCGCACGAGGTCCGGATGGCAGGGCACCGGTTTTCCACAGCTCCGGTGCGATCTTCGCACCGGTGACCGGATGGGTCGTGTCACCGGACGGAAGGGGCGTACGACCGGCGTGGGCAGTCGTACGACCCTGGTCCGCGAGGTCGGGGAGGCGGCCGACCCCCGTACGGCCGCCCCGGGTCCCGGTCGCGCCCGCCGGTCCGGTGTTCACGCGGTGTGCGGGGTCCGGTGCCGGCGGGTGCGGCCGGTATGGGACTCGGTGGCCGCGCCGTCGTGGCCGGCCGGTTCCTCGTGGCGTGCGGTGCGGCGGGCCCGTACGGCCTCGCGGGCCAGGCGCTGCAGCTCGGCCTCGCGGATCAGCTGGGCGGAGCGCATCTGGTGGTACCGGAACTCGATCACGGCGTGTCCTTGGAGAGATGGTGTCGTGCGTCACTTTCTGCGATGCCTCCACCTTCGTCTCCGAGGCAGGTGAGCCACATCGGGAGAGTTCCGCATCTTCGGGCGGCGTACGGGCCCCACGCGCGCGTAAGGGGCCTCAGGGAGTCCGTAAGGCGCTCACGGATCCCCTAAGGCCCCCTAAGGCTTCGGGAGTTGCGGGCTCTCAGCCCGCCGAGGGCAGGGCGAGCAGGGCGTCGGAGTACTTCAGGACGGCCAGCAGCAGGCCGATGACACCGAGCGAGACACCCGCCCAGGCGACCGACTTGATCCAGGGGGCCTGGGCACGGCCGGGGGTGCCGAAGGCGGGCCGGGCGAGCACGACCACGCCGGTGAGCAGCGCGGCCAGCGCGAACAGGCCGGCCCACAGGGCGGTACTGTGCCAGGCGTTGCCGTAGACCGCCTTGATCTGGGTGGCGACGCTCGCCGTGGAGGAGGTCCGCAGCTGTCCGACGAGCTGCTCGCGGGCGCCGGCGACGGTGCCGATCCAGCCGCCGCTGAGCGAGACGAAACCCAGCGCGGCGGAGACGACGGCCCCGGCGCCCTGACCGACCCCGGAGGGGGTCTTCGCTCCGGAAGCCGACTGCTCGGTCCCGGCGGCCTCCTCCTCGACGGCGTCCTGCTCGGAAGCGTCCTGCCCGGTCGCGTCCACCTCGGCGGCCTCGGCCGGGGTCACCTCCTCGGCGGTGCCGACGCCCGCCGTCGTCTCGTCGCTGTGCGTCTCGGTGCCGGCCGCGGTGCCGGCCTCGACGCCTTCCTGTGTCTTCGTAGCCATGCCAGGCACCGTACGGACGCTGTCTGAGAGGCGCCTTAATGATCGTTCTGCGCGGTGCGTGCGTGTGCCGCACGCCATTCCGGGGCGAGCACCGACCAGATCTCGGTGCTGGTGCGCACGCCCCGGTGCGGGTAGTTCTCGCGGAGCACGCCCTCGCGGGTCATGCCGAGGCGCCGGGCCACGTTGATGCTGGGCTCGTTGGCGGAGGACGCGTGCCACTCCACGCGGTGCATGCCACGCTCCTCGAAGGCCCAGTCCAGCAGCACCCGCATGCCCCGCGTGACCAGTCCGCGCCCAGCCGCCGCCGGCTCCAGCCAGCAGCCGGCCTCGCAGACCCCGGTCGGGGTGTCCCACACGCGGAACAGCAGACCGCCGACCAGCTTCCCGTTCAGCCAGATGCCGTGCAGGCCGCCGCCGTCGACGGCCCGCTTGTCGGCGTACGACCGGATCCAGACGCGGGCGCCGTCCAGGTCGGACACCACGTCCGGCAGCCCGATGTGCCGGCCGATGAACTCCCGTCCCCGGTCGACGTTGGCGAGGACCTCCTCGGCGTGCCAGACCTCCAGGGGCCGCAGCTCGGCGCCGTCGTCACCCAGGGATATCGCGTACATCGCGCTGCTGTTCCTTCCGCAGTTCCTCGACCGGGACCTGGTCGAGCCTCTCATGCGCGGCACGGCACTCGGGCGGTTCGATGCTGAGGCGGGGCAGGCGCCGCTCCAGCCAGGCGGGCAGCCACCAGTTGGCGGCGCCCAGCAGATGCATCAGCGCGGGCACCAGCAGGGTGCGCAGCACGAAGGCGTCGAGGGCGACGGCGGAGGCGAGCGCGATGCCGAACATGGCGATCACCCGGTCGCCGCTGAGCACGAAGGCGAGGAAGACCGAGATCATGATGATCGCGGCGGAGTTGATGACCCGGCTGGTCTCGGCGAGGCCCACGCGGACGGCGCGCCGGTTGTCGCCGGTCTCCAGCCACTCCTCGTACATCCGGCTGACCAGGAAGACCTGGTAGTCCATGGAGAGCCCGAAGAGCACCGAGACCATGATCACGGGCAGGAAGGGCTCGATGGGCCCGGCGCGGCCGAGGCCGAGCAGTTCGCTGCCCCAGCCCCACTGGAAGACGGCGACGACGATCCCGAACGCGGCGGCCACGGCGGCGATGTTCATCGCGGCGGCCTTCAGGGGGATGCCCAGCGAGCGGAACGCGACTAGCAGCAGCAGACAGCCGAGCCCGATGACCGCACCGACGAACAAGGGCAGTTTTCCGACGATCACATCCGCGAAGTCGTCGTAGCCGGCGGTGACCCCGCCGACCTGGATGTCGAGGGAGGTGCCGGCCTCCGCGCGCGGCAGCACCTCGGTGCGCAGCCGGTCCACGAGATCGCTGGTGTCCTGCGACTGGGGTGCGGAGTCGGGGACGACGGTGAGGTAGGCAGTGCCGCGGCCGGCGTCGTAGGTGGCCGGGGTGACGGAGGCCACGCCCCGGGTGGCACGCAGATCCGTGTCGAGGTTGTCCAGGGCGAGCTCGTCGTCGCCGCCGTCGACGCGCGTCACCAGCGTCAGGGGCCCGTTGACGCCGGGACCGAAGCCGTCGGCGAGCAGGTCGTAGGCCTTGCGCGTGGTGGAGGAGCCGGGGTCGTTGCCCTGGTCGGAGGTGCCGAGGTGGAGGGAGAGGGTCGGCACGGCGAGCAGCGCGATCACACCGACGGCCAGGGAGGCGAGGAGCTTGGGGCGGCGCTCGACCAGCGCCGACCAGCGGGCGGCGAGACCGGTGGGCAGTTCAGGGCGCGGCCCGGACTCGGCGAGCCGGCGACGCTCGCGGCGGCTGAGGGCCCGGTGGCCGATGTACGACAGCAGGGCGGGCAGCAGGGTGACCGAGGCGGCGACGGTGAGCACCACCGTCAACGAGGCGGCGACGGCCACCCCGTTGAGGAAGCTCAGGCGCAGGGTCAGCATCCCCAGCAGCGCGATGCACACCGTCGCACCCGCGAAGACGACGGCGCGTCCGGTGGTGGCCACGGCGTTCACGGCGGCCTCGGTGACGCTCAGGCCGCGTTTGAGTCCCCGCCGGTGTCTGGTCACGATGAACAGCGCGTAGTCGATTCCGACGCCGAGGCCGATCAGCATGCCGAGCATGGGCGCGAAGTCGGCGACCGTCATGACGTGCCCGAGCAGTCCGATGCCGGAGTAGGCGGTGCCGACGCCGACCAGCGCGGTGGCGATGGGCAGGGCCGAGGCGGCGAGCGAACCGAAGGCGAGGAACAGCACGACGGCCGCGACGAGCACGCCGACCACCTCGGCGGTGTGCTCGCGCGGGGATGCCGTGAGCCCGATGGCACCGCCGCCCAGCTCCACCTGGAGCCCGTCGCCCGCCGCGGCCTGGGCCGTGCGTACCACGGCCCGGGCCTCGGACCTGCCGATGTGCTCGGCCGGCTGGGTGAAGGTGACGGTGGCGTAGGCCGTGCGGCCGTCGACGCTGATCCGGGGGGCGCCGTGCCTGCCGTACGGCCCGTCCACCGAGGCCACGCCGGGCAGCGAGGCGATCCGGTCGAGGGTGCGGGTCATGGTCTGCTCGACGCCGGCGGCGCGGACGGTACCGGTGCCGGTGTGCCAGACGACGGTGTCGCTGTCTCCGCCGAGACCCGGGAAACCCTCCTTGAGCAGCTGCTCCGCGCGACCGGACTCGGTGCCGGGGACCTTGTAGTCGTTCGAGTACGACGATCCGGCCACGGCGGCTGCCGCGGTGACCCCGCCGAAGGCGAGGAGCCAGAGCAGCACGGCGATCAGCCGATGCCGGACACACCAACGGGCGAGGTCTGCCACGGACGTGCTCCCAGAAGTGCGATTTGTGGATCTTTGACCGGGAACGATCGTCCATGGACTGAACAACCCGCAAAGAACATATGAGCGATGAGAGACACTCTCGCAGGAGAAAGTGATCGTTTGCCGTGATCGTGGGGTTATTCACAAGAGTGCGAGGGACGTCACAGGACACTCCGGCGAACTCTGTCGTCCCGCGGGGCACTTCGGGGCGTGCGAACGGCCCCGGACGCGATGCCGTCCGGGGCCGTCGTGTGCACAGGTGCGGGCTCAGCCCTCGCTCACACCGAGCTTCTCCAGGATCAGTTCCTTGACCCGGGCCGCGTCGGCCTGACCGCGGGTGGCCTTCATGACCGCGCCGACCAGGGCGCCGGCCGCGGCCACCTTGCCACCGCGGATCTTGTCCGCGATGCCCGGATTGCCGGCGATGGCCTCCTCGACGGCGGTGGTGAGCGCGCCCTCGTCGGAGACGACCTTCAGACCGCGCTTGTCGACGACCTCGTCCGGGGTGCCCTCGCCCGCGAGGACGCCCTCGATGACCTGGCGGGCCAGCTTGTCGTTCAGGTCGCCCTTCGCGACGAGCTCGGTGACCCGGGCCACCTGCGCCGGGGTGATCGCCAGCTCGTCCAGCGCCTTGCCGGACTCGTTGGCGCTGCGGGCCAGTTCACCCATCCACCACTTGCGGGCGGCCGCCGCGTCGGCACCGGCCTCGATCGTGGCGACGATCGGGTCCAGCGCACCGGCGTTCAGGATCGCCTGCATGTCGGTCGCCGAGATGCCCCACTCGGCGAGGAGGCGAGTACGGCGGGCCAGCGGCATCTCCGGCAGCGCGCCGCGGATCTCCTCGACCCACTCACGGGACGGTGCGACCGGGACGAGGTCGGGCTCCGGGAAGTACCGGTAGTCCTCGGCCTCCTCCTTCACACGGCCGGAGGTCGTCGACCCGGTGTCCTCGTGGAAGTGCCGGGTCTCCTGGACGATCGTGCCGCCCGACGACAGCACGGCCGCGTGCCGCATGATCTCGAAACGGGCCGCGCGCTCCACGGACCGCAGCGAGTTCACGTTCTTCGTCTCGGAGCGCGTGCCGAACTTGTCGCTGCCCTTGGGCATCAGCGACAGGTTCACGTCGCAGCGCATCTGGCCCATCTCCATGCGGGCCTCGGACACGCCGAGGGCACGGATGACCTCGCGCAGCTCACGGACGTACGCCTTGGCGACCTCGGGGGCGCGCTCGCCGGCGCCGACGATCGGCTTGGTGACGATCTCGATCAGCGGGATGCCGGCGCGGTTGTAGTCCAGCAAGGAGTGGGACGCGCCGTGGATACGGCCCGTGGCGCCGCCGACGTGCGTGGACTTGCCGGTGTCCTCCTCCATGTGGGCGCGCTCGATCTCCACGCGGAAGGTCTCGCCGTCCTCCAGCTGCACGTCGAGGTAGCCGCTGAAGGCGATCGGCTCGTCGTACTGGGAGGTCTGGAAGTTCTTCGGCATGTCCGGATAGAAGTAGTTCTTCCGGGCGAAGCGGCACCACTCGGCGATCTCGCAGTTCAGCGCGAGACCGATCTTGATCGCCGACTCGACGCCGGTCGCGTTGACGACCGGGAGCGCGCCGGGCAGGCCGAGGCAGACGGGGCAGGTCTGGGTGTTCGGGTCGGCGCCGAGCGCCGTCGAACAGCCGCAGAACATCTTGGTCTTGGTGCCGAGTTCGACATGGACCTCGAGGCCCATGACAGGGTCGTACGACGCCAGCGCGTCCTCGTACGACACCAGGTCGGTCGTGGTGGTCACGGTGAAAACTTCCCTCTCAGCCCAGCAGGACGTCGTCGTCGCCCAGCCGCTTCAGCTCGCGGTAGAGGATCGCGAGGCCGGTCACGATCGCCACGGCGGAGACCGTGGCGTCGATCAGCCGCAGCGTGTCGTGCTCGGCGCGGGCCTTCTTGATCTGCTTGGCGACACCGAACGCGCCGAACGCGGTGGTGGCCATCGACAGGTACGTACCGGACTTGGACTTCTTGAAGTCCTTGGCCTTGGACAGCTTGCTCACAGCGACGGAGCCTCCTCCAGCAGCGGGTGTCCCCACTTTTCCACGAAGGCGGCCTCGACGGCGGCGCCGACCTTGTACAGGCGGTCGTCCTTCATCGCCGGGGCGATGATCTGCAGGCCCACCGGAAGGTTGTCCTCCGGGGCGAGGCCGCAGGGCAGGGACATGGCCGCGTTGCCCGCCAGGTTGGTCGGGATGGTGCACAGGTCCGCGAGGTACATCGCCATCGGGTCGTCGGCGCGCTCGCCGATCGGGAAGGCGGTGGTCGGGGTCGTCGGCGAGACGATGACGTCGACCTGCTCGAAGGCCTTCTCGAAGTCACGCGTGATGAGGGTGCGGACCTTCTGCGCGGAGCCGTAGTACGCGTCGTAGTAGCCGGAGCTCAGGGCGTACGTGCCCAGCATGATGCGCCGCTTGACCTCGGGGCCGAAGCCCGCCTCACGGGTGAGGGAGGTGACCTCCTCGGCCGAGCGGCTGCCGTCGTCGCCGGTGCGCAGGCCGTAGCGCAGGCCGTCGAAGCGGGCGAGGTTGGAGGAGCACTCGGACGGCGCGATCAGGTAGTACGCCGACAGACCGAGGTCGAAGGACGGACAGTCCAGCTCGACGATCTCGGCGCCCAGCTCCTTCAGCAGCTCGACGGACTCGTCGAAGCGCTGGATGACACCGGCCTGGTAGCCCTCGCCGCGGAACTGCTTGACCACGCCGACGCGCATGCCCTGCACGCTGCCGTTGCGGGCGGCTTCGACGACCGGCGGGACCGGGGCGTCGATGGAGGTGGAGTCCTGCGGATCGTGCCCGGCGATGGCCTCGTGCAGGAGCGCCGCGTCCAGGACCGTGCGCGCGCAGGGGCCGCCCTGGTCCAGGGAGGACGAGAAGGCGACCATGCCGAAGCGGGAGACCGCGCCGTACGTCGGCTTCACGCCGACCGTGCCGGTGACGGCGGCCGGCTGGCGGATGGAACCGCCGGTGTCGGTGCCGATGGCGAGCGGCGCCTCGAAGGCGGCCAGCGCGGCCGAGGAGCCACCGCCGGAGCCGCCGGGGATCCTGGTCAGGTCCCACGGGTTGCCGGTCGGGCCGTAGGCGCTGTTCTCGGTGGAGGACCCCATGGCGAACTCGTCCATGTTGGTCTTGCCGAGGATGACGACGTCGGCGGCCTTCAGCTTCTTGGTGAGCGTCGCGTCGTACGGCGGGAGCCAGCCCTCGAGGATCTTCGAGCCGACGGTCGTGGGTACGCCCTCGGTGGTGAAGATGTCCTTCAGCGCGAGCGGGACGCCGGCCAGCGGGCCGAGCTTCTCGCCGCGGGCCCGCTTCTCGTCCACGGCGCGGGCCTGGGCGAGGGCGCCCTCGCGGTCCACGTGGAGGAAGGCGTGCACCTTCTCGTCCACGGCCTCGATCCGGGCGAGGTGGGCCTCGGTGACCTCGACGGCCGTCAGCTCGCCGGCGGCGATCTTCCCGGCGATCTCGGCGGCCGTGAGCTTGATGATGGAACTGTCCGTCATGGCGGTCACTCCTCCCCCAGGATCTGCGGCACCTTGAAACGCTGCTGCTCCTGGGCCGGGGCGCCGGAGAGCGCCTGCTCGGGGGTGAGCGAGGGACGGACCTCGTCCGCGCGCATGACGTTCGTCAGCGGGAGCGGGTGCGAGGTCGGCGGTACGTCTTGGTCGGCGACCTCGCTGACGCGGGCGACCGCGCCGATGATGTCGTCCAGCTGTCCCGCGAAGTGGTCGAGTTCTTCGGGCTTCAGCTCCAGACGCGCCAGCCGGGCGAGGTGGGCGACCTCCTCGCGCGTGATGCCAGGCATGCAGCGATCCTCTGGGTGAGTGTGTGTGGTTTGGGCGGGGGCTGGTCGTCCTGTTCCCGTCGTCCGCCCGTAGGGCGGCGGGAACGGGACGACTAGCCCCAATCCTATGGGGCGGGGCCGGGTCGCCGTGAAACGGTTTGGCGCGAGCCCCGCCGGTTCAGCGCCGGGCGTCCCAGGCCTCGCTCCTCAGGAAGTGGTTGTCGTACAGATCCTGGGCCTCCAGGATGCTGTCCCGGGTGGCCTCGCCGAGGCGGATGCGCTGCAGGTGCCGGAAGTATTCGAAGCGCTCTACGCCGGGTGTGATCACGATGAGCAGATCGGCGTCGGCTCCCGGCACGGCCGCGAAGGCGTGCGGCTTGCCGGGCGGGACGACGACCAGGTCGCCCGGGCCGGCGGTGACGACCTCGTCACCGGAGAGGATGTCGGCGGCGCCGTCGAGCAGGAAGAACATCTCCGCGGAGTTGTCGTGCCAGTGCGGCTCGGCTCCGTCGGCTCCGCTTCTGAGGGTGACGCGCTGGGTGGACAGGGCGCCGCCGGTCGCGCTGCTGTCGGCCAGCAGGCGGACGGTGAGCGGCGCGCCCCCGACGACCTCCGCCTCTGCCGCGCGGACGATCACGGACTCGTCGAACTTCGGTACGAACAACGACATGGCCGCTTTCTCCCTGTGCGATTCGGTCAGACCGCGAAGAGCAGTCCGGCGCTGATCAGTACAACGATCGCGGTGGCGCAGTGGATCCCGAACGCGACCGCCTTCGCACCGCCGTGGCGCAGTACTGTCAGGGTGTCCGCGCTAGCACCGCTAGAATTCCTGGCGGCGGTGGCACGGGCGTACGCGCGGCGTCGGCCCGCCCTCCACGACGCGATGTTCACCCGTCCGAACGAGGACTTCGGTGATCGCGGAAAGCCTATTCGGCGGCGGGCAACGCGGCCCGTGGCCTTTGCCAGCCACGCGACCCCCGCGCCCGCAACCACGCCGTCGTCTCCTCGGGCGGCATCGCCGCAGCGACCAGCCACCCCTGCACGGCGTCACATCCCAGGTCCCGCAGCCGCTCCCACGTCTCGTCGTCCTCGACGCCCTCGGCGACGACGAGCAACCCCAGGGAGTGCGCCAGATCCACGGTGCAGCGCACGATCTCCGCGTCCTCCGCGTCGACCGCCAGCCTCGCCACGAACGACCGGTCGATCTTCAGCTCGCTCACCGGCAGCCGCCGCAGATGCACCAGCGACGAATATCCGGTGCCGAAGTCGTCCAGCGACATCTTCACGCCGTGCCCGGTCAGGCCCGCGAGGGTGTCCGCGGCCCGCTGCGGGTCCTCCAGGAGCACATGCTCGGTGATCTCCAGCTGCAGGGCACCCGGGGGGACCCCGTGCCGGGCCAGCCGCGCGGCGACCGAGCCCGCGAACCCGGGGGTGTGCACATCGCGCGGGGAGACGTTGACGGCGACCGGGACCCGCAGCCCCTGCGCGCGCCACTTGGCGACCTGCCCGAGGGCGGTCTCCAGGACGTACTCCGTCAGATGGGGCATCAGCCCGGAGGACTCGGCGATCGCTATGAACTCGTCCGGCGGAACCTTCCCGCGCTCGGGATGGACCCAGCGGACCAGTGCCTCCAGACCCGCGACCTGGCCGTCGAAGCGGACCTTGGGCTGGTAGTGCAGCTGCACCTCGTGGGCGTCCAGCGCCCGGCGCAGATCGCCCAGCAGACCGAGCCGGTCCGGGGTGTTGGAGTCGCGCTTGGACTCGTACACCTCGACGCCTGTACGGTCCCTCTTCGCCTGGTACATCGCCACGTCGGCCCGGCGCAGCAGCCCTTCGGCTTCCAGCGCGTGGTCGGGGAAGACGGCGACGCCGGCGCTGGCCTCCAGGACGAGGGTGAGTCCGTCGAGGTCCAGCGGGGAGCTGAGCGCGGCCACCAGGCCGCGCGCGACGCGGGTCGCCGACGTCGTGGAGTCGGCGACGGGCAGTAACACGGCGAACTCGTCGCCGCCGAGCCGCGCGGCCTCCGCTCCCCGCGGCAGGGCGAGCCGCAGCCGGTCGGCTATCTGGAGCAGCAGCCGGTCACCGGCGAGATGACCGAGGGTGTCGTTCACCGAACGGAACCGGTCGAGGTCGATCAGCATGAGGGCGGAGCGGGCACCGATGCGTTCGGCGTCGTCGAGGGCCGTCCAGATCCGCTCCAGCAGCCACTGCCGGTTGGGCAGGCCGGTCAGCGGGTCGCGCAGCTGCTCCTCGGCACGCGCGCGTGCCATCCACAGGGTGGAGTCCAGGGCGATCAGGGGGATGGCGAACAGCGGGAGCAGGACCGGCTGGGCGTCGGCGACGACGCACAGCAGGGGGGCGATGCCGAGCAGGGCGACGGCGACCAGGCCCTGTCTCACCAGGGCGGTGCGGGCCACGGTGGGCAGTCCGCCGCCGCGCGGGGCGTGCAGGTACCGCAGCAGGCCGCGGCTGACCGCGAGGTAGGCGACGGCGGCGAGGACGACCTCGGGCGCGGTGGCGATGCTCCAGCTGTCCGGCCGCCAGGGCGTCTCGACGCTCGGGACACGGCCGAACGCGCCGAGCAGCAGCGCGCCGGCACCGATGCCGAGGAGGTCCGCCGCTCCCTGCAGCACGCCCTGCCGCCAGCGGTGGCTCCGGGCGATGCCGACCAGGACGACCACGGTGAGGCTGACCATGCCGGCCGGCACCCAGCCGTACAGCAGCAGCACGGCGAGGGTGAGGGCGGCGCCGGAGCCGGTGCCGCCCCACCAGCGGGCCCGGCCCAGCATGACGAGGTGGCCCACGACCACACCGGTGAGCAGGGCCAGCGACCAGCCCACGGTGCCGCCCGGGAAGAGGGCGTGACGGCCGACGAAGGCGCGGTAGAAGCCGGCGCCCAGGACGAGAGCGGCGGCGGCCACGACGGCCGCGGGCAGAGTGGGCCAGGACAGGTGCCGTTCGGGGCCGGCGCCGGTGAGGCCGGGGGCGGGCTCGATGGCCACGGGTATCGGCGGGTGGGCGGCGGCGCCGGGTCCGGCCGCGCGGGCCCGACCGTCCCTGCGCCCGTGGTCCCGCCCCGTCCACCGGGTCGCCCGCCAGGTGCACGCCCGCCGGCGCAGGCGCAGCCGTGAGTCCGGGGCGACGCTCTCGGTCGGTTCCATTCCCGTCCCTCTCACAGCCGGCGGTGCCCACGCCACGCGGCCCGATGTCCGACAGCCATCAGCAGCTCCGCGTTGAAGAAACCTTCCCCGCACGCCGGGAGCACGCGGAAATGCCCCAACCGCAGCCGGGCACGGCAGGTGCACATCTCAACAGTAGGCCGCGGAAGGCTTCCACGGGCACCGGTCGTCGACGGTTGCCCGAATGCGCCCTGGCCACCCGTATGCAACTGATATGCGCCGAACGGGTGGCCTTCAACCGCTACTCCCCGGTCGAAAGCGCGACTTCGGCCGCGGCTTCGGGCCCCTGCTCCAAGAGGACGCCGAAACCGTCCTCGTTCAGCACCGGAACCTTCAGTTGCATGGCCTTGTCGTACTTCGACCCCGGGTTGTCACCCACAACGACGAAAGCGGTCTTCTTCGAAACAGATCCGGTCACCTTCGCGCCCCGGCTCTGCAGTGCCTCCTTGGCGCCGTCCCTGGTGAAGTTCTCCAGGGTGCCGGTGACGACGACCGTGAGCCCCTCCAGCGGGCGGGGGCCCTCCTCCTCGCCGGTCGAGGCGTCCTCCAGCGGGACCCCGGCGGCCTTCCACTTGCGCACGATCTCGCGGTGCCATTCCTCGGCGAACCACTCCTTGAGCGCGGCGGCGATGATCGGGCCGACGCCGTCGGTGGTCGCCAGCTCCTCCTCGGTGGCCTGTTCGATGCGGTCGACGGAGCGGAACTCCCGGGCGAGGGCCTGCGCGGCGACCGGGCCGACGTGCCGGATGGACAGGCCGTTCAGGAACCGGGCCAGCGGGCGCCGCTTGGCCGCCTCGATGTTCTCCAGCAGTGCGAGCGTGTTCTTCTTGGGCTCGCCCTTCTGGTTGGCGAAGACCGTGACGACCTTCTCCTCGCCCGTCTTCGGGTCCCGCTTCGGCAGACCGCTGTCGGGGTCGAGGACATAGGCCTTGATGGGCAGCAGCTTGTCCACCGTCAGGTCGAACAGGTCGCCCTCGTCCACCAGCGGCGGGTCGGCCGGCTCCAGCGGGCGGGTGAGCGCGGCGGCGGCCACCTGGCCGAAGTGCTCGATGTCCAGGCACTCCCGCCCGGCGAGGTAGGAGACGCGTTCGCGCAACTGGGCCGGGCAGGTACGGGCGTTGGGGCAGCGGAGGTCGATGTCGCCCTCCTTCATGGGCCGCAGCGGGGTGCCGCACTCGGGGCACTCGCTCGGCATCACGAACTCCCGCTCGCTGCCGTCCCGCAGGTCGACCACCGGGCCGAGGATCTCCGGGATGACGTCACCGGCCTTGCGCAGGACCACCGTGTCCCCGATGAGGACGCCCTTGGCCTTGACGACCTCCTGGTTGTGCAGGGTGGCGAACTCCACCTCGCTGCCCGCGACCGTGACCGGCTCGACCTGGGCGTACGGCGTGACGCGGCCGGTGCGGCCGACGCCCACCTTGATGTCGACGAGCTTGGTGTTGACCTCTTCCGGCGCGTACTTGTAGGCGATCGCCCAGCGCGGGGCCCGGGCGGTGGAGCCGAGTCGTCCCTGGAGGCGGATCTCGTCCAGCTTGACGACGACACCGTCGATCTCGTGCTCCACGGAGTGGCGGTTCTCGCCGTAGTGGGCGATGAACGCGCGTACGCCGTCGAGGTCGTCGACCACGCGG
This sequence comes from Streptomyces sp. NPDC046759, assembly GCF_040645475.1. Lineage (NCBI taxonomy): Bacteria > Bacillati > Actinomycetota > Actinomycetes > Kitasatosporales > Streptomycetaceae > Streptomyces > Streptomyces sp. NPDC046759. The sequence goes on along the minus strand of NZ_JBEYYJ010000007.1, from coordinate 35,020 downwards.
TTGTGCGGGGAGGTGGGCAGGCCCCAGGTCTTCAGCAGGTCGTAGGCCTGGGAGAGGCGCGTCATGCCGGTGAAGCCCTCGAGAGCGCCGATGCCGTGGACGACCATGTGCAGCGGGCGGGTGGCGGTGACCCGCGGGTCCTTCTGGCGCAGCGAACCGGCGGCGGCGTTACGGGGGTTGGCGAACGGCTTGTCACCGGCGGCCACCAGGCGTTCGTTCAGCTCGAGGAACTTCTCCATCGGGAAGTAGACCTCGCCGCGGATCTCCACGAGGTCGGGGACCTGCTCACCCTGGAGACGGTCCGGGATCTCCGCGATGGTCCGGACGTTCGGGGTGATGTCCTCACCGGTGCGGCCGTCGCCACGCGTCGCCGCGCGCGTGAGGCGGCCCTTCTCGTAGGTGAGGTTGACCGCGAGGCCGTCCACCTTCAGCTCGCACAGGAAGTGGTAGTCCTGGCCGCCGAGTTCGCGCGCGATGCGCTCGGCCCAGGCGGCCAGCTCCTCGTCGTTGAAGGTGTTGTCGAGGGAGAGCATCCGCTGGCGGTGCTCGACCGCGGTGAAGTCCGTCGCGTACGACCCCGCGACCTTCTGGGTCGGCGAGTCCGGGGTACGGAGCTCCGGATACTGCTCCTCCAGGGCCTCCAGAGTCTTCAGGAGCTTGTCGAACTCCGCGTCGCTGATGACGGGAGCGTCCTTCACGTAGTACCGGAAGCGGTGCTCCTCGATCTGCTCAGCGAGCTGCGCGTGCTTGTCACGTGCCTCGGCGGGCACTGCCGTCTCCGCCTGCTGCTTGTCGCCGGCCACCGTGTTGTCCTCCCGTTACTCTGGGTTGTCCGCGAGGGATCTCGCCGCCCGGACGCAGTGGGCGAGCGCCTGCCGTGCGTAGGCGGGGGAAGCGCCCGCCAGACCGCACACCGGGGTGACCGTGACCGCCTCCGTGAGCAGCCCCGGATGCAGCCCCAGCCTGCGCCACAGCGTCCTGACACCCATGACGCTACCGGCAGGGTCTGACAACGGGCCGTCCGTGCCCGGCACGACACCGGCGAACAGCCGCGTACCGCCCTCGACGGCCTCGCCGATCACGTCGTCGTCACGTTCGGTGAGCAGCGAGAAGTCGAAGGAGACGGCGGCCGCACCGGCCCGCCGCAGCAGTGCGAACGGCACGTCGGGGGCACAGGAGTGGACGACCACGGGACCGCCGCCGTGGGCGCCGACCACGTCGCGCAGGGTGGCCTCCACGACCTGCCGGTCGACGGCCCGGTGCGTGCGGTAGCCGCTGGCGGTGCGGACCTGCCCGCGCAGCACGGCGGTGAGGGAGGGCTCGTCGAGCTGCAGCACGATCCGTGCGCCCGGGACCCGGCGCCGCACCTCGGCCAGGTGCAGCCGAAGGCCTTCCGCGAGCGAGGCGGCGAGGTCACGGCAGGCGCCGGGGTCGGAGAGGGCGGCCTCGCCGTTCTTCAGCTCCAGGGCGGCGGCCAGCGTCCACGGGCCGACGGCCTGCACCTTGAGGTCGCCCTCGTATCCCTGGGTGAACTCCTCCAGGGCGTCCAGGTCCTCCCCCAGCCAGGACAGGGCCCGCCGGGTGTCCCGGCCCGGCCGGTCGCCGAGCCGCCAGCCGCTGGGTTCGACGCGCGCGTACAGCTCGACGAGCATCCCCGCGGTGCGGCCGATCATGTCGGCGCCGGGTCCGCGCGCGGGCAGCTCGGGCAGGAAGGGGAAGTCCTCGAAGCTGCCGGTCACTGTCCTGGCCGCTTCCCGGGCATCGCCGCCGGGCATGGACCCCACTCCGGTGGCCGGGGGGAACCTCAACTGGGTGCTCTCACTCACTCCGGCAGGGTATGCCGTGGCCGCCGGCGGGCCCGAGTGCGGTGCGCGTCCGGAAAGGCCCGGCAGGGCGAACCGTGGCGCCGCCCGGGCATCGGCGATGTCGCCGGTGAACTCGCCGGTGGTGGTGGGCGCACGCAGGTGCGCCGGCTCCGCCGGGCGGAAGACCTCGCCCACGACCAGCCCGTCGTGGGCGAGCGGAGCGAACGGATCCGGGCCGCCGAGTATCAGCGCGGCCCCGGTCCGGCACCAGGCCTGTGCCGGCCGGTCCGGGACCGTGGCGACGTCGGCCGCCGAGGTCCCGGACCGTGGCGGCGTCCGCCGCTCCCTCCCAGGTCACCGCCCGGGCCGCACCGTCAGGTCGTTGACCTCCGCGTCGCCGGGCAGATCCAGGGCCATGAGGATCGTCGTCGCGACCGACTCGGGGTCGATCCACTTCGCGGCGTCGTACTCCTTGCCCTCCTGCTGGTGGACCTTCGCCTGCATGGGGCTGGCCGTGCGGCCGGGGTACACCGAGGTGACGCGGACGCCGTGCCCGTGCTCCTCCTCGCGCAGCGAGTCGGCGAGGGCCTTCAGGCCGTGCTTGGAGGCGGCGTACGCGGACCAGCCGGCGTGGGCGCTGAGGCCGGCGCCGGAGTTGACGAAGATCACATGGCCCCGCGCCGCGCGGAGTTGGGGCAGGAAGTGCCGGGTCAGCTCGGCGGGGGCGATCAGATTGACGCTGAGCTGGCGACGCCAGGACTTGGGGGTCAGGTCGCCGACCTCGCCCAGGTCGACCACGCCGGCGATGTGCAGCAGGGAGTCCACGCGGTCCGGGAGCGCCTGGTGGGAGAACGCCCAGGACAGTTTGTCCGGGTCGGCGAGGTCACCGACGAGGGTGCGCGCGCCGGGGAACTCGGCCGCCAGCTCCTTCGCGCGGCCCGCGTCGCGCGCGTGCAGGACGAGTTCCTCCCCGCGCGCGTGCAGACGGCGGGCGACGGCCGCGCCGATGCCGGACCCGGCCCCGGTGATCACATGAGTAGCCATGCCCGCCATGCTCGCATCAGCGGCCGGCCAGGGACTCCTCCAGGTAGGCCAGCGCGCCGACCGGCTCCGCGGCGAAGAAGACCAGCTCGGACAGCGGGCGGGGCAGGAAGCCCTCGTCCTCCATGCGGCGGAACTGCTGCTCCAGGCCGTCGTAGAAGCCCTCGGTGTTCAGCAGGACAACCGGCTTCTCGGTGCGGCCGTGCTTCTTCAGCTCCAGGATCTCGGTGGCCTCGTCCAGCGTGCCGGTGCCGCCCACCATGATCACCACGGCGTCGGCCTTCTCCAGCAGCAGCTTCTTGCGCTCGGCGAGGTCGGCGGCGATGATCATCTCGTCGGCACCGGGCCGCGCCTTGTTGGCGAGGAACTCCACGGACACGCCCAGCAGCCTGCCGCCCGCCTCCTGCACCCCGTCGGCGACGACCTTCATCAGACCGACGTCGGAACCGCCCCACACCAGGGTGTGGCCGGCCTTGCCGATCAGTTCCGCGAACTCGCGCGCGGGGCGCGTGTAACGCTCGTCGAGGTCGGCGGCGGACAGGAAGACGCAGATGTTCATGGCCTCCACCGTACGCGGGAAGAACCGGAGGCCCGCCGGTGCTGTCCCTGTATGGCCGAAGGACACACGATCACCATCGAGAAGAGCGAGCGGCACGTGCGCGTGGTGCACGGCGACCAGGTGCTCGCCCGGACCGACCGCCCGCTGGTGCTGCGCGAGACGGGCTGTCCGGTGCGCTACTACATCCCCGCCGAGGACGTACGGCTGGACCTGCTCACACCGTCCGACACCCACACCCACTGCCCCTTCAAGGGCACGGCCTCCTACTGGTCGCTGCCCGGTGCGCCGGACCTGGTGTGGGCGTACCCGGATCCGAAGCCGGACGTGGCGGCGATCAAGGATCACTTCTGCTTCTACGACGTCGACGTGTCGTGAGCGATGAGTCCGTGCCGGTACGGCAGTCTGCACCGACATGGACAAGAAGACGACTTCGCGGGACGGAACCCCCCTCGCGTACCAGGTGACCGGTCAGGGGCCGACGGTGATCCTGGTGAGCGGCGCGATGTCCACCGGCGGCACCCTGGCGCCGCTGGCCCAGCGGATCGCGGACCGCTGCACGGCCGTCGTCTACGACCGCAGGGGCCGCGGCGAGAGCGCCGACACGAAGCCGTACGCGGTGGAGCGCGAGGTCGAGGACCTGGCTGCGCTGATGGACGCCGTGGGCGGCGAGGCGGCGCTGTTCGGAGTCTCCTCGGGCGGCGCGCTGGTGCTGCTGGCAGCGGCGAGCGGGCTGCCGATCCGCCGGGCCGCCGTGTACGAGGTGCCGTACGCCGACGCCCTGGAGGGCGGCGCCGAGCGGGAGGCCGTGTACAAGGAGAACCTGAACAGGGCGCTGGCGGAGGGCCGGCGCGGCGATGCGGTGGAGCTGTTCCTGCGGCTGACCGGCCTCGGCGAGGAGGTGATCCGGGGCGCCCGCCAGTCGCCGATGTGGGCCGGCATGGAGGCGGTCGCACCCAGCCTCGCCCACGACGACGCGGTCATGGGCGACGGGCTGCTTCCCCGGGAGCGGCTGGCCTCCGTCTCGGTACCGGTGCTGTCGGTCGCGGGCGGGGCGAGCCCGGAGTGGATGCGCGAGGCGTCCCGTGCGGTCGCAAAGACGGTGCCCCGGGGCACGTACCGGGTGCTGGAGGGGCAGACCCACATGGTGGAGCCGGACGTGCTGGGGCCGGTGCTGGCGGAGTTCTTCGTGTCCTAGCGTCGGTGTGCCGTAACTACGCCGCGGCCGTCGCCCGCGTGGTCGACGCGATGGTCGCCGAGCCGACCACGCGCGTGCCGTCGTACAGGACGACCGCCTGGCCGGGGGCGACGCCGCGGACCGGTTCGGTGAAGGCGACGCGCAGCTCGCCGGCGACCGGCTCGGCGGTGACCTCGGTCTCGCCGCCGTGGGCGCGCAGCTGGGCGGTGTAGGTGCCGGGGCCGGTGGGTGCGGTGCCGCACCAGCGGGGCTTGATCGCGGTCAGCGCGGTGACGTCCAGGGCGGCGGCGGGGCCGACGGTGACGGTGTTGTCGACCGGGGAGATGTCGAGGACGTAGCGGGGCTTGCCGTCCGGGGCCGGGGTACCGATGCGCAGGCCCTTGCGCTGGCCGATGGTGAAGCCGTACGCGCCCTCGTGCGTGCCCAGCCTGGTGCCGGACTCGTCGACGATGTCGCCCTCGGCCCGGCCCAGCCGCTCGGCCAGGAAGCCCTGGGTGTCGCCGTCGGCGATGAAGCAGATGTCGTGCGAGTCGGGCTTCTTGGCGACCGCGAGGCCCCGGCGCTCGGCCTCGGCGCGGATCTCCTCCTTGGTGGTGATCGTGTCGCCGAGCGGGAACATCGCGTGCGCGAGCTGCCTCTCGTCCAGCACGCCGAGGACGTACGACTGGTCCTTCGCCATGTCGGAGGCGCGGTGCAGTTCGCGCGAGCCGTCGGGGAGCGTGACGATCTTCGCATAGTGACCGGTGCAGACCGCGTCGAAGCCGAGGGCCAGCGCCTTGTCGAGCAGCGCGGCGAACTTGATCTTCTCGTTGCAGCGCAGGCACGGGTTGGGCGTGCGGCCGGCCTCGTACTCGGCGATGAAGTCCTCGACCACGTCCTCGCGGAAACGGTCGGCGAGGTCCCAGACGTAGAACGGGATGCCGATGACGTCGGCCGCGCGGCGGGCGTCACGCGAGTCCTCGATGGTGCAACAGCCCCGCGCGCCGGTGCGGAAGGACTGCGGGTTCGCGGAGAGCGCGAGGTGGACGCCGGTGACGTCGTGGCCGGCTTCCGCGGCACGCGCGGCGGCGACGGCGGAGTCGACTCCACCGGACATGGCGGCGAGGACGCGGAGGGGGCGCTGCGGGGTCTCAGTCATAGCCCTTCCAGGGTACGGGGCCCTGGGAGGCGGGTCCGCCGGATGTGCGGGGCTGTGCGCGGACGCCTTCACCGGGGCTGGGAAAGGTATCTGCAAAAAAATCAAGGGCCAGCCCCTTTTGACCCGGTTGCGGTGGACTTATCCTGGCATCAAGACCTACGGGACGAGTGAGGGAGTCCAAGCGGAGTAGCCGACTTCAGCGAGAGATACCTGTTCTCTTGGAAGAGAGGTACACCTTCTCCGCTGATGCCGACATCGACGCTCGGGCTGAGAGGCCGGAAGGTAGCAGTCAGACCGGAAGGCGACCCCCAGCACCTGATCCGGACCATGCCGGCGAAGGGAACCCGCCTCGTAGGTCGCTTCGTGTCTCAGCTCAGTCCCGCGGCCCGGGCGCGCTCCACCGCCGGGCCGATCGCCTCGGCGACCGCCTCGACGTCCGCCTCCGTGGAGGTGTGGCCGAGGGAGAAGCGCAGGGTGCCACGGGCCAGGTCCGGGTCGGTGCCGGTGGCGAGCAGCACATGGCTGGGCTGGGCGACGCCCGCGGTGCAGGCCGAGCCGGTCGAGCACTCGATGCCCTGGGCGTCCAGCAGGAGCAGCAGGGAGTCGCCCTCGCAGCCGGGGAAGGTGAAGTGCGCGTTGGCCGGCAGCCGGCCCTCGGGTGCCGGATCTCCGCCGAGGATCGCGTCCGGCACGGCACTGCGGACGGCCGCGATCAACTGGTCGCGCAGGGCGCCGATCTCCCGGGCGAACTCCTCGCGCCGCTCGGTGGCGAGCCGGCCGGCGACAGCGAAGGAGGCGACGGCGGGGACGTCGAGGGTGCCGGAGCGGACGTGCCGCTCCTGGCCGCCGCCGTGCAGGACGGGCACGGGGGTCTGGTCACGGCCGAGCAGCAGCGCGCCGATGCCGTACGGGCCGCCGATCTTGTGGGCGGAGACGGTCATCGCGGCGAGGCCGGAGGCGGCGAAGCCGACCGGGACCTGCCCGAAGGCCTGCACCGCGTCGGCGTGCATCGGGATGCCGAACTCGGCGGCCACCGCGGCCAGTTCGCCGACCGGAAGGATCGTGCCGATCTCGTTGTTCGCCCACATCACCGTGACCAGGGCGACGTCGTCGGGGTTGCGGGCGATGGCCTCGCGCAGGGCGTCGGGGTGGACGCGGCCGTAGGAGTCGACGGGGAGGTACTCGACCGTCGCGCCCTCGCGTTCGCCGAGCCAGTGGACGGCGTCGAGGACGGCATGGTGCTCGACGGGGCTGGCCAGGACGCGGGTGCGCCTCGGGTCGCCGTCGCGGCGTGACCAGTACAGGCCCTTGACGGCGAGGTTGTCGGCCTCGGTGCCACCGGAGGTGAACACCACCTCGCTGGGGCGGGCGCCGAGCGCTTCCGCGAGGGTTTCGCGGGATTCCTCGACCGTGCGGCGTGCCTGCCGGCCGGATGCGTGGAGGGAGGAGGCGTTGCCCGTGATGCTCAACCGGGCGGCGAATGCCTCTGCCGCCTCCGGGAGCATCGGGGTTGTCGCGGCGTGGTCGAGGTAAGCCATGGTGACGCCGATTCTACGGCGCCGGGTCCGCGCGGTCGGCTTCGGCCGTGCGGGGCGGCCGGACTCGGCGTGCGCCTTGCCCGCGCTGCACCTGGACCCGGTGGTGTGGCGCTCGGCCTGCGCCGGGGTGCCCCGTCGTCCTCGGGGCCGGCGCCGTCAGGATGCGCCGCCCCGGGTCACAGGCTCCACGACAGCGTGTGGGAGACCTGCATGGCGATCACCAGGACGGCCAGGTCGGCCACGCCCAGGGTCAGGCCCAGCAGGGCCCGGCCGCGGCGGGCGGTGCCGCGCCAGAGGGAGACGGCCGCCAGGACGATGGCGATCGGGCCGAGGAAGAGGTTGAGGACGAGCAGGCCGAGCAGGCCGAGGATGAAGGACGCCACGGCCATGCCGTCGGCGTCCCGCGCGGCCGGGCGGGTGCCCTGGCCGTTCGTGACCGGTGCGGTGAGTTGCATGGTGCTCAGCTCCTGGAAGTGGTGGCGGACGGTCAGTTGGCCGGCGTACGGCGCCGGCGGCCGTGGCGCTCGCGGATCGCGAAGATGCCGAGCCAGACGGCGATGACGGCGGCGGCGACGGCGGTGACGGTCAGCGGTGCGTGGGCCACGGTGCCCAGCACGACACCGAGCAGCATGAGTGCGGCGACGAGGAACAGCATGAGATCAGATCCCCCCTCCGGGGTACCTCGTGTCGGACCGGTGTGAAGTTTCGGTGAACAGTTGTAGTTACAGTTGTTCACTGACTTCTACTCTAGCGCGCTCCACGGCTTTTCAATTCCGGAGAACAGTTGTTAACTGGATGACATGAGTCACACCCTCGGCATCCGGCAGGCCCAGAAGCAGAAGACCCGCCAGGCGTTCCTCGACGCGGCGCTCGCCCTGCTGGAGGAGCAGAGTCTCAGCAGCCTGGGCCTGCGTGAGGTCACCCGGGCCGTCGGTGTCGCCCCGACCGCCTTCTACCGGCACTTCCGCTCGACCGCCGACCTCGGTGTGGCGCTGGTCGACGAGGCGCTGGGCAGCCTGCATCCGATGGTGCGGACCACGGTGTCCACGGCGGGCGACAGCGAGGAGCGCATCACGCGCGCCGTCGAGCTGATCGCCCGCCATGTGGACGCGTTCCCCGCGCACGTGCGTTTCATCGCCCGGGAACGACACGGCGGGGTGCAGCCGGTGCGGGAGGCCATCCGGGCCCAACTGGTGCGGTTCGCCGAGGAGGTGAAGGCCGAGCTGGCCAAGGACCCCGGGGCCGCGGGCTGGAACGACGACGACCTGCTGATGCTCGCGCATCTCTACGTCGACCAGATGCTGGTCACCGCATCCCTGTTCCTGGAGGCCCTGGAGGCCTCCGAGGAGGAGCGGGAGCGCGTCACCCAGCTGGCCACCCGGCAGCTGCGGCTCATCACCATCGGCCGCGCGCACTGGCTGGACTGAATCCCCGGACACACGTCAGGGGCTGCGCCGCCCAGCGGCATGCCACCCCTGCCGTCGCACGGCCGTCGTGCGCCCGCGCCCGCCGAACCGCCGCCCCGCTCAGCCCCGCCGGGTGTTCCCCTGCCTGCCCCTCGCCCGGACCACCGCAGCCGGCGGCCGTACCGCCGCCGGAACCGCCCTGGCCACCCGGGCCGCCAGCGGGCGCGCCACTCTGCATGCCCGGGGGCGTACCGGTGGGGGTGCCGGTCGGCTGCACGGCGCAGACTCCCGGCGGCGCGTCCGCCGGCGCCCCCCACGGGGCACCGCTGGGGTGGCGGCCGGTGCCGCCCGTGGCACGCCGGACGGCGCCTGGCGGCCCTGCCGCCGCCCGGGCCGCTGCCGCCCGAGGACGCCGACGAGTCGCCCGAACCGCATGCGCTGGGCAGCAGCGGGGACAGCGCCGGGCGACGGCGGGGGCGGGACGGGCACGCCGACACCTCAAGTGCCGTCCGTCACCTGCCGCTTCGGTCTCCGGCCGGACCCGCCTCCTGATAGAGGGCCGTGACGGAGCGGGCCGCCGCCAGCAGCTCCGCCCGTGCCTCGGGCGGACCCAGCAGCTCCACCTGGTCGGAGAGGGAGAGGAGCTGGCGGACCGCGCGCAGCGCCGGGTAGGTCAGCCGGGCGGTGACCCAGTCGCCTTCGCCGTCGTCGTCCGGCACGGCCGTCAGCTCGGCGGCGAACACCCGCCGGAACATGTCCAGCCGCTCGCGCCGCACCCGCACGGTGACCTCGATCCCGCCCTGCCGCTCCTCCACCTGGCGCCGCAACACCTCCCAGACGGCGGCGAGTTCGACCCCCGGGCGACGCCGTACGGGCTCCTCCAGCGGCCGGGCCGAGCGGATCCGGTCGGCCCGGAACAGCCGGGGCGCGCCGCGCCGGTCGGCGACCAGGTACCAGACCCCGGCCTTGGCGACCAGGCCGTACGGGTCCACGGTGTACGTCCGCGGCTCCCGCTCCCCGCTGTGCCGGTAGCGCAGCTTCAGGCGCCGGTCGGAGAAGACCGCGTCCTGGAGCACCTCCAGGTCGACGGCCTGCTGCGGGCCGCTCTTCCAGCGGGTGGCGTCGACCAGGATGCGCCGGCTGGTCACCTCCGCGGCGGGCCGGTGCGGCGCCGGCAGCGCGGCCATCACCTTGCGCAGGGCGGAGCCGAGGGCCGCGTCCAGACCGAGCGCGGCGTGGGCGCCCTGGGCGGCCAGGATGAACAGGGCGCGGGACTCGTCGGCGGTCAGCCCGGTGACGTCGGTGCGGAAGCCGGCGAGGAGTTCGATGCCGCCGTGCCGGCCGCGCTCGGCGTACACGGGGACGCCGGAGGCCGACAGCGCCTCGACGTCCCGGTAGATGGTACGGACCGACACCTCAAGCCGGTCGGCGAGTTCGTGCGCGGGCACGCGGCCCCGGGTCTGCAGGAGCAGCAGGATGGACAGCAGCCGGTCGGACTTCACCCGCCCAGGATCCCGCCGTCGGCGAACTCCCCGCAAATGTTGACGGGCGTTGTCAGGTTATCCCGCGATCCTCTTCCCACCGACCAACGGAGAGGCATCCCCATGACCACCACCGGCTTCACCGACCCGCGCCCCGTCTACACCCGCGCCACCGAGCAGGCGGCGGCGCTGATCAAGACCGTGCGCCCCGGACATCTCACCGCCCCGACCCCCTGTTCCGAGTTCGGCGTACGGGACCTGCTGAGCCACATCGTCGGCGGCACCCGGCGGATCGCCGTGGTCGGCGAGGGCGGTGACGGACTCGCGGTGCGGCCCGTGGCCGACGGCGTCGCCGACGAGGAGTGGGCGCAGGCCTACGACGACGTGCGCGCCCGCGCCCTGAAGGCCTGGGAGAGCGACGAGCGGATGACGGCCCAGGTACGGGTTCCGTGGGGGGAGGTGCCGGGGCACGGGGCGCTCTCCGGCTATGTCATGGAGATCGTCACCCACACCTGGGACCTCGCCGAGGCCCTCGGTCACCCGCTCGAACTCGATCCGGAACTCGCCGAATTCGCCCTCGCCACCGCGCGCCGGGTGTTGCCCGACTCCCGCCCGCGCGACGAGGAGACCCCCTTCGACGCCCCCCGCGCGGCACCCGAAGGCGCCGACGTCTACACGGAACTGGCGGCCTGGCTGGGCCGCTCCCCGCTCAGCCGTTCCTGACCCCGGCAGGACACGGGGACGCACGACACCCTCCGCGCCGCGCGGCGCCCGCCCGCGCCACCCGGCCGAGCCGACGCCCCGACGGGACACCGGGGCGTGCCACGCGGCCGGGCCCCTGCCCGCCGCGAGCCCTCGCTCAGCCGAGCCTGACGCGGGCGAGCTGGCGGGACTGGGCGACCAGGTGGTCCTCGCGGTCCCAGACCTCGGCGTCCTCCTCCAGGAAGCCGCCGGCCAGGTTGCGGGTGGTGATGGACACCCGCAGCGGGCCGGGGGCCGGGCGGCGGCGGACGTGGACGGTGAGTTCCACCGTGGGCACCCAGCCCTTGAGACCGAGCTCGAAGGCGGTGGGCGGGAGGGCGTCCACGGCCAGCAGGAGGGAGAGGGGGTCGGCGTCACGGCCGTCGGCCAGCCCGAACCAGGCGCGCATCTCGCCCTTGCCGGAGGGCGCGCCGAGGGCCCAGCCGAGGGTCGCCGGGTCCAGCTTGAGCATCAGGCGGTCGGCGATCGCCGAGCTGCCCTCGACCGGAGCCGGGCCGTCCTCGGGGCCGAAGCACTGCTCCAGCGGCGGGATCGCGGGCGGCGTCGCCGTCGTGCGGACGTCGTCGGGGAGGGCGGAGAGGTCGCCGTACGAGGCGAGGACGCGGATGCGCTCGACCTCGTTGCCCGCGTCGTCGTACTGGAAGAGCGAGGCCTGGCCGGTGGAGAGGGTGCGGCCGGTGCGGACCGTCTGCGTGCGGACGACCGCCGGGCCGGGCCGGGAGGCGGTCAGGTAGTGCGCGGAGACGGTGAAGGGGTCCGGGTGCGGAAGGCTGTCCGCGAGGGCCCGCCCGAGCACGGCCAGCAGATAGCCGCCGTTGACGGCGCTGATGATGGTCCAGCCGGCGGACAGGTCGATGTCGTAGACGCCGGGTTCGCGCCGGGCGACCGCGGTGTCGCGGTCGAACTCGCTGTCGCCGATCACGGCCCGCGACGGGGATCCGCCCGCCCCGGCGAAGCCGAGAGCGGGGGAGGGTGCGGAAGCTGCTTCTGGCATGGATGAACGATACAACAAGAAACTACTAAGCGGTAGCTTTTCCCTGTTTCCACCGGGCCGGATCCCTCTCCCGGGTGAGGTTCCGGCAATTTCTAGGTAAGTGTCGCAGCACGTCCACAACCCCGGGCGCCTGATTCCCCTCTATGGGGACATGAGCCTCACCGGGACTCCGTTCCTCTACACGACCATCGTTCTGGCCGTGGTCGCACTGATACTGCCGCTAGTCCTGTGGTCGCGGGTGCGCGGCCCCAAGCCCCTGCGCACCACCGCCCGGCTGCTGATGCTGCTGTTCGCCCAGGGCACCGCCGTCACACTGATCTTCGTGCTGGTCAACAACCAGAACAACCTGTACGACAACTGGGCCGACCTGCTCGGTACCGGCAACCACGTCCAGCAGGCCCAGGACCTGGGCCGGGACGGCACCGGCGGTATTTCGGTGAAACGGTTGCCCAAGGTCAGGCAGACCTTCACCGCGGCCAGCGGGCCCGGCATGCACGCGGCGGGCGGAGTGCGCGTCACCCAGCTCAAGGGCCGGGTCTCCGGAGTGAACGCCGAGGTCTACGTCTGGCTCCCGCCGCAGTACAACGAGCCGGCCTACGCCCACAAGAAGTTCCCGGTGGTGGAGGTGCTGCCGGGCTATCCCGGGTCGGCCAAGGCGTGGTTCGGGTCGATGAAGGCCCATGAGCAGCTGCTGCCGCTGATGCGGAGCGGCCAGGTGGCACCCTTCATCCTGGTCGCCCCGCGCACCAACCTGCTGGCCGGCGTGGACACCGGCTGCGCCAACATCCCCGGTCAGGTCAACGCCGACACCTGGCTCAGCATCGACGTGCCGAAGATGGTCATGGACAACTTCCGGGCCGAGCCGGCGCCGCAGGGCTGGGCGACGGCCGGGTACTCGGCGGGCGCCCACTGCGCGATCAAGCTGGCCGTGGCCCACCCGGACCGTTACCGGGCGGCCGTGAGCCTGTCGGGCTACAACGACCCGATCGGCGAGCGCAACTCCCTCGCCGCCCAGAACCCCACCCTGCGCGCCGAGAACAACCCGTTCCTGATCCTGAAGAAGTCGCCCGTACCGCCGCGCATCGCGTTGTACGTCTCCGGCGAGTCGGGCGACGGCTACCAGGCGGGCGTGGCCCTGGAGTCGATCGCCAAGGCCCCGACCACCGTGCACGTGGTGTTCCTGCCGCGCAGCGCCGGCGGTCACAACATGGCGCTGTGGCGGCCGCAGGTCGGCACGGTGTTCCGCTGGCTGACCCTGCAGATGGGCCAGAGCCACGCGAAGGGGCAGGACAACTCTCTTAACGGAACGACGGGTCCTCTCATCGGGAACGCCGCCGGCACCACCGGGACTACTCCTCGGTCACCGTCGACCGGCGGTTCCACGCGCGCGGAGCTCGCCAGTGGTACCGCATCGCGAGCAGGCGCAGCGCAAAAGCGGTGACGACCGCGAGCCCACTGGTGAGGGGGGTCAGGGCGTCGTAGCGGATGCACAGCACCACCATGGTCGCCCCGACGATCGCTGGGACCGCGTACAGATCGCGGTCCCAGCGCAGCAATGAGGGCACCTCGTTGGCGAGGACGTCCCGCAGCACACCGCCACCGACGGCGGTGGTGAGGCCGAGCGCCGCGGACGCGGTCAGGCCGAGGCCGTAGCTGTACGCCTTCGTCGTACCGCTGACGCAGAACAGACCCAGGCCGGCCGCGTCGAAGACCAGCACCGCCGACTGGATGCGTTCCACGTGCGGGTGCAGGAAGAAGACGACCAGCGCGGCGATCAGCGGCGTCACGAAGTACCCGAGGTCGGTGAAGGCGGCCGGGGGTACGGCTCCGATGACCAGGTCACGGAACAGCCCTCCGCCCAGCGCGGTCGCCTCGGCGAGGACGGCGATGCCGAAGACGTCGAAGTTCTTCCGTACGGCCAGCAGCGCGCCGGAGATCGCGAACACGAAGATGCCGATGACATCGAGCGTGTGCTGGACGGAGGGACTGAAGAGTTGCTGGAGCTGCACCCTTACATTGTTACCCGCCGAGCGGCCTGAGCCTTACAAAGGCAGGTTCACAGGACGGGTTTCCCTGTGGTGAAAAGCCAGGTGGCGAACAGGTCGTCCAGTTGCCGTCCGCTGACGCGCTCGGCGAGGCGGATGAAGTCGGCGGTGTCCGCGTTGCCGTACCGGTGGAGCCGGGTCCAGGCGGGCAGCAGCCGGAAGAAGGCCCGGTCGCCGATGCGCTCCCGGAGCATCTGGAGCGTCATCGCACCGCGCCGGTAGACGGCGGAGGCGAACATCGTGTCGCGCTGCGGGTCGGCGACCTCGGTCTGCCAGAAGGGCGAGCCGGCGGGCAGGGAGTCGTAGGCGGCCAGGAACGAGTCGTGGGCGGACCGGGTGCCCTGGTGTTCGACCCACAGCCACTGGGCGTAGGTGGCGAAGCCCTCGTTGAGCCAGACGTCCTTCCACTGCGCCACGCTCACCGAGTCGCCGAACCACTGGTGCGCCAGCTCGTGCACGATGGTCGTCTCGCTGCGCACGGTCGAGTAGGCGGGCTTGCTCTGCACCTCCAGCGAGAACCCGGCCTCGGGCATGTCGTCCACGATCGCGCCGGTCTCCTCGAACGGGTACGGGCCGAAGATCTTGGACCAGTAGTCGGTGGCGGCGGCGGTGACGGCGTACACGTCGACGCTGTTGCGGTTCTCCAGGACGGGGTCGATGGCCACGTAGACCGGGATGCCGCCCGGGGTGCGCCCGGTGCGGACGTCGAACCTGCCGATGGTGGCGGTCGCCAGGTACGTCGCCATCGGCCTCGACTCGCGCCAGTGGGTGTACGTCTGGCCGCCCTTGTCGTAGGCCGACACCAACCGGCCGTTGGAGACGGCGGTCAGGCCCTCGGGCGCCTTGATCCGGATGTCGTAGGTCGCCTTGTCCAAGGGGTGGTCGCTGGACGGGAACCACGTCGAGGCCGCATTGGGCTCGCAGGCGACGAAGACGCCGTCGGGGGTCTTCATCCAGCCGTACTTCGAGCCGAACACGATGGGCCCGCTCAGCGGCTGGGGTATGCCGCCGTAGGTGACGGAGACGGTGAAGTCACGTCCGCGGGCGAGGCTCCGGCGCGGGGTGACGGTGACCTCGTCGCCGTCACGCGTGAACGCGGCGCGTCTGCCGTCCACCTCGACCCGCGTGATCGTCAGCTGCTGGAGGTCGAGGTCGAAGGAGGACAGGTTCTGGGTGGCGCGGGCGGTGAGGGTCGTACGGCCGTCGAGGCGGCCCGAGTCCGGGGCGTAGGCGAGGTCGAGGTCGTAGTGCAGGGCGTCGAAGCCGCCGTTGCCGAGCCGCGGGAAGTAGGGGTCGCCGATGCCGGGGGCGCCGGGGGTGGGGGCGGGCGCGGCGGCGATGAGCAGGAAGGAGGCCGCCGCTGTCGCGAGGGCTCCGGTGCGTGCCGAACGGGAGAGTGCCATCAGTCGTCCCTTTCGAGCGTGTACCGATCAGTGGTCGGACACGGACGACTGTGCACTCTCCCGTTCAGGCATGTACATGACTTTGCTCAGCTGTCATGCGCTACTTGTCGGTTGACTCCTGGGTCTCGCCTGCGGCTGCCTCGGCGGCGGCCACGGTGTCCTCGGCGGGGGCGTCCGGGGCGGCGCCGGTGGAGGCGGTGGGCTCCTCGGCGGGGCCGCCCGCGTCGGACGCGGCCTGCTCGGCCGAGGTCTTCGCACCGGGACCGGTCCGCACGCCGGATTCCTCCGCCGCGGCCTCCCCGGCAGCCGTGTCCTCGGCAACAGCGGCGTCGGACGCGGCGGGAGCCTCGGACTCCCCGGAAGCCTCCTCGGACTTCGCGGCAGCCGTCGCTTCCTCGGCGGCCGTCGCCTCTTCGGACACAGCGGCATCCTCCGCCGCCGCCTTCTCGCCGGCCGGCTCCTTCTCCGCCGAACCACCGGAGGTGACCGCGTCCGGGACCAGTTCCGAGGCCTCCTTCGCCACCGAGAGCAGCACCGTGTCCTGCGGGGCCTGGTCGGCGAAGTTCTCCGGGTGGTGACAGGCGACCCGCTGACCGGGCTTCAACTCCACGAGCTGCGGCTCGGTCGTCCTGCAGATCTCCGTCGCCTTCCAGCAGCGGGTGTGGAACCGGCAGCCCGAGGGCGGGGCGATCGGCGAGGGCACGTCGCCGCGCAGCAGGATGCGCTCGCTCTTCTGGCCCCGGCGCTTCGGGTCCGGCACCGGCACCGCCGACATCAGGGCCTTGGTGTACGGGTGCATCGGCGCCTCGTACAGCGAGGAGCGGTCGGCGAGCTCGACGATCTTGCCGAGGTACATCACCGCGATGCGGTCCGAGACGTGACGCACCACGGAGAGGTCGTGGGCGATGATCACGTAGGTGAGGCCCAGTTCCTCCTGCAGGTCGTCCATGAGGTTCACGACCTGGGCCTGGATCGACACGTCCAGCGCGGACACCGGCTCGTCCGCGACGACGAGCTTCGGCTTCAGGGCGAGCGCGCGGGCGATGCCGATGCGCTGGCGCTGACCGCCGGAGAACTCGTGCGGATAGCGGTTGTAGTGCTCGGGGCTCAGACCGACCAGTTCGAGAAGCCGCTGGACCTCCTTCTTCACCCCGCCCTCGGGCTCCACGCCCTGCAGCCGGAAGGGCGCCGAGACGATCGAGCCGATGGTGTGGCGGGGGTTCAGGGAGCCGTACGGATCCTGGAAGATCATCTGGATGTCGCGGCGCAGCGGGCGCATCTGTCCCGTGGACAGCCGCGTGATGTCCCGGCCCTCGAACGTGATCTGCCCGCCGGTCGGGTCCTGCAGCCGGGTGATGACCCGGCCCATGGTCGACTTGCCGCAGCCCGACTCGCCGACCACGCCCAGGGTCTCGCCCTTGCGCACCTCGAAGTCGATGCCGTCGACGGCCTTCACGGCGCCGACCTGGCGCTGCAGGATGCCCTTCTTGATCGGGAAGTGCTTGGTCAGGTTCTCGACCTTGAGCAGCACCTCGCGCTCTTCGGGAGCCGACGCCTGCTTCGGGACCACGGCCTCGGCGACGGTGTCCGTCTTCTTCGTCTCACTCACAGCTTCGGCGCAATCTCTTCGGTCCAGATCCGCTCACGGTCCTCGGCCGGGAGGTGACAGGCGGACCAGTGTCCGGTGCTCACCTGCTCCAGCTCGGGGCGCACCGTGCGGGTGACGTTCCCCTTGGGGATGTCCGCGTACGGGCAGCGCGGGTGGAAGGCACAGCCCGAGGGGACGTTGATGAGGCTCGGCGGCTGGCCCTTGACGGGGATGAGCCGTTCGGAGGCCTCACGGTCGATGCGGGGCATCGAGCCGAGCAGGCCCCAGGTGTAGGGGTGCTGCGGCTTGTCGAAGACCTCGGCGGCCGCACCGCGCTCCACGCACCGGCCGCCGTACATCACGAGGACGTCGTCGGCGATCTCGGCGACCACGCCGAGGTCGTGGGTGATCATGATGACCGCGGAGCCGAACTCCTTCTGCAGGTCCCGGATCAGGTCGAGGATCTGCGCCTGCACCGTCACGTCGAGGGCGGTGGTCGGCTCGTCCGCGATGAGCAGCTCGGGGTTGTTCACCAGTGCCATGGCGATCATGGCACGCTGGCGCATACCGCCGGAGAACTCGTGCGGGTAGCCGTCGATGCGCTTGGCCGGCTCGGGGATGCCGACCCGGTCGAGCATCTCGATGGCCCGCTTGCGGGCCTCCTTCTTGCCGACCTTGTGGTGCACCCGGTACGCCTCGACGATCTGGTCGCCGATCTTGTAGTAGGGGTGCATGGCGGACAGCGGGTCCTGGAAGATCATCGCCATCTCGCGGCCGCGGAGCCTGCGCACCTCGTCCGGGGACGCGGAGACCAGCTCCTGGCCGTCGAGCCAGATCTCACCGGACATCTGCACGTTCTTGCCGCGCGCGCCCAGCCGGTGCAGGCCCATGATGGCCAGCGAGGTCACCGACTTGCCGGAGCCGGACTCGCCGACGATGGCGAGGGTCTTGCCCTTCTCCAGCGAGAAGGAGAGCCCGTCGACCGACTTGACCACGCCGTCGTCGGTCGGGAAGTGCACCTTGAGGTCGCGGACCTCCAGGAAGGCCTTGGGTGCCTGGGCGGCGGTGGGCTCGCCCACGGCGGCGCCGGTCTTGGAGAGTTCGGTCACGAGAGCCTCACCCGCGGGTCGGCGGCGGCGTAGAGGACGTCCACCACGAGATTTGCGATGACGACGAAGAGGGCGGCGAGCAGGGTCACGCCGAGGATGGGGGGCAGGTCGTTGTCGTCGATGGCCTGCACCGCGTACTGGCCGACCCCGTGCAGCGAGAAGACGGTCTCGGTGATCACGGCACCGCCGAGCAGCAGACCGAGGTCCATGCCGAAGACGGTGATGATCGGGGTGAGGGCGGCCCGCAGGCCGTGCTTGCTGACGACGACGCGCTCCCTGAGGCCCTTCGCCCGGGCCGTGCGGATGAAGTCCTCGCTCATCGTCTCCAGCATGCCCGAGCGGGTGAGCCGGGCGTAGATCGCGGAGTAGAGCAGGGCGAGCGAACACCACGCGGGGAAGAGGGTGTTGGCCCACTCCGAGGGGTTCTCGGTGAACGGGACATAGGTGCGGCCGAAGATCGGCCACTGGTAGGTGAAGAGCAGGATCGCCAGGTTGCCCGTGAAGAACATGGGCAGCGAGACTCCGGCCAGCGCGACACCCATGAACGTGCGGTCGAAGACCGAGCGCGGCTTGAGCGCGGAGACGACACCGACGACGACACCCGACACCAGCCACAGCACGGCGGCACCCGCGGCCAGCGAGATGGTCACCGGAAGGCGGGAGGTGAGCTGCGGCCAGACCGCTTCATGGGTCTTGAACGAGTACCCGAAGCAAGGTGCGTTGCAGTGCACCGTGGTGGGGCCGATGTTGTAGTCGGCGCCGGTCACGATCCCCTTGACGAACTGCCAGTACTGGACGTAGACGGGCTGGTCCAGACCGAGGTTGTGCTTGACCGCGATGATGTCGGCCTTCGAGGGGCTCTTGCCGAGGTACTGCTGCGCCAGCTGGTCCGCCGTCTGGCCGGCGATTCGCGGCAGCAGGAAGAAGATGGCGAAGGTGACCGCGGTGACGACCAGCAGCAGGATCACTGCCGCGAACGTCCGGCGGAGGATGTACGAGATCACGGGAGCCGGCGCTGGTGCCCGCGGGCCAAGAGCCCGCGGGCACCAATGCCTTCACCTGCCTTCCGGGGCTGCTACTTCTTCGTGGTGCCGAGGTTGAGGTAGTCGTACTCACCGCTGAAAGCGGCCGTGGAGACCACGTTGGTGGCGTACGGCGAGCGGTACAGCAGGACCTTGAAGTAGGTCAGCGGGACCAGAACGGCGTCGTCCATCGTCTGCTTGTCGATCTGCGCGTACATGGCGTTGCGCTTGGCCACGTCCGGCTCCGCGATCGCCTTGCCGAGCAGGTCGTTGACCTTGCTGTTGTTGTACTGCGACAGGTTGGTGTTGCCGGACTGGCTGACCGCCTTGCCGTTCAGGATCTGCTGCAGGAAGCCGTAGCCGGAGGGCCAGTCGGCACCCCACTGCATCATCATGAGGCCGATGTTCTGCTGCTCGGTGAACTTCGGCACACCCGCGTAGTCGGTGAAGTACTTGCCCTGCGGGTACTGCTTCAGGGTGGCGTTGATGCCGACCTTCTTCAGCGAGCTGATGATCGCCGTGGCCGCGTCGACCTCCTGCGGGCGGTCGGAGCGCGCCGTGATGTTGGTGCTGATCGACGACTTGCCGCAGGCCTTGAGCTGCTCCTTGGCCTTGGCGATGTCGCCGTGGTTGCCCGCGCTCGGGTAGGTGTCCGCCTTCTGGTAGCCGGTGATGTCCGGCGGCAGGACGGTGGAGGCGATGTCACCGCGGATCGGGCCGCCCTCGGCGGTCTGCACCGAGACCTTGTCGACGGCGTACTCGACCGCCTTGCGGCAGGCCACGTTGTCGAACGGCTTCACCTTGGTGTTGATCGCCATGTAGACCAGACGGCCACCGTAGGTGTTGTCGGTGCTGGCCTTGCCGTCGGCGGAGTTGAGCAGCTGCGCCTGGGTGGAGGCCTGGACGCCGCCGCCGACCAGGTCGGCCGTGGCGTCACCCGACTGCAGGTCCTTGTCGATCGTCTCCGGGTTGACCTTCAGGTTGACGACGATCTTGCTCGCCAGCTGCTTGCGCAGCGGGTCGGTCTTCGGGTCCCAGTTCTTGTTCGGGACCAGGACGACCTGCTTGCCCTCGTCGTAGCTCTGGAACTGGTACGAGCCGGAGGACACGATGTGCTTGACGTAGTCGACGCCGTCGTCCTTCGCCTGCGGCACCGGAGCCGTCTGCGGCGCCGAGACCAGGTAGTCGAACTCCTGGAACGGGCGGTTCAGGTGGAAGACGATCGTGGTGTCGTCCGGCGTCTCGATCGAGGACAGGCCCTTGGCGCTCTTGTCCTTGTACGGACCCTTGTACTTGTCGCCGCCCTGCATGAACTGCTGGAAGTAGTTCGGGCCGAGCGAGAGCACGTCACGCGCGAAGTTGGAGCGCTCGACGGCGTACTTGACGTCCTTCGAGGTGATCGGCGTGCCGTCCTGGTACTTCAGGCCCGAACGCAGCTTGTACGTCCAGGTCTTGCCGCCCTCGCTGGACACGCCCTTGCTCGCGGCGAGGTCCGGGACGAGCTTGTTGCCCTGCTGGCCGGGGCCGGGCTCGAACGTCATCAGCGGGCGCGCGTAGAGCCGGCTGAAGTTGTACATGTACGCGTAGTACGTGTTGCCCGGGTCGAACGAGTCCGGCACGTCCGACATCTCGTAGGTGACCGTGCCACCCTTCTTGTCGGACGCGTTGACGACACCCTTGGTCGCCGCGTTGACACCGGCCGCCTTCGGGTTGTTGCCGTCCTTGTTGTCATCGGCCTTGCTGCAGCCTGCGAGCAAGAGGCTCACGGAGCCGATGGCCGCGACCGCGGCCAGCGCTGACCTTCTCATGATGGTCTGCTTCCCCTCCATTGATCGGGTACTAGATGGACTCTCGTGCTGCCTAGCGGCTGCGGGGGTCGAGAGCGTCGCGGAGACCGTCGCCGAGCAGGTTGAACGCCAGGACGGTGATGAAGATGGCAAGGCCGGGCACGATCATGTACTGGGGATCGACCTGGTAATAGGTGACCGCATCCCGGAGCATGCCGCCCCACGAGGCCTGCGGGGGCTGGATGCCGACGCCCAGGAAGCTCAGGGACGCCTCGAAGAGGATGTTGGTCGGGATGAGCAGCGTCGAGTAGACGATGATCGGGCCGACCAGGTTGGGCATCAGCTCGCGGAAGAGGATGTACGGGCCCTTGGCTCCCATGCCGCGGGCGGCGTCGACGAACTCGCGCTCGCGCAGGGCGAGGGTCTGGCCGCGCACGATCCGGCCGAGATAGGGCCAGTTGAAGAAGCCGATCACGAAGATGAGCACACTCAGGTGCAGCGGCAGACCGTTGAGGCCGAAGGCGCCGCCCTGGAGGGTGGCGGAGATGGCGATGGCGAACAGCAGCAGCGGGAACGCGAGGAAGATGTCCATCAGCCGGCTGATGATCGAGTCGACGCGGCCGCCGTAGTAGCCGGCGATGACACCCATGACCGCGCCGAGCACGTTGGACAGGACCGTGGCGCCGAAGGCGACGACCAGGGAGACCCAGGAGCCCTCGAGGATGCGGGTGGCGATGTCCCGGCCGAACTTCGGGTCCAGGCCCAGCGGGTGGGACAGGCTCATGCCGCCCCAACTGCCCTTCGGCAGCGAGGTGTCGGGAACGATCAGGTCCTGGTGGAAGGCGTTCGGGTCGAGGCCGAACATGGCCTGGATGGGGCGGGAGAGGATCGCCAGGAGGATCAGCAGGATCACGACGACGCCGCCGGCGACGGCGACTCTGTCCCGCTTGAACCGGGACCAGGCGATCTGGCCCAGAGAACGACCCTCGATCTGCCCCTTCTCGGCTCCCGCCAGCACAGCCTCCGGCTGCGCCTCGGCTGCCGCCCCGGTGGTCTCGATCGGTGCGGTCACGGTGAGCGACCCCTCTCGCCGGTGGTGACCGGCCTGCGCCTGCCGCGGTTTGCGGCTTTGTCGACTTGCCATCGATCACG
Organism: Streptomyces sp. NPDC046759; assembly: GCF_040645475.1. Lineage (NCBI taxonomy): Bacteria > Bacillati > Actinomycetota > Actinomycetes > Kitasatosporales > Streptomycetaceae > Streptomyces > Streptomyces sp. NPDC046759. Next base: position 12,995 of record NZ_JBEYYJ010000007.1, on the reverse strand, counting down.
AGGTCTCGGCCTCATGTCTGAGTGGGGAGTCTTCAGCGTCGTTGCGATCACCCGCCAGATCTGACGGCGAAAGTATGCGCAACCGTGATGCAGTGCAGGGGATTCCGTTATCCGAACAGCGGGTAATGCCTCTCGGACAGGGTGCAGTTGGGGTGGAACGTCGAATTTTGCACCGTTCGGGGCCCGAAGCCGATGTCTACGCGTGCAGAGACGCGCTTGATCCGTAAGATCTGCGATCAGGAACGGACGCGACCGAAGGACAGTTGATCAGTAACCTGATCAGTAGCCGCCGTGCACCGGCGGATAGCCGTACCCGGCAGCCGGGCCCTGCGGCTGGGCCAGGAGCTGGGGCTGGGGCGGCGCCGCGTGGGCCTCACGGTCGTAGAACGGGCGGGCGTTGGCCCGCATCCACATCGCGACCGGGTCGAAGTCGTCGGTCATCGCGACCGTCGACACCGGCAGGCCCTCCGGGACCGCGCCGACGGACTGCTGCATCATCCCGCGCACCGAGTCGACCGCGGCCGGGGAGGTGTCGTACACGTCCAGGCCGATGGCGAGGTACGGGGCTCCGAGCGCCGGCTGCACCCAGGCGCGGCGCAGCGAGCGCAGGGCCGGGGTGCGGTGGGCGTTCTGCGCGAGGAGGGCGTAGAACTGCGGGATCTCGATGCCGGGTTCGGAGAGCCGGAGGGGACCGGCGGGCTGTCGGTCCAGGCCCGTGGCGATGCGGCGCAGGTCCAGCCAGGGGATGCCGACGCCGCCTCCGGGGGCGTGCGGGTTCAGCCAGAGGCCGTAGTGGTCGGGATAGAGGGTGCGGGCCACGTCCAGCCCGTCGACGACCTCGTACGACCGGTTCCAGCCGCTGGCCGACAGCTCCTGGGCCGAGGTCACGCAGGGTGCGTACTGGAAGCCGTCGACCTCCATGTTCCCGTACTGGGCGTCCGGGGAGCCGGCCTGGCCGTGCCACAGCAGCATCCAGACCTGGCCGGAGGAGGGGACGGCGAGGGCGCGGAGCAGGGCCTCGTAGGCGTCATAGCGGCCGGGGGTGACCTGGCGCAGCATGTGCTCGACGCTGCCGCTGTGGCTCGCGCTCACCTGTCGTGCCCTTCTCTTTTCTGTGCCCCGCGTTTGGAGACAGCTTAAGCGCCCAGCGGCTCAGGACCTTGGGTGCGTGCGCGAGCGCGGTTGCGTCGCAGCTCGGCGCGCCCCGCGGCCCAGCCGCGTGGCGGACCGGCCCCGCGCCCCTTCGGGCCGGCCGGTCCCGGGCCGGCTTCTAGTGGCCGTACTGATAGAAGGGGCGGACGTTCTCCTTCAGCCAGGCCGCCACCGGGTCGTCCGTCACGTCCAGGAGGACCAGGTTGACCGGCCATGCGACCGGGGCTCTGCCGAGGGCCCGGCCCAGGGCCTGCATGGGGAGGACGCGGAGGTCGCCCTCCCACTGGGAGAGTTCCACGCCGACGAACATCACCGGGTCGTCGGTCTCTATCGCGGCCAGGCAGCGCCGGGCGGTGAGGACGACGCCGGCCTCGGCGAACTCGGCGGACGCGGCGGAGAGGAAGTCGACCGGGTCGTCCTGCCAGTCGGGCTCGAAGAGGCGGACCCGGCCGCCGGCGTTCGGGCCGTCGAGCGGGGTGCGGCCGGCCCGGCACAGCTCGGCCACGGCCTCGGGGGGGAGCGGGATGCCGACCAGCGCGTCGGGGTTCACCGCCATGCCGACCTGCGGGGGCAGGCCGCGCGCGAACTCCACGGCGGGAGCGATGGTGTACGGCATGTGGGAGCCGGCAGCCTGGCGCAGCTGTTCCTCGGAGCTGAACACCGGGACGTACGCCTGGCCCCCGATGTCCAGTGTGGGCAGGTCGAGCGGGCCGGTGTGCGGGCCGCCGCCGTTGGGCAGCGGGATCCACAGCAGGCTGCGCCCGAGCACCTCGATGATCCGGCCGGCCGCGGCGGGTATGCCGAGGGAGGCCGAGAGGACCTCCTCCAGTTCGTTGCCGGGCCAGCCGCCGTGCGGCTGGGGGTGCGCCTGTGCCGGGAAGTCCGCGGGAATGTCCGCCGGGAAGTCCATCTGCCTACCGCCTGCTGGGATCCACTGCTTGACCATGAAGGCTAGCGGGTTGCTGTGACAGGGACGCATGCCGTGAAGGCGATCCGCTGCAGGGCGTCCGCCGCCGCGCGGTCCACCAGGACCGCCGAGCCGCAGCCCGCGGGCAGTTCGCCCCGCTCGACGGCACCGAGCAGCCGGGCGGTCGTACGGCGGTGGCGGGCGAAGGCGTAGCGGGAGACGCCCCGGGCGCGTTCCCGCTGGCCCTCGCGGGCGGTGACCGGGGGGACGTCGAGCAGCAGCAGATGGAGGGTGCCGCCGCGGCGGCGCGCCGCACGGGCGAGCCAGGCGCGGACCCAGGACTGGGTGCCGCAGTCGTGCACGACGACGCCTTCGCCGGTGCGCAGCGCGCGGCGCAGGCCGGCGTAGTGGGCGAGGCGGACCAAGGGGCGGTAGAGGGCGTAGGGCAAGGTGCGGGGCAGGCGGGCCGCGAAGCGGTCGCGGGCGTCCTGGGAGTCGACGCGGCGGCCGCAGACCGCCCGGTGCATCAGGGTGGACTTGCCGCTGCCGGGCAGCCCGGTGACCACGACCAGGTCCCGGGGGCCGAAGAGCAGGGCACGCGGGCTGGGGCCGGCGCCGTCGCGCAGGTCGCGGACGACCGGGGCGGGGGGCTCGGAGCGGCGCTCGCGCGCCGGGGCGGAGGGCTGCCCGGGCACCGCCGCGCCGGTCGTCGGGGCAGCGGCGGTGGCGTAGGCCGTCGTCCTGTTCACCGTGGTCGTCCTCCCCTGCTCGCTCGGCCATATCCATGCCCAGCAGATGTAAAGAGAAGGTAATGCGCGATGCCCGGTGGTTTCGTGCGCGTCCTGCCACAGGTCGGTTACGGATGCGGCCCTGACGGGCGGGGGCGCGGCGTGCAATGATGTGGCCGCCAACTGCATACCGGCCGCTTGAATCCGCGCGGGAGAGTTCCCAGCAGCCTTCGCTGGGACGCCGAAGGAGCAAGTCCCTCCCTTGAATCTCTCAGGCCCCGTTACCGCGCGGGCGAGGCACATCTGAAAAGCGGGCCGCTGTGACAGTGGCTCCACCCAAGGTGCAAGCCGTGATCGTCCCTGTGGCGGTCGTGGCGAACCTCTCAGGTTCCGATGACAGATGGGGAGGAACGTTCCTCGCCCCGTCCGTGTGTCCTGGGAGACGACCGACCGATGAGCAGCACTGAACTCCGTCACACCGCGCTGGATGCCGTGCATCGCGCGCTCGGTGCGACGATGACCGACTTCGCCGGCTGGGACATGCCCCTGCGCTACGGCTCCGAGCGCGACGAGCACCTGGCCGTGCGAACCAAGGCGGGTCTGTTCGACCTCTCCCACATGGGCGAGATCACCGTCACCGGCCCCGAGGCGGCCGAGTTCCTGAACGTCGCCCTGGTCGGCAACATCGCCTCCATCGGCGTCGGCCGCGCCCGCTACACCATGATCTGCCAGGCCGACGGCGGCATCCTGGACGACCTGATCGTCTACCGGCTCGCCGAGACCGAGTACATGGTCGTGGCCAACGCCTCCAACGCCCAGGTGGTGCTGGACGCCCTGGGCGAGCGGGCCGGGGGCTTCGACGCCGAGGTGCGTGACGACCGGGACGCCTACGCGCTGATCGCCGTCCAGGGCCCCGAGTCCCCCGGCATCCTGAAGTCCCTGACCGACGCCGACCTGGACGGCCTGAAGTATTACGCCGGCCTGCCCGGCACCGTGGCCGGCGTCCCGGCGCTCATCGCCCGCACCGGGTACACCGGCGAGGACGGCTTCGAGCTGTTCGTGCGGCCCGAGCACGCGGTCGAGCTGTGGCAGGCGCTGACCAAGGCCGGCGAGGGCGTCGGCCTGGTGCCGTGCGGCCTGTCCTGCCGGGACACGCTGCGCCTGGAGGCGGGCATGCCGCTGTACGGGCACGAGCTGACCACCGGGCTGACCCCCTTCGACGCCGGGCTCGGCCGCGTGGTCAAGTTCGACAAGGGCGACTTCGTGGGGCGCGCGGCGCTCGTCGAGGCCGCCGCCCGGGCCGAGCAGACTCCCCCGCGGGTGCTCGTCGGCCTGATCGCCGAGGGCCGCCGGGTCCCGCGCGCCGGGTACACCGTCGTCGCCGGCGGCAAGGTGATCGGCGAGGTCACCTCGGGCGCCCCCTCCCCCACGCTGGGCAAGCCGATCGCCATGGCCTACGTCGACGCGGCGCACGCGGCGCCGGGCACCGAGGGCGTCGGCGTGGACATCCGGGGCAGCCACGAGCCGTACGAGGTCGTGGCGCTGCCGTTCTACAAGCGCCGGAAGTGACACCGTCGTAGACCCCGAGCCGTACCCCTGGACGTGACGTCGGGCACATCACGGCTGCTCACGTGCGTCTTCAGCAGTCCCCCCTTCATCAGCATCCTCGCGCTTACAGGAGAATTCAGGCCATGAGCAACCCCCAGCAGCTGCGCTACAGCAAGGAGCACGAGTGGCTGTCGGCCGCCGAGGACGGCGTCTCGACGGTCGGCATCACCGAGTTCGCGGCCAACGCGCTCGGCGACGTCGTCTACGCCCAGCTCCCCGAGGTCGGCTCCACCGTGACCGCGGGCGAGACCTGCGGCGAGCTGGAGTCGACCAAGTCCGTTTCCGACCTGTACTCGCCGGTCAGCGGTGAGATCACCGAGATCAACGAGGACGTCGTCAACGACCCGTCGCTGGTGAATTCGGCTCCCTTCGAGGGCGGCTGGCTGTTCAAGGTGCGCGTCACGGAGGAGCCGGCCGACCTGCTCTCCGCCGACGAGTACACCGCCCAGAACGCCGGCTGAGGAGTCGTAGCCGTATGACCGTCCTGAACACGTCCCTGCACGAGCTGGACCCGGAGATCGCCGCCGCGGTCGACGCGGAGCTCGGCCGCCAGCAGTCCACGCTGGAGATGATCGCCTCCGAGAACTTCGCGCCGGTCGCGGTGATGGAGGCGCAGGGCTCGGTGCTGACCAACAAGTACGCCGAGGGTTACCCGGGCCGCCGCTACTACGGCGGCTGCGAGCACGTCGACGTCGCCGAGCAGATCGCCATCGACCGGATCAAGGAGCTGTTCGGCGCCGAGTACGCCAACGTCCAGCCCCACTCCGGGGCCTCCGCCAACCAGGCGGCCCTGTTCGCGCTGGCCCAGCCCGGGGACACCATCCTCGGCCTGGACCTCGCCCACGGCGGCCACCTGACCCACGGCATGCGCCTGAACTTCTCCGGCAAGCAGTTCGACGTGGTCGCCTACCACGTGGACGCCGAGACCGGCCTGGTCGACATGGCCGAGGTCGAGCGCCTGGCCAAGGAGCACCGCCCGAAGGTGATCATCGCCGGCTGGTCGGCGTACCCGCGGCAGCTGGACTTCGCCGCCTTCCGCCGGATCGCCGACGAGGTCGAGGCGTACCTGTGGGTCGACATGGCGCACTTCGCCGGCCTGGTCGCCGCCGGTCTGCACCCGAACCCGGTCGAGTACGCGGATGTGGTGACCTCCACCACGCACAAGACCCTCGGCGGCCCGCGCGGCGGCATCATCCTCGCGAAGAAGGACTTCGCGAAGAAGCTGAACTCGTCCGTCTTCCCGGGCTTCCAGGGCGGTCCCCTGGAGCACGTGATCGCGGCGAAGGCGGTCTCCTTCAAGGTCGCCGCCTCGGAGGAGTTCAAGGAGCGCCAGCGTCGTACCGTGGAAGGTGCCCGCATCCTCGCCGAGCGTCTGACGGCTGCGGACGCCCGTGAGGCCGGCGTGAACGTGCTGTCCGGCGGCACGGACGTGCACCTGATCCTGGTGGATCTGCGTGCGTCCGAGCTGGACGGGCAGCAGGCCGAGGACCGCCTCCACGAGGTCGGCATCACGGTCAACCGCAACGCCGTCCCGAACGACCCGCGGCCGCCGATGGTGACCTCGGGCCTGCGCATCGGTACGCCGGCCCTGGCCACCCGCGGCTTCACGGCCGAGGACTTCGCCGAGGTCGCGGACGTGATCGCCGAGGCGCTGAAGCCGTCGTACGACGCGGAGGCCCTCAAGGCGCGCGTGAAGGCGCTCGCCGACAAGCACCCGCTGTACCCGGGTCTGACCAAGTAGACCCGGACCGTAAGTCCCCGGTGGGGCACCCGCACCGTATGGGTGCCCCGCCATCCCTGTTCTGCTGTCTTGAGGAGTGACCGTGGCCATCTCGGTCTTCGACCTGTTCTCGATCGGCATCGGCCCGTCCAGCTCCCACACGGTCGGCCCGATGCGCGCGGCGCGGATGTTCGCCCGCCGCCTGCGCAACGAGGGGCTGCTGGCCAAGGCCGCCTCCGTCCGGACGGAGCTGTACGGCTCCCTGGGCGCGACCGGCCACGGCCACGGCACCCCGAAGGCCGTGCTGCTCGGCCTCGCCGGCGACTCGCCGCGCACGGTGGACGTGGAGACGGCGGACGCGCGCGTGGAGGCGATCAAGGCCGAGGGCCGGATCAGGCTCCTGGGCGAGCACGAGATCGCCTTCGACTTCGACCGGGACCTCGTGCTGCACCGCCGGGAGGTCCTGCCGTACCACGCCAACGGCATGACGCTGTGGGCGTACGACGCCTCGGGCGCGGAACTGCTGACGAAGACGTACTACTCGGTCGGCGGCGGCTTCGTGGTGGACGAGGACGCGGTCGGCGCGGACCGGATCAAACTGGACGACACGGTCCTGAAGTATCCCTTCCGCACGGGTGACGAGCTGCTGCGCCTGACGAAGGACACGGGCCTGTCGATCTCCTCGCTCATGCTGGAGAACGAGCGGGCCTGGCGCACGGAGGAGGAGATCCGCACCGGCCTGCTGGAGATCTGGCGGGTGATGCGCGAGTGCGTGCAGCGCGGCATGTCCCGCGAGGGCATCCTGCCCGGCGGCCTCCGGGTGCGCCGCCGCGCGGCCGTCTCCGCCCGCCAACTGCGCGCCGAGGGTGAGCCGCTGGCGCACGCGATGGAGTGGATCACGCTCTACGCGATGGCGGTGAACGAGGAGAACGCGGCCGGTGGCCGGGTCGTCACGGCCCCGACGAACGGCGCGGCCGGCATCATCCCGGCGGTGCTGCACTACTACATCAACTTCGTGCCGGGCGCCGACGAGGACGGCGTGGTCCGTTTCCTGCTGGCCGCCGGCGCCATCGGCATGCTCTTCAAGGAGAACGCCTCCATCTCCGGCGCCGAGGTCGGCTGCCAGGGCGAGGTCGGTTCCGCCTGCTCGATGGCCGCGGGCGCGCTGGCCGAGGTCCTCGGCGGCTCCCCCGAGCAGGTGGAGAACGCGGCCGAGATCGGCATGGAGCACAACCTGGGCCTGACCTGCGACCCGGTCGGCGGCCTGGTCCAGATCCCGTGCATCGAGCGGAACGGCATGGCCGCGGTGAAGGCGGTCACGGCGGCCAAGATGGCCATGCGCGGCGACGGCTCCCACAAGGTGTCCCTGGACAAGGTCATCAAGACCATGAAGGACACCGGCGCCGACATGTCCGTGAAGTACAAGGAGACGGCCCGGGGCGGGCTGGCCGTGAACATCATCGAGTGCTAGGTCATTGCAGAAGCGGCAGGGCGGCTCGTCCAGCGAGGTGACGAGCCGCCTTGACGGACCGATGTCAATCGGATGGACAATGCCTTCGAGCTTGTTCACGCAGCTCGCTGGGCAGCGTTTCCGACTCCGCCGCAGATTTCAGCATTCCGGATACCAGCTGTGAATCGAAGCCGGGCATGTGCGCCATTTGAGTGAGCCACTGAACAGCTAGTGCCATCCAATACGGGCGCCCTCGACTGCATGCGGATTGCACCGTCAGCTCCACCAGCTTCTCCGGGGTGGAAACCCCGTGTCCCCCCAGGAGGTGCCACGATCTCGTGAAGTCATCGAGGCACTCGACGAGATCCCGCTCCAGGAAGGGCCACATGGCTACGTAGCCGGACCCCTCCAGCGTTGCCCTGCCCTCGTCCGCCTTGCCGACTCCGAGCATCCCGTTCGGCATGACACCCAGCCACGAGTCGTAACTGCTTCTCAGGACTGGCGTCCAGTCTGCCATGTCTAGCCCCATGATTCGTACTCGGCCTTGACTCCGTAGCTTTCCATGAGTTTTTTGAACTGGTCCCACGCGGCAGGCGTCCAGTTGTGCCCGAAATGGCCACTCTCTTGCGTGAAGACGAGTTGCCCCTCCGCATTCCGATACAGCGTGCCGCCCGCTACCGTCTTCGGGTCTGCCCCCATTTTGGCCACCAACTGCTCATGAGGGCTGAGCCCTCCGGAAATCGGCTCTCTGTCTCCTGCGAGGAACTTTCCGGTGGTGGGATCGAAGACGTACTCGGTCTCCGGCTTCGGTGAGGTGAAGGAGGTCAAGGAATCAGCGGAGCCGGTCCCGGGACCCAATTCGACGTCACCACACGAGCTGTTGTGCACCAGCACGGGAGTTCTTCCGGCGAGTACATAGTAGGTGTGGAGGTCGTCGACGGTGAGGTTGTAGGTGCGGGTGTGCCGGTCGAAGGCGCGGTTGGCCTGGACGCGGGCGGTGGTGCCGTGGGTGCTGAGGAGGGTGGTGCCGGGGGTGAGGTCGTGGGCCTTGACCCACTGGTGTGCTGAGGGACTCCAGAAGGGGTGTTCGCCGGTGGCGGTGAGTCTGCGGGGGCCGTCGGGGGTCGTGATGGTGAGTTCGTCGAAGTGTTTGTCGCCGTCGGTGACGATGAGACGGCTGACCTGTCGGGGTGCGGTGCGGCCGGTGAGCGGGTCGGTGGCCAGAACGGTGTCACCAGGCTGAACAGTCTCGATGCTCTTGGTGTGAGCATCGGCCATGAGGACTTTCGTGCCGGCCGGGAAGCACTGGGCGCACTTCACGTACCGGAGGCGGCGGAGGTCCTGAAGCGCTTCCAGTCCTCGTTCGAGGAGCTTGAACTTGGACCTGAGAGTGACGTCTTCGGCGAGTTGGGTGCAGGCGAAGACGTCACCGCCCTTGCACTCCTCCAGTTGTCCCAGGCCGAGGAGGTCCTTCTCCACGGTCCACAGCTCTTCGGCCGCGGCCTGGGCGCCGGGGCCCATGGAGGCGAGGTCGCACAGCACCTCGTTGTGCTGGCAGTAGCGCACCGGGTGTTCCACGGGGTCGCAGCCGAGCATTCCGCACCGGTAGCGTGCTTCGGCCTGGCCTCCGGTGTCCTTCTCGGCGGCCTTGCGTGCGGCTTCCTCCTTCTGCACGGCGGCCTGGAAGGCGTCCTTGAAGGCCTGGTCGGCGGCCTTGGAGTCCTTGCCGGCCGCTATTTCGGAGGCCCGGGCCTGCGCTCCGGCGGTGTAGGCGGCGCTGGCGGATGCCTGCGCCCACTGGGCGGAGCCGGCGGCGTCGACGGCGGAGGTGGCCGCGTCGCTCGCGGCCCGGTCGGCGGAGGCGGCGGCCTTGGCGGCGGTGTGGGCGGAGGCGGCTGCCTGGTCGGCGGAGGCCTGGGCATCCTTGGCGGACTTGGCCGCCTGGTCGGCGTACCCCTTGGCCTGCTTGGCGGAAGCGTCGGCCTTCTTCGCCCAGTCGGCCGCCTGGTCCTTGGCCTTCACCGCGAGAGCGGCGGCCTTGTGGGCGTCGGCGGCGTTCTGCTGGGCGGTGGCCGCGACACCGGCGGCGTCCGCGATCAGCTGGGCGATCTGCGCGGTATGGGTGGCGCCGAGGAAGTCCTGCCGCTGGGCCTTGTACTGCCCGACCTGGATGAACTGATCCAGCAGGTCGTCGGGCCCCTCCAGGGCGATCCGGGCCGCGGACTTGACCTGTGAGCCACCGCTGTCGATCAGCTGGGCCGCGCGCACCCGTTCGTCCTGGACACGTGCCTGGTACTGGCCGGTGGTGAGGAACTGCCGGTATCTCTGCGGGTCGTTCGAGTCCAGTGCGGCCCGGCCGGTCTGTTGCACCACCGGCCCGCCGACGTCGATGATCTGGGCGATGTTCACCCGGAAGTCCTGCGCCCCGGCCTCGTACTGACCACTGGCCAGGAACGCCGAGACCTGCTCGTCGCTGCCCTTGAGCGCGTCCTGGGCCGCGCTGCGCACCGAGGCCAGTGAGCTTTCCTCGGCCAGGGTCTGCACCCGGTAGCGGTCGTCCTGGTGGGCGGCCTGCGTGCGGCGGGTGGTGAGGTAGTCGACGACGTCCTGGTCGGTGCCGGTCAGGGCCTGCTCGGCGGCGCCCCGGCTCCAGGGCCCGCCGGTCTGCATCGTCGCCAGCGCGACCTTGCGGCCGGCCTCGGCGATGGTCTTGGCGTCGGCTCCGGGCTGGGCGGCCTGCACGGCCAGGGACTTGGCCTGGGCGTCGGTGTCCTTGACCTGCTGGGCAGCAGCGGCATCGGCGGCCGTCTGCTGGTCCTGCTGGGCCTTGAGGTCCTTGGCCTTGGCGATGCCGGCGTTGGTCCGCTCGGTCAGCTCCTCCGCCTCGATCTTGACGGCCGTCTGATGGGTCGTCTTGGCCTTGGCGACGGCCGCGGTGGCGGCGTCGGCCGCCTCCTGGGCGGCCTTGGCGTGTGCCGCGGACTGCTTGGCAGCAGTGGCGGCCTCGCCGGCGTGGGCGGCCGCGTCATCGGCGTCCTTGGCGGCGTTGTCCGCATGAGTGGCCGCCGCGTTGGCCGCGTCCTCCGCGTCACTGGCCGCACCGGCCGCCTCTGCGGCCAGCACTGCGGCCGCGTTGGCGGCTCGGTTGGCCTCCTGCGCGTGGCGGTGGGCCGCGGCCGCCTCGGCACCGGCCTCGGAGGAGTGGACGCCGGCCTGGTCGGCATAGGTGTTGGCCTGGTCGGCCGCATCCGCCGCGGCGTCGGCGTTGGTGCCGGCATCGGCGGCAGCCTTCGCCGCCTTGCCCGCCTCGGTTGCGGCATTGCCGGCCTGCTTCGCCGCGTCCGCCGCCAGCCGCGCTCCCTTGGCCGCGGTGCGGGCGTCCTCGGCCGCCTTGCGCGCCGCGGATGCCTTGCCCGCGTCCGTGGCCGCGTCCGCGGCCGCACTCTGCGCACGGGACGCTGCCTGCGCGGCACCCACCGCCGCCGAAGCGGCCTGCTCAGCGGCACTGGCCGCCAGCCGCGCGGAGTTGTTGGCGGCGGCCGCCGCGTCGATCGCCTCCTGCGCGGCGTCCGCGGCCTGCTTGGCCGCGGACGCCGCCCGGCCGGCCGCCGAAGCGGCGTGCGCCGAGTCGTTCTTCGCCGCCTGGGTCTCGGCCGCCGCCTTCTGCGCGGCCTCCTTGGCCAGCTTCGCCGCCGTCACGGCACGCGCGGAGGCGTCCTTGGCCGCCTTGGTCTGCGCCGCCGCCCTGGTGCCGGCCTTCGTGGCCTGCGCCGCCAGCTGGGCGACGGTCGCGTGCTCCTGGTCACGGGCACGCGCCACGTACTGGCCGACCTCCAGGAACTCGTGGATGTCGTCAGCCGTACCGTTCAACGCGATGCGGCCGGCCGCCGCCACGTTGGAGCCGCCCGCGCTGATGATCTGCGCGACCTCGACCCGCTCGTCCTGCGCCCGCCGGTCGTACTGACCGGTGGACAGGAACGCCTTGATGTCACCAGGTGTCCCGTTCAGCGCGGCCTGCCCGGCCTTCTTGACCTCCGGGCCGCCCGCGTCGATGACCTGCGCAACCTGAACCCGCTGATCCTGAAACAACGGGTCCTGCCAGCCGCTGGAAAGAAAGGCCCGCAGGTCGTGTTCGGATCCGCCCAGCGCCTTCACAGCCGCGTCCTGAAGATTCCGCCCGCCCATACTCGCGAGCTGCGCCGCGCTGACACGTTCGTCCTGGAACTCGGCGTTCCAGGCCGACTTCTCCAGGAAATGCCTGACGTCGTCGTCACTGCCGGTCAACGCGGCTTCCGCGGCGGCCCGCACCTCGGGGCCGCCGGTCGACCACAGGTCGAGCACCCGAGCACGGTCGGACGTCTCGCTGTTGCCGGCACCCGCCGGCGAACCGTCGGCCAGGGCACGGGAGGGAACACCTCCGATCAGGCCGGCAGCAAGCGCGATGGGCAGCAGAATCAGACAGACCATGCGTATCGCATACGAGACCGTTCTCGCCGCGATACTCCCGGGTTTCATTTTTCTCAACTGTCTCTCGAATCGTTCGTGGTCACCTGACAGTCACGCCGGAGATGTCCGAGCAGGCGACGACCAGGGGCGGCTCGCCGGTCGTCCGCGAGCCGCCCCCTCCAAGAAATGGCGTGTCCAGGCGGTTCAGTTGGTGGGTGCGAGTTGGATTTCGGTGTGGAGGCCCTTGGCGTCGACGCCGGTGAAGTAACTGAGGTGGCCGTCGTTCCAGCGGACGAGGACGTCGTTGGCGGTGGTGTTGGTGGTGAAGGCCCCGGCGGTGATCGCGGCGGCGTTGGTCCAGTACGACTTCTCGGGCCGGATCCTGATCTCGCCGGGCAGGGCCTTGCCGGTCATGCCGGGGTAGATGGTGGTCTCGCCGTCGATCCAGCGCACCAGCACGTCGTCGGTGTCCTTGCCGGTGAAGGAGCCAGTGGCGAGTTTCTCGGCGGAGGGCCAGGTGCGGTTCTTGGCGACGGTCTGGGTCTGCTTCTTCAGCCCGTTGGCCGCCAGGTCGCCGAAGACGGAGACGTGGCCGTCCTTCCAGACCACCATCAGGTCGTCGCGCAGGCCGTTCGCGGTGAAGCGGCCGGCGGTCAGCTGCTGGGCGTCGTCCCTCCATTCGGCGGACTTCGGCGGGGCGAGCTGCTTCTCTCCGTGGAATCCCTTGGCGTCCACGGAGGTGTAGAGGGTCATCTCGCCGTCGGACCAGCGCACCACGACTCCGTCGGTGGCGGCGCCGGTGTTGGTGCCGGTCACGTTGACGGCGTGGGTGAAGATGCTCTTCTCGGGCTGCAGCTGGTGTTCGGCGATGAAGGGGCGGGCGGGGTCGTTGCCGTAGCCGCCCTGGTAGAGGGTGACCTTGCCGTCGTCCCAGACGACGATCAGGTCCGTGTGGCGGGTGCCGCCGGCGGAGTCACCGGTGTA